>FIZK01000065.1 GCA_900018335.1 uncultured Clostridia bacterium | reverse complement strand
TGACAAAATCGAGGGTGATTCCATATACCCCCGCCATGAGCGAGTCGATGATGCTGTCTAAGATGTCCTCCTTGTTTTGGAAGTAGTAATAGATCAGGGCCTTGTTCACGCCCGCGGCCGCGGCAATCTCATGCACCCTAGTGGCATCATAACCCTTTTCGGAAAAGAGCCCCCTGGCTGCCTGCAGGATCCGGGCCTTTGCTTCTAGTGTATGGTCAGCGTTCAATATGTTCTCCCCCACTTTGACTAACCGGTAGGTCAAATTTAGTTTACCATTTTCTAGCTTAGACCGTCAAGAACGCCCAGAACGTGAAAACGGCTGGCCTAAGCCAGCCGCTCCTTTCCATGTTTGCCCTATCTGCGCTCGTATTCGATGAGCGTCATTGAAGAGACTACTTCACCCTCGGAGTACATAACCAGCTTCAGGGGCCAGCCCACATTTGGTGCGATCACCCACTCGGAGGTGAGGATGTCCACTCTGTTGCCTTCATCGTCTGTCTCCCGGATGGATTTCCGCACCAAGTAGCCTTTGACGCCGGCAACAGTCTGCTCCTCCACGACGCGCACCCTGGAACCGTCAAAGGTCTGCATGGTGTTGCCCACCTCAAGGTCCAGATCGGCGGCCCACAAACCGACAAACATCATTTCGGCAAACCAATCTCCACTCATGAGCAGCGATAGGCCTGACAACCCGCCCAGGAAACTTAACTCGTTGAACAGCTTTTCCGATTCCATCACATTAGTGAAGGATTGGGTTACCTCGTGATTCTCCCCATCCAGCTTGCGCAGTTCCGTAACCTGGATAGACTTCTTCTCGGTTATGATTTCTTCATCCGTGTCCCAGTCCCAAGACTTGGTATAATTGATCACTTCATAGACGAACTTCTCATAGTCGTAAGGAAAGACGTTGTAATTCCACAGGTCCTGAGCCCACGCCAACATACTGCACGAGAGTACAACGACGACACTCAAAACAACAATGGGTAATTTGCGGCTCATTAGTCCGCCTCCTTATTTGGAAGTTAATGCTATAATTATCCATACTTTGCCGGATTCCTACGTACAACAGGCGATAGAGAAAAAAATAGCCCCTCCAAGCAGGTGTTTTTCCTTTTTTTACCTGTCAATGAGTTTCTTACCACCCGCAGCCCAGCAGCGCGGCGTGCGGATTCTATGAAAGGGCTTGCACACCTGTACTGAATACGGCCCAGGAAAGGAGAACGGACGTGAAAGCAAAGCTGTTGGCACTAGCCCTTTTATCCTTGACCTTGGAAGGCTGTTTAGGAGGATCGCCAGATCGGGGAACCGCCCAAGTGGGCGTCTATCTTACCCACACTGCGACCACCTCTCCCCTGACCCTCCACGCTTCAGCTCAGGAGGAGATCGCTGAGGTCTGGGTGAATGTGGCCAGGGTTACTGCACGGATAGATGGCAAGTGGGTTACGCTGCTCCAAGTCCCGGAATCTGAAGGCGCGCTCAACCTCCAAGGCCTCAGGTTCAAGGAGCGACTCCTTGGGGAAAAGACCATCCCCGCCGGGAAGATCACGGAGATCCGCTTTGAACTTAGGAAAAATGAAGCCAACGGACCTCTCTACAACTACGTTGTCTTGGCAGACGGCAGTCAGCTGGCCCTGAACGTACCGAGCGGTGAGTTGAAGCCCGAGCTGGATCTCGTCGTAGCCAAGGACACCGTTGTTGAGCTGGTCTTTGATGTGAACCTAGACTATTTTGTGGAGCGCGGCGGTGATGGCAGCTACAACGTCAATCCCCGCAAAGCCTTGGTATTCCTGGAATCCTTCCGGGA
>FIZK01000064.1 GCA_900018335.1 uncultured Clostridia bacterium | reverse complement strand
TGGCGGCCCCGGCAGGAATCGAACCTGCGACACACGGTTTAGGAAACCGCTGCTCTATCCCCTGAGCTACGGGGCCACTCAGTTCTTTTGTATTATACCACACCTCAGCGGGTTAGACAATCACCTTGAGACTCCACCTTTATTCAGCCCGCAGATCCTGAATCCGGTCCGAGGCCATCCGTTTGATGCGGGGATCGCCTCCTGTCATGGTGGCGGCCGCATGGAAATTGCGGTAGGCATCGCCCCGGCTGCCCAAGCGCAAGTCCAGTTCAGCCAAGATCAGATACAGCCGCTGATCACCCGCGGCGCTGCGGGCGGTGGTGGCTAAGGATTCGGCAAAATACGTCCGGGCCTTCTCCGCGGCCTGAAGGGCCAGCTCCTCTGCCTCTAGATCCTCGTAGATCCACATCAAGCGCAGCCAGAGATTGGCCCACAGGTCAGGGGAAGCCCCCGTGACCTCGTAGGTTTTCAGGGCTAAGAAATAAGAGGCAATGACCTGGTGGATGGTCCGCGGGGTGTCAAACTCAAAAGAGGCCTGGGGAGGGTTGGCCGCCACGGCCTCCTGCCACCGGCTGACCGCCCTTGCTGAAACCCTGTTATACTGCCTCTCGGGATAGGCAAACAGACACTTGGGGCAGACCCAGATGTAGAAGAAGTTAGGTTCGAAGTTGCGGTATACATTGCGGAAGTCAGGACGCTGCTCCTGCAGCTGCAGGCGGGACGTCCTGGGGCGCATCGCCGTGAACTTGGTCTGGCAGGCGCGGCACTCCACCTCCACAGGAAAGACAAGCTCACCGTACTCCACGGGCACGCTGCCTGCAAACACGGGATGTCCTTCAGGCAGGATCTGCTGGGCGGAGACTCCTTCCGCCTTTTCCTCCAGGCGCCCTTGGAAAAAGACCAGCTCTTCTGTTTGGGGAATCTGCAGGGCCAATTCCCGCATGAGGGCCAAAGCGATGGCGGGCTGCCCAGCCACAATGGCCCGGCTGGTTTCCTTGGTAACCACGAGCACTTTCAGCTCAGTGGAGCAGACAGCCGTGTAGGTATGGGCAGCCTCCTTGAAGAAGGCTGCGGCACCCAAAAAGCCGCCTGGACCCAAGGCCACCTGCTGCTCGCCTTTGATCGCCAGGGCCTTGCCCTCCAGAATGAAGTATGCCGCTGAAGCGGAATCGCCTAGTGAGAAGAGAACGGTACCCTTACTAAAGCTCTGGATGTGATTCACAGCCACTTCACTCATTCCTTTTCCTCATCCTGTCTCTTGCCCTCTTTCGACACCCACCGAGAAAACCCTGTTAAGCAAAGAAGACGGGGGATCCACTGATCCCCCGCTCACTATCAACCTATTTGGAATTCCCTTAAGAGCTCCTCCACAATGCCAGGCGACAGCTCCTGCTTGACCAAAGGGGTTGTCAAGATCTCCCCGTAGTTATCCGCCAAGGTGGGCCGCTGGATTTGATAGAAGATACCAATGGGGATGCGCTCTCCCCATTCCCAGCTCCTGGCCCAGGCAGCCTGGCGGTCTGTGCGGTCGTAACCTTCCTCTTGATCCAGGTCATACACCCTTTCCCGGAAATACTGGTAGGTGTTGATCCTGTTAAAGGTCACGCAGGGCTGCAGAACGTCCACCAAGGCAAAACCTTCATGCTGGATGGCCGCCTGCAGAGTACGGGCTAAATGCTCTTGGTCCCCCGCGTAACTGCGGGCCACAAAGCCGGCGTTGAGAGTGATGGCTGTGGCCAGGGGGTTAAAGGGTTCGTTGTACACTCCTGTGGGAGTAGTTGCGGTAACCATCCCCTGATCGCTCCTGGGTGAAGCCTGGCCCTTGGTGAGTCCGAACACCTGGTTGTCGTGGACGATGTAGGTGATGTTCACGTTCTTCCTGATGGCGTGGAGGAAGTGATTCCCGCCCTCTGCGTAGCCGTCGCCATCACCACCAATGGCGATGACGGTCAAATCGCCGTTGGCCAGCTTGGCCCCGGTGGCCGTGGGCAGGGTCCGACCGTGCAGTGTGTTCAGCACGTTGCCGCTGATGTAATGGGGCAGTTTACCCGCTTGACCGATACCGGAAACATAGAGCACTTCGCTGGGCTTCAGCCCCAGTTCATTCAGTGCCTTGGCCAGGGCCCTGACAATGCCGAAATTGCCGCACCCCGGGCACCAGGCCGTTTCTCTGCTCACCACAAATCCTTGGTTACCTGCCATGGCACTCACCTCCCGGGAGCCTGTCCAAGATATACTTGGCGTTCATCGGGCGTCCATCATAACGCCTAATGCTGCCCGTGGGCCTCACGGCGAAACGGGCGGCAATCAGGTCTTCCAGCTGTCCGGAATAGTTGCTTTCCACGATAAACTTCTGAGCAGGCTGCTGCAGAAACTGCTCTAGGCTCTTGGGCAAGGGAAAGACTTGCGGCAGGTGAACTCCCTGGGCTCTTAGGCCGCGGCTGTTGAGGATTTCCACTGCCTCGGCTATGGCTCCCTTGGTGGAGCCGAAGCCAATGAGCATGATCTCGGGATCCTCTGCTCCGCAGAGCACAGGCCCCAAGGCGTTCTCTTCCACCAGTCTCTGTTTGGCCATGCGCTTTTCCATCATCTTGCGGCGGGTTTCCGCATCCTCAATGAGATGCCCGTCTTCCCCGTGCTCATCACCGGCGCTCACCACCAACCCTTCCCCAAACCCTGGGTAGAGGCGCTGCGAGATGCCGTCTTTTATATAGCGGTAGCGCAGGTAATCCGGCCCGGCCTTTGCGCCTGAAACCACCCTGCCCCGCCTGATTTCGATTCTGCTCAGATCGAAGGGCGGTACGGTTACATAGGAATCGGCGAGATGCTGGTCACTTAAGACCACCACGGGCATCTGGTATTCCTCCGCCAGGTTAAAGGCATGGGCCATGAGGTAAAAGGCCTCTTCCACATCCCCGGGAGCCAGAACGGCCCTGGGGAAATCCCCGAAGGACATGGCCACGGCATACCGCAAGTCTCCCTGTTCAGTGCGGGTGGGCAGCCCAGTACTCGGACCCGGCCGCATGGCGTTCACCACCACAACGGGGATCTCCGCGGAGCCCGCTAAGCTTAAGGCTTCCGTCATCAGGGCGAAACCTCCACCTGAGGTGGCAGTCATGGCCCGCACCCCGGCAAAACTGGCGCCGATGGTCATGTTGATCGCGCTGATCTCATCTTCCGCCTGCTCCATCACAACTTTGGCTTCTGCGCCGTACTGAGCGATGAACTCCGTTACACCCGTGGACGGGGTCATGGGATAGGCGCTCATGAATTTCACGCCGGCAGCCAGGGCGCCTAGGGGCAGGGCATCATTGCCCTTGAGCACCAGGCGCGGCCCTGGGTACCGAGGTTTCTCAGGCCTTGGCTTCGCGCCGACAATGTTCCTCACTCGCTGGAACCCCGCGGAAGCCACCTGCTGATTCCCCGACACGATCTTATCGCCTTTGTCGCCAAACAGCAGAGCCAAAGTCTCGTGGAGAACAGTAATCTCTTCACTGAGCAGCGCCCAAACGGCACCCGCGGCTGCGGCGTTGGCCATGATCTTGGGCTGGCCCAGTTCTTCTGCGACACGGGCAAAGGGCAGACCGATGCAATTGGGTTGTTCTACTAGTTTTTTCGCTTCGGAACCTAAAACATCTGGATCATAGATAACCACGCCGCCCGGTCTTACTTCCTCCAGTTCCCGAGTAATGGTGGTTTCGTCGAGGGCAACTAACACATCAATGTCGTTCTCCCAGGAGGCCACAGGTCCATCCGCCAGGCGGATCTGGAAGAAATTGTGGCCGCCGCGAATGCGGGATTCATAATCCTGGTGGGCAAAGAGATGCCATCCCTCTTTGGTGGCCGCCCTGAGGAGGATGGTGCCTACGGACACCAAACCCTGCCCCGCCTGCCCTCCAATCTTGATGTTTAAGGTTTGCATGATCAGCCTCCCCGGTTAAAATGCTAGGATCTTGCTCTGCGGAGCCTGGCAGATGGGGCATTTCTCTGGCAGCTCGCCGTCATGGGTCCAGCCGCAGACATCGCAGACGTAGATGGTGCCGATTTCGATGTCCTGCTTCTCCATGACCGTCTTCTTGGCATCATCGTACATGGCGGCATGGATTTTCTCGGCTTCCAGAGCA
>FIZK01000063.1 GCA_900018335.1 uncultured Clostridia bacterium | reverse complement strand
GTGAACTAGATGTCGTGGCGGTGGCTTTTGGTACTGGCAGTGACTTCGTGTATTCTGTTTTCTGTGGTTAACACGGATCCGGAAGGTGGTGACCAGATGCTGCAGGCAGGGGTAGAGCTGCTGGAAGAGGGAGCCAAGTTTTCCTTCTCCCTAAGGAATATCTACGATGTTCCCAGCAGCCTGTTGTTCAGTTCGGGACAGCAGTTTGAGCTGGTTGTAACCGATGAGGACGGCGCTGAGGTGTACCGCTTTTCCGAGGGCAGGTTTTTCACCATGGCCCTGATCTTTGAAGAGCTGCGGCCAGGTGAATCTCTCTCCTGGATCCATGTTTGGGACTGCAAGGATAAGCTGGGCCGACCCGCAGAGCCCGGCAAGTACCGGGCAGAGATCACCATCCTGGCCCAGGTCAGGTCAGGGGAAATGGACGCGGAAGAATTCAGCACGGTGGTGGAGTTTGAACTCTAGCCGCTGCGATGAAGGGGGGATGAGCAGTGAAAATTCGCAGTATAACGGTGGTGCTTTTGGCTTTCCTCACCCTGCTCCTTGTGCTGGACGCCTGGTATAGGCCTGAAGATCCAAGCTCCCGCCAGCCGTCCGTGGAGTTGGAGATCCGACCGAGCCCGCTCATGGACCCCCAAGCGAGTAGGACTGAAGTGTTCCGCAGGCCCCAAGCCGGCTTGACTTCCCTGGTGCTCAAGGGAGGCTTGGGCGTTGTGAAGCTGAAATCCGGCGCCGGGGACGAACTGGTGGTTTCCGCCACCATTACTGCTGAACGGGAAGGGGATTTGGCAGCCTTTGAGGTGGTGGAAGCCGCCTCCCACTCTGAGCTCAGTTATGAGTTGGTGGGTACAGACCTGGGACAGAGTGGGGAGGCGGGCTTAAGTTTCGAAGCGGAAGTGCCCTCGGGCATGGAAGTGACGGTGCAGTATGATTACGGCTTTGTGGAAGTGGCGGATTTTGTGGGCTTTCTGAAACTGGTGACTCGTTTTTCCAACGTATCGGTACAGGGACTCCAGGGCACGCTGCAGGTTGATAACCAGTTTGGTAACGTTGGCTTGCACAACATAGCCGGTCCCCTTACCCTGGAAAGCGCCTTTTCCACCAGCCGGGTGCAGCTGCTGCCCGTGGATGGCGGTTATGATTTTCAGATCGAGGTGAGCAACGGTTCTCTGACGGGAAATGCCCCTGTGGAGCGCGATGTGCAGAAGAACATGACCACTGCAAGGGGAAAACACGGCGACGGGCAGCACCCTGTCGTGATCAAGTCCGATTTTGGGTCGGTCACAGTGGATCTGGCTTCCACATCCCGTTAGCTTGGGCGTTGTTTGGCAGAAAAAAAGGAACGTGCGCTGCACGTTCCTTCATTTGTTTCGGCCGTAGTTATTCGCTGAGAAAGCCAAGCTCCTTTAGTTTCTGTTTGGCTGCCTCCAGATCTTCCGGCGCCACCATGATCACAGGCCCCGTGCAGCCCATACCCGCCTCGGCGTAGATGTTCTCCTTCCAGAGCGCCTCCGCTGCGCTTTCGATCTCCAGGACATCGATGCCTGTGATCTCCTGATCCACCGGTTTCACCGGTGGTTTTTCCACAGTGCCTGCGCTATCTTGTTCCATAAGCTTGGCCTGGGTCAGCTCTTCAGTTACGATGGCGGGCAGCTTCGCCCGGGCCATCTCCGCAGCAAACTCCAGGGCGCCGGCGATTACCGGTGCACCAGAGGCCCGGGAGACGATGTTAATAATCTGCTGGTAGCCTTCACCCACACCGGGGCCGTAGCCGTAACCAACTGACTCGATACTGCCTCCCGTGTTCAGGGCCGAGAGCATCTTGACCATGATGTTCCCCGTGAGGGAATCGGTGACCAAAACATCGGGGGTGCCGGCCAAAACGTCGTTACCCCGCATGATGGCCTGCCCGTCTGCTCGGCTGGACTTGGCCCAGTTAATGGTGTAGCCCTCTTTTTCCAGCTCCCGCAGGGAACGCTCCGTGGTGACGGCTCCGTCCACGTTCAAAATGCCCACGCTGGGCTGTTCGATGCCCAGAGCTTTCGCCACGGCAATGCCCAGCACCGCGTTTTTGTGCATGGCCTTGGTGCGGTTGCTGGCGGCCATGCCCGTGGTGGAGGCGATGAGCATCTCCCTGCCGCTGGCCGGGGCCACAACGCGCCCGATGGTGGTCACTCCCAGGGGGAAGCTGTAGTTCATGGTGACACAGGCATGGATTTTGCCCGTTTTGAGCAGTTCTTCCATGGTTCTATGCTGTTCTTCTTCGCTGTTGGCCTCCACAACCGTGAGGGAGGTTGTGCACTTGGGCCCGATGGCCACCACCTTGATCTGACGGTTGCGTTTCTGAGCCAGCTCTGCTCCCCTTAACACTTCTTCCAGACCGTGTTCGCTGCCCAACAGGGTTACGCCCACGGTGATCAGTTCTTCAGGTTCAGCGGGCGCTGCCGTTTCTTTGCCGGGGTTTGCCTCCACGATGAAAGAGACTCCGTCGAAGAGGTTGGTGAGGCGCCCCAAGAAGAGACTCCCTTTGCCCACGATCATGGCTCGCTTGATTTTACCGCTGAGGATTGCTTCCCGGGCAAAGCCAAGATAGGGCACGCCAGAGGGAATGTGTCCCTGGGTGGGGGCCCAGCCTTTGAGCCCGTGCTTGGCCACGAAGCTGTCCAGTTCGCTGCGCTCAAGGGCGCCTTGCCTTACCCCTAAAGCCGCGATCATCTTGTAGTTGGCCAGGGGTACATCGCCGGCGCCGGCCGGTGTAGTGATTTCGGGATTCTGCATCTCCACGCTGAATTTGTCCACATCCGTAATGGACAAGCCCACTGCGCTCAGGGGGTCGGTGACCAGAGCAGTGGTCACTGCCTGGGGCGAAGAGCCCGTGCCAATGCGGTGGCGTCCAATGCTGTCGGTGCGGATAATGGGGTTCACGCCATCATCGGCGCTGATCAGCACGGCGAAGGAACCTAAGACATCTTCCAAAACGGGGACTTCCTTTTTGATGTGGTCCCGGGAGTTCATGCCCAGCTTCGCCACGGCGCCGCCGCCCAGTACCACTACGTTTTTGTAGATGCCGGACTTCACTAAAGCTGCAGCTTCCACCAGGCCGTGGGCGGGGCCTGCACAGAAGGAACGGGTATCGGAACCGGTGGCGTTGATGCAGCCGCACACTTCGCCAATGGATTTGGCGAAGTTTCCGCCGCCGCGCTGGTTCATATCGCCGCAGGCTTCTTCCGATGTCTCGATGATATACTCCACCATACTGGGATCAAGTTCGTTCTTCCAGAACAGGTGCCGCAGGGCCCAGGCGCCGCTGGCCTTGGCGGCTAGGTTCTCAAACATCACGTCCGCCTTGAGGTTCACGTCCCACTCGTGAGCCTGCTTCACACAGCCCACCACCTGGCCCTGAAACTCCAGGGGTACCGCGGTTTGCTTTTCTAGAAGCTCCTGGATTTCCGCTAAAGGCTGGGCCTTCTGCAAGGCCGCGAGGTCCTGCTCCGTGAACAGGGGGTGGTCCGCCAGTTTTTCCACCATACCCTGGGCGAACTCCTCTGCCAAGAGCACCAGGTTAAAGGAGTCGGAGATCTTCATCATGGCGATCAGTTCATCCAGGGGGAAGATCTCGCCCAGGCGCCCTGCGCGCTGCGCTTCCACCGGGTTTTCGTACCAGGGTTGGGGCAGCTCAGCCAGCTCTTCCGGGGTCAGGTTGCCGATGTACACCTGGTTGGGCGGATAGGCCACCACTTCCTCGAAGGGCCGCAGGGCTTCCTTGGCCGCGGTCAAGAGAGGCGAATCGGGGTTGCGGTCCCGCTCGATCATGAGCGTGGTGCCGTGGGTAAGAACCATATCCGGTGCATGGAAGAGGCAGTAACTTGCTGCCTTGATTACAGGATTGGTCACTCAACTTCACCTCCAACAGGATAAAAGAGGTCCCGGTTGCGGGACCCCCTTACTTTTAGCTTTCAAACACATGCTGCTCGGAAACGGGTGTGGCCAGGGCCTGCAGGGCTTTTTCCACCAGCTTCTTTCTCAAACCGAATTCTTCCTCAGCATTCAGTTTTGGGTTTCCGAGGGGGTGGGGAATGGCCACCGCAGGAACGATGCGGTTGGCTCCCACAGTGAGCGAAATGGGCGTCACCGTGCACACGTGCACCACGGCGATACCTTCTCGTTCGATTTCTTTTACCATCGTTGCGCCGCAACGAGTACAGGTCCCTCAGGTGCTGGTGAGGATGACCGCCTGCACGCCTTCGTTGACCAGTTCTGCCGCGATTTCCGCGGCGTACTTCTTGGCGTTGGCCACCGAAGTTCCGTTGCCTACGGTGGAGTAGAAGAAGGGGAAGAGTCTACCGATCTTTCCTTCCTGCTCCAGCTGGCGCAGGGCATC
>FIZK01000062.1 GCA_900018335.1 uncultured Clostridia bacterium | reverse complement strand
GACCACCAGGATGTGATGGCCTGCCGCCAGACGGGAGTGGCTATGCTGGCGGCCAACAATGTGCAGGAAGTGATGGATCTGGCCTGCATTGCCCACCTGGCTGCCCTTAAGGCTAGTGTTCCCTTTCTGCACTTTTTCGACGGGTTCCGCACCTCCCATGAGTACCAGAAAATTGAAACGGTGGAATACGATCAAATGGCGCAGCTCCTTGATCTGGACGCCCTGGAGAGGTTTCGCAAAAGGGGCATGAATCCCGAGCGCCCGCTCACCAGGGGCAGCGCCCAGAACCCCGATATCTACTTCCAGGGCAGAGAGGCGGCCAATCCCTATTACGACCGGGTACCCGGAATCGTGCAGGAGTACATGGATCGCTTCTACACTGTGCTGCGCCGCCGCTACGGGCTCTTTGATTACCACGGCCATCCCCAAGCTGAACATGTGCTGGTGGCCATGGGTTCCGTTTGCGATACCATCGAGGGAACCGTGGATTACCTGCGCAAGCAGGGACGCCGGGTTGGTTTGCTGAAAGTACGCCTTTACCGGCCCTTCTCCGAGCGCCACTTTCTGGAGGCCCTGCCCAGCACCGTGCGGAAGATTGCCGTGCTGGATCGCACCAAAGAGCCTGGTTCGCCCGGCGAACCCTTGTACCTCGATGTGGTCAAGGCTTGCCAGCTTCTGGACAGCCCGCCCCAGATCGTCGGGGGAAGATACGGACTGGGCTCCAAGGATACCACGCCTTCCCAAATTATGGCCGTCTTTGACAACCTGCAGCGGGATGAACCCAAGGATCGCTTCACCATCGGCATCAACGACGACCTCACTTTCACGTCTCTTCCGGAAGGGGAGCACATTGACGTTACGCCTGAAGGGACCATTGGCTGCAAGTTCTGGGGCTTGGGTTCCGATGGCACGGTGGGGGCTAACCAGGAAGCTATCCGCATCATCGGCGATCACACGGAACTTTACGTGCAGGCCTACTTTTTCTACGACAGCAAAAAATCGGGTGGGACCACCGTCTCCCACCTCCGTTTCGGGAAAGAGCCCATCAAAGCCCCGTATTTGGTGGACCGCCCTGATTACATTGCCTGCCACAACAAGGCCTTTGTGCGCAACTACGACCTGCTCAAGGGAATCAAGCCCGGTGGCATCTTTGTTCTGAACTGTCCCTGGGAAGGGGCCGAACTGGAAGAGAACCTTCCCGTGGAAACCAGGCGGACCTTGGCCCAAAAGAAAGTGCGGTTTTACACCATCGATGCCATTAAGATCGCAGGGGAGCTGGGGCTGGGCAACCGCATCAACATGGTGATGCAGGCCGTCTTCTTCAAGCTGGCGGAGGTGATTCCGGTGGAGGAGGCCTTGGGCTATCTGAAATCCTCCGTGGAAACCCTCTATGGGCGCAAGGGCCAGGAAATTGTGCACATGAATGTGGCCGCCATTGACAGGGGAGTGGCGGAGTTGAAAGAGGTAAAGATTCCGCCCCACTGGGCAGATCTCCAAGATGAGGTGGAGGATGCAGCAGACTTGGCCGGTGCGCCTCCCTTTGTGGAGGAGATCCAAGTGCCCATGCAGCGCATGGAAGGTGATGATCTCCCCGTGAGCGCCTTTGCCCGCTTTGCCGACGGCTCTTTCCCCAACGGTACTACAGCCTATGAAAAGCGGGGCATCGCCGTGCTCATACCCCAGTGGCAGCTGGAGAAGTGCATTCAGTGCAACCAGTGTTCGTTTGTCTGCCCCCACGCGGTGATCCGCCCGTTTTTGCTGGACCAGGAGGAGATGGCCAGGGCGCCCCAGTCCTTTGAGACCAAACCCGCGGTGGGGAAAGGGCTCGAGGGCTTGGGCTACCGCATCCAGCTCAGTCCCTTGGATTGCACCGGGTGCGGGAACTGTGCGGACATCTGCCCCGCGCCGGGTAAGGCATTGATTATGCAGCCCGCGGACCAGGAAATCGCCGCGCAGCGGGACAACTGGATCTTCGCCCAAACGGTGACCAACAAAGCCCACCTGGTGGACTGGCGCACGCTGAAGAACAGCCAGTTCCGCCAGCCTCTGTTTGAATTCCACGGCGCCTGCCCTGGCTGCGGCGAAACACCGTATATCCGTCTGCTCACGCAGCTTTTCGGGGAGCAGATGATTATTGCCAACGCCACGGGCTGCTCGTCCATCTATTCCGCCAGCGCCCCATCCTTCCCCTACACCATGACCCCTGAGGGCAGGGGACCTGTGTGGGCTAACTCCCTCTTTGAAGACAATGCGGAGTTTGGCTTCGGGATGCGCCTGGCCACTAAGCAGCTGCGCAAGCAGGTGGTGGGTTTGGTGCAGGAACTACTGGGGAAGAGGATCGCTCCGGAGCTGAAGGCAGCCTGTGAAAAGTGGCTGGCTAGCCGCGAAAATACCTTGGATTCAGCCTTGGCCAGCAGGGAACTGGTGCGCCTTTTAGAGCGCGAAGCGGGGGCGGATCCCCTCATTGAAGAGATCTTAAGTAACAAAGAGCACTTGACCAAAAAATCACAGTGGATCATCGGAGGGGATGGCTGGGCCTACGATATTGGCTATGGAGGCTTGGATCATGTGCTGGCCATGGGCGATGATCTGAACGTACTCGTTCTGGATACGGAGGTCTATTCCAACACCGGTGGCCAGTCTTCCAAAGCAACGCCCCGGGCTGCCGTGGCCAAGTTTGCCGCCTCGGGTAAGAGAGTGCGCAAGAAGGATCTGGGGCTTATGGCCATTACCTATGGTTACGTGTATGTGGCCCAGATTGCCATGGGTGCCAACATGAACCACACCATCCGCACCATTCTCGAGGCAGAAAGCTACCCCGGCCCATCCCTGATCATTGCCTACTCACCCTGCATAAACCACGGTATCCGTACGGGTATGGGTACCAGCATCATGCAGGAGAAAAGGGCTGTGGAGGCGGGCTACTGGCACCTCTACAGGTACAATCCCCTGCTCAAGGAGGAAGGGAAGAACCCCTTTATGCTCGACTCCAAGGATCCCGGCGGCGACTTTAAGGAGTTCCTCATGAGCGAGATCCGCTATTCAGCGCTGCAGAGAGCTTTCCCCGAGCAAGCGGAGGAGCTGTTTGCAGTCGCGGATGCAGACGCCAGGGAGCGCCTGGCAACCTACCGACAACTGGCAGAGTACACACCCTAAAACATGCTTGAGGGAGTGCCCTGGCCGGGCCAGGACACTCCCTCATTTTTGATTGTGATTCACCCAATCCCGGGCCAGCTTCACGAAATCTTGGCTGGGAATGGGAACTTTGGCTATCCCCTCCTCCCGGTCAATGTTGGCCCAGGCCGCGGTGGAGTGCTCCTCAATGGGCTGCACTCTAACCTTCAGGCCCTTCCGTTTGAACTTGGTCACCGCATCCCCCCTTCCTGCCTCTTCAATAGTGTGGGGGAAAGGGGCGGGCAATATCAAAGTTTTCTCTGCCAAATAGAGGGATAGATGAGCAGGCGTCAAATAATAGAAGCGCATGGAGAGGAGGATTACCGTGCCAGTTACTTTCAACGGGAACGAGCTTTTGCAGTTGATCCATGAATTGGTATCCATCCCTAGTCCAACGGGGTATACCGACCGGATTATCGATCACATCGGGGCCAAGTTGGATGAACTTGGCATCGCCTACGAGAAAAGCCGCAAACGGGGCCTCATTGCCACACTGCCCGGGAAAAACGATGCTGCCCAGCGCTTAGTTTCTGCCCATGTGGACACTTTGGGCGCCATGGTCAAGGAGATCAAGGGCAGCGGCAGGCTGAGGCTGGCCCTGATCGGAGGGTCCCAGTGGGCTCATCTGGAGGGCGAATACTGCCAGGTGTTTACCTCCAGCGGCAGCACCTACACGGGGACCATTTTGATGCATCAGACAGCCGTGCATGTGTACAGGGACTCGGCGAAGGCCGAGCGCAACCAGGACAACATGGAAGTGCGCTTGGATGCCAAGGTGTCTTCTCCCGAGGATGTGCGGCGGCTGGGCATCCAAGTGGGGGATTTTGTGGCCTTTGACCCCAGACCGGAAATTCTGCCCAACGGCTATATCAAGTCCCGGCATCTAGATGATAAGGCTGGTGCGGGGGTCCTGCTCTACCTGCTGCAGGAGATCCAGGAAAATGGGCTGCAGCTGCCCTATACCACACATTTCCTCTTCTCCAATTACGAGGAGGCCGGCCACGGCGGGAGCTCCAATGTTCCCGCGGAGGTTGTGGAGTATCTGGCGGTGGATATGGGGGCCATTGGCGATGGTCAAAGCGGCGATGAGTTCTCTGTATCTATCTGCGCCATGGATAGTTCGGGGCCGTACGACTATCAACTGCGCAGGCATCTAGAAAAGATCGCCCAGGAAAAGGAGATCGCCTACAAACTAGATGTCTTTCCCTATTATGCCTCCGATGCCAGCGCTGCCTTAAGGGCTGGGCATGATGTTGTGCACGGTCTGATCGGACCGGGCATTGATGCGTCCCATGCCTTTGAGCGTACCCATGTGGACGGCGTGATCAACACGGCCAAACTGGCCTACCACTACCTGTTTTCCCCCATGTCCAACTAAACCAAAGAAAAAAGCAGGGTGTCCCTAGCGGGCACCCTGTTCTGCTTTATCCAGGACCTTTTCGGCCAAGTAGTTCTCCAATACTTCCCTCACGGGAACGCTCAGGCGCTGGATTTCCCCCTGCGCCAACATGGGGTAACTGGATTCTGGAGTGGTGAGGAAGTCGCTGGTGGCCACAGTATAGGTTCTGGAGGTGTCCACCAGTCGGGGTCCTTCGTAGAAGTCGCTGCTGCGCATGGCCTTAGCCTCCAGCAGCCTGGCAAACTGGGCGCCGGTGAGGGTGACCAGCACCACCTGATTGTCAAAGGGTTCCACGGCAAACACGTCCCGCCTGGTGACCGCTCCCCGGGGCAGGCCCGCGCGCACCCCTCCGCCGTTGTACAGGGCCGCATCTGCTCCGCTGAACTCCAGGAGCGCCTGGACCAGGAGAATCCCCATGCCGTTTTTCACATAGCCGAAGCGGCTGTAGCCGATCACCTCATCCAGCTGGGCGGCGAGCATGGCCTCGTAACGCTGATCCAGCTCCACAAGGCGCGGATGGGGAGGGGTGCTTTCCTCCACGCGCAGCAGCTCTCCCCGGGCTGGATAGCCTTCGTCCATGCTGATCACAACCTTGCCCAGGTATTGGGCCCCCGAACCGGCGTGGCAGATCAGGGTATCCCCAATGCGTATCGGTCTGTTCAGCACCGTATGGGTGTGTCCGCCGATAATCACCTTGATGCCTGGCACCCGCTGGGCCAGGAGCAGGTCTTCGCCATAGCCTAAATGGGAGAGGACAATGCAGATGTCGTAATTGCCCTCCTGCTCCTGGAGGAGCTGCTCCAGGGAAGCCGCGGGGTCCATAAAGGTGAGGCCCGCCACATTCTCGGGAAAGGACATGCGGGGTGTATCCGGCGTGGTAACGCCGGTGAGCAGCACCCTGATGCCTTCCACCTCCTTGATGACAAAGGGCTGGGCCAATGTCGTGCCGTCCTCCTGGAGCACGTTGAGGGACAGCCAGGGCACTCCCGCTGCCAGGGAGCGCTGTACTGCCTGCAGCCCGAAGTCGAAGTCATGGTTCCCAAAGGCGATGGCGTCAAGGCCCATCTGCAGAACGGCCGCCTCTTCCGCTTCCCCCTGCAGGAGGTTGGAGATGGCAGTGCCGGAGAAGAGGTCGCCTGCATCTACCCATAGAAGCTCGGGATGCAGCTGTCTCTGCTCTTCCAGCACGGTGGCCAGCCGCGCCAGGGATTGGCCGTGCAGATCATTGGTGTGCACGATCACCAGCTCCTGGGCCATGGCGAGCCCAGCGGCAGCCAGCAGTATACAGCAGATGGCCAGCAGCCTTTTCATTTTACTCACCCTCTTTAGCCGGGGATTTCCACCTCTAGAGTCTGTCCAGAAGCCAATGTAACCGGTTGCCCAAAATGGCAAAAGGATAAATCAGGTCCTGCCATTAAGGTGTATTGGGCCCTGCCCGGCTCCACCGTCACCTGCAGTTTGGATCCCCGGAATTTTACGCGAAAACTGTAGCGCTTCCACTGATCAGGCAGGAAGGGCCGGAAGTTCAGCTTACCCCCGAAGGTGCGCATGCCGGCAAAGCCGTTGACGATACCCATCCAGGAGCCGGCCATGCAGGCGGTGTGCAGCCCCTGCCAGGCATTGCGGTTGTAATCATCCAGATCCAAGCGCACTGTCTGGAGGAAGTAGTTGTAGGCGAATTCCTGGTAGCCGATTTCCGCAGCAATGATGCTGTAGATGGCCGGGGAAAGGGAAGAGTCATGGGTGGTTCTAGGCTCGTAATAGTCGAAGTTGGCCTTTTTCTCCTCCAGCGTGAACTGATCCCCCAAAAGGAACATGAGCAGAATCACATCGGCCTGCTTGATCACCTGGTAGCGCCAGATCACCAAGGGATGCCAGTTGGCCACCAGGGGTATTTCCTCTTCTGGAATGGAATCGATGTCGATGGGATCCTTGTACAGGAACGAATCATCCTGGGGATGGATGCCCAGTTCCTCATGGAAGGGCAGGTACATATTGTCCGCACACTTCTGCCAGCGGGCGAACTCCTCGTCCGTGAGCTGCAGCCTTGCTTTCAGCTCTGCATACTGCTCCGGATATTTGCTGGCCAAAATGTCCTTAGCCTGGAGGGCCAGGCGCAGGTTAAACTGGGCCATGTAGTTGGTGTAGCAGTTGTTGTTCACTCCTGGTTTATACTCATCAGGACCGCACACCTCGTTGATGCAGTATTTTCCTCCTCGGGATTCCAGGAACACGCCCCGGTGCGCCCAGCACCTGGCCGTCTCAAAGAGGATTTCGGCTCCCATCTCCGCCAGGAAATCCAGATCTTCCGTGGCTTCCACGTACCTATGGATGGCGTAGGCCACCGCGGCGTTAATGTGGTACTGCACGGTTGAGCCCAGGAAGTTGCCGGAGGCCTCATGGCCGTTGATGGTGCGCCAGGCGTAGAGAGCTCCCCTATCGCGCATGCGTTTGGCGTTTTCCCTGGCCGCATCTAAAATGCTGTAGCGGTATTCCAAGAGCCGGCGGACGATCTCTGGCCTGCTGTAGAGGAAGAAGGGGATGATGTAGGTCTCCGTATCCCAGAAGTAGTGCCCTTCGTAGTACTCGCCGCTCAATCCCTTAGCCGCGATGTTGGTGCGCCCATCCCGGCCCGTGGACTGCAGCAGCTGCAGCGCGTTGAAACGCACCCCCTGTTGGAGCGCGAGATCTCCCTCGATTTCCACATCTGCATCTTCCCAAAACTCAGCCAAGTACTCCACATGTGCCCGTTTGGCTTGTTCGTAGCCCCTGGTGGCGCTTCTTTCTGCCAGGCGCTGGACAAAGCCGCTCAGGTGTTCTTCTGCCGTGTCCCGGGAGGTGGCCATGGCCACGTACTTCTCCAGGGTGTAGGTCTGGTTCGGCTCCACTTGAAAACGGGCCAAAAAGTTCAGGCTTTCACTGCCCGCGGAACCCATGATGGACGTTTCCGGTGCGGTGCGGTGGCTGACTGCGCAGCCCACGGCAATCCCGCTGTTTCTGGTTTTAGAAACGATGGTGCCGCCTTCGTTGGTGTGGGCGGTGAACAGCACATCCAGGGCCCGTTCCCGCAAATGGTGGATATTCCGGACGGCTCCATTGACCTGGGAGCGCATGGTCAGCTGCCCCGACCAGTTGAGGGGCGTGACCGAGCAGCGCTGGTAGGCCAGGTGTTTATCCACCTGGGAGATGAACCGTTCAAAGGCGAGCTTAGTGCGCCTGCCCGTTGGGCTGACCCAAATCAGCTCCCGGCGCAGTACTCCTTCCTTCAGATCCAGTACCCGGGAGTACGCTTCCAGCTCACCCTGGAGCATGGAAAACTCCTCGTGCTCCACGAGGATCTTCAAGCCCTTCCAGTCCGTGACGTTGATCATGGTTTGGTATTCCTGGGGCTGCTTGGCCATGAACTCCCCGTAGATGATGGGTTCCGTTTCATAGATGCCGTTGATGTAGATCCCAGGCGTGGAAGGGATCTCCTCCGGCAGCCCCTCTTCGAAGGTTCCCCTCAGGCCCAGATAGCCGTTGCCCAAGGCAAAGATGGATTCGCTGCGATGGTTGTATTCCGGCCGAAACTCCGTCTCCACCACTTGCCAGGGGTGCAAGGCGTAGATGGCCGATCGGTTTTGATGGAACTTACGCATGAACTGATCTCCTTCAACTAGTTGTCCGTTTTTTATTTGGCGACTCCCAGCCATAATCCTTCTAATAATACCCGGCGTTTCAGGGTATCCTGAGTCGAGAGGAAGCTTAGAGGATGGTGACCTGAGTTGAAGATCTTAATGTTGTCTTGGGAATACCCTCCCAAGGTAGTGGGCGGGTTGGCGCGGGCAGTGGCGGATCTGTCGCAAGCCATGGCCGCTTTGGGCCACGAGGTCTCGGTAGTAACCAGCGATGCTGAGCAGTGTGAAGACAGCGTTTATGCAGCGGGGGTCCGGGTGTACAGGGTTAATCACTTCCTGCCCAGGGCCTTGGATTTTTTGGAAGAGGTGCACCTGCAGAATTACCATTTGATCCAAAGGCGGTTTCGATGTGGTTCACGCCCATGATTGGCTGGTGGCACCCAGTGCTAAGGTTTTGAAACACGCCTTCAAGATGCCTTTGGTGTGCACCATTCATGCCACCGAATGGGGCCGCAACAACGGCCTGCATAACGATGTACAGCGGCACATCAGCGATCTGGAATGGTGGCTGACCTATGAATCTTACCGGGTGATCTGCTGCAGTGAATATATGCGTTCTGAGCTTCGCCGCATCTTCCAGGTGCCAGCCGATAAGCTGACTGTGATTCCCAACGGAGTACATGCTGAGAGTTTTGCCAGGGTCCATCCTGACTTGGATCAATGGCGGCGCGATTGGGCCTCACCGGAAGAAGAAATCGTGCTGTATGTGGGAAGGCATGTCTTTGAAAAGGGTGTGGATATCTTGCTTGCCGCGGCTCCTAAAGTGTTAGCTTACCGTCCCCAGGCCAAGTTTATCATCGCCGGGCACGGACCATGCCATGATGATCTGAAGAGGCAGGCTTGGGAGCTGGGCTTGGGCGAGAAGGTTCATTTCGCTGGCTTTGTGGATGATCTCACGCGCAACAGCCTCTACCATTTGGCCGATGCCGCGGTGTTCCCCAGCCGCTATGAACCCTTTGGCCTGGTGGCCCTGGAGGCCATGGCCGGGGGCGCACCGGTGGTGGTGAGTGACGTGGGAGGCTTTGCCGAAACGGTCCAGCATGAGGTGAATGGCCTCACATTCTACGCAGGCAATGCCAACTCCCTGGCGGACAACATTATCCGCCTGCTCACGGATAAGCTGCTTGCCCGGCGGTTAAGCGAGCGGGCGGCTCAGGACTTGACGGAGAAGTTCGATTGGAAGGAGATCGCGCGCAGCACCGTGGCCAGTTACCGGCAGATCACACCCCGCCGGGAGGCGCCAGTGCTCTATGATCGCTACCAGCTCACAGCTGAGGTGCGCAGAAAGGAGGGCAGTTTCCATGAAAGCCGTAATCATGGCGGGCGGTGAAGGGACCAGGCTGAGGCCTTTGACCTGCTGCGTGCCTAAACCCATGGTGCCCATCCTCAACCGGCCCATGATGGAGCACATCCTTAATCTACTCAAACAGCACAAGTTTACTGACATTGCCTGCACCCTCTGGTACCTGCCCGATGATGTGACTGCCTATTTCCAAGACGGCAGCGCTTTGGGCTTGAACCTGGAGTACTACATAGAGCGGGAGCCTTTAGGTACAGCGGGCAGTGTGAAAAACGCAGCTCAGTCTTTGAAAAGCACGTTTGTGGTCATGAGCGGCGATGCCCTTACTGATATCGACCTCAGTGCAGCGGTGGCGTTTCATCGGGAGAAGGGCTCTTTGGCCACCCTGGTGCTCACCCGGGTGGCCAATCCCCTCAGTTACGGGGTAGTACTCACTGGAGAAAACGGCCGTATTACCCAATTCTTGGAGAAACCAACTTGGAGCCAGGTGTTCAGTGATACGGTGAACACCGGGATCTACATCCTTGAACCTGAGGTGTTGAATGTAATTGAACCCGGCGAGAAAGTTGACTTCAGCCAGGATGTCTTTCCTGAACTTCTCCGGCGCGGAGCACCGCTTTTTGGCTACATTGCCCAGGGCTATTGGTCGGATGTGGGCAACCTGGAAATCTACCGCCAAGCCCAAAAGGACTGCCTGGACGGGAAAGTGCGCCTGGAACTGCCCCCAGCCCAAGCTGAGGGCATCTACATTGAAGAGGGAGTGAGGATCGATCCCACTGCCAGCCTGGAAGGCCCCTTGTATATCGGCAGGGGCAGCCGCATTGGGCCTGGCGCCTATGTGGGTCCCTACACCGTGTTGGGACCGTTCAGCCAGATCGATGCCCGGGCCAGCCTCAAGCACGCCATACTCTGGTCGGGAGTGCGCGTGGGCAGGGGTACCCGTCTGCGGGGCTCCGTGTGCGGGAAGAACGTAGTGGTGGAGCCGGAGTGCGAGATCTACGAGGGGGCGATCCTAGGCGATAAGGTACGGGTAGGCGCCATGAGCACCGTCTTTCCCAAGACCAAGGTCTGGCCAGATAAGGTGATTCCCAGCGGATCCCGCCTGGGCAAATCGGTGATCTGGGGGAGCCAGGAGCCGCGGCCCATCTTCACCACATTCGGGTTGGCGGGAGATATCAGGGGAAGTCTGACACCTGAAACCATCACCCAGTTCGGATTGAGTTATGCCGCCTTTCTGGGGGAAGGGAAAAAGGCCCTGGTGACCGCGTCCTTTTCGGCCACCGCCCACTTGGCCAAACAGGCCCTGGTGGTGGGCTTGAGGGCAGGCGGTGTACACGTGCATGATGGTGGGGAGGTGACGGGACGCCTCACCCGTTTTGGGGTCCAGGCCCTGGCCTTGGACGGAGCACTGCACGCGGCTTCCCATCCCCAGGATCCCATGGCTGTGGTCATCGAATGCTGGGATCACCGGGGCTGGCCCCTGTCTAAGGCTGATCGGCGCAAGATCGAAGGCATCTACGTGCGCGAGGATTACCCCCGCTTCGGGGGAGAGGACGTGGGGGACTTCATTCAGGTGGCTGGACTGCGCAAGCGCTATCTGCGCCATCTAGCTAAGCACTATCCCTGCGGCACTCCGGGGTTCAAGGTGGGCCTAAAGCTGGAGCCACCCGGTGATCCCTTGGGCGAGCTGATCCGCGACTTTTTCAAGCTCAGCGGCTATGCGGTGATCACCGACGATGTGCAGGGGTTGCCAACCGTGGTGGTGCGTAATGAGGAGTGGTTCATCCAAGACGAAAACGGGGTCCGCCTTTCCGAGCAGGATTGGTGGAAAGGGTTCGTTTTAGCCCAGGTCACCAAGGAGAAGCGGGGGGTGGCGCTCCCCGTCAATCTTTCCGAGACGGTGGCCGAGGCTGCCCGCACCCAGGGGCTGCAGGTGTACGTAACCAAGATGGAGCCCCTGTTCTGGATGGAGGCAGCCACTGAGTTGGGGAACCACAGCGGTGATGAGCACAACGTGTTTCCCCACATTGAACCCCTGGCCAGTTTAGGAGAACTCTTCACCCTAATCAGTTCCAGGCAGGTCCCTTTACATTCGTGGCAGGGAAAGACGCACATGAAGACGGCTAAGGTGCCCTGTCCCTGGGGTGAGAAGGGCACAGTCATGCGCAGGCTGATCGAGAACTCGGATCCAGAAAACACCCTTTATTTTGACGGCATCAAAGAACACACCGATTCTGGCTGGGCTTTAGTTGTGCCCGATGATGATGAGCCGGTTTTTAGGCTCTACAGTGAAGCGCGGACCGAGGCAGAAGCCGCCGGATTGATCGAGCACTACGCAGATTTGATACGAAGTTACGAAAGGGAGGAGTAAATGACATAATGGCAGCCGTTCCCCAACCAAAGGTAGCATTCTTCTGCATGGAATACGGGTTGGACGAAGCATTCCCCATCTACTCAGGCGGCTTGGGGGTACTGGCGGGCGACATCTTGAAAACCGCCCGGGATTTGAACCTGCCCATGGTGGGTGTGGGGATTTTGTGGAGTGAAGGTTATTCCGATCAATTCCTGGACCAGCACGGCTTTCCCCAGCACTGCAGGCAGACTTACGACCGCTCGCACTTGGAGGACACGGGCGTTACCGTCAACCTCTGGATCAGGGGTGAGGATGTAACCTGTAAGGTCTGGAAGACGGAAGCGTTCGGCAATGTTCCCCTCTATCTTCTGGACACGGATTTCCCCGGGAGCCACCACGGCTGGATTACCAGGCAGCTCTATGCCAGTCCAGCCCAGGAGCGAGTGGCTGCGGAGATGGTGCTGGGCATCGGAGGAGTCAGGGCCTTGGATAAGCTGGGCCTCACTCCCGATATCTATCATCTTAACGAAGGGCACGCGGTGTTTGCTGGTCTGGAGTTAATTCGTCAAAAGCTGTCCCGGGGACTTAGTTTTGAACACGCCTGGGAGGAAACCCGCCAGCAGATTGTGTTCACCACCCACACGCCGGTCATGGCGGGCAATGAGGAGCATGATCACGGCCTTTTGAGGCACATGGGGGCTTGGGTGGGTTTGGAATACGATCAGGCGGCGCGCATCGGGGGAGATCCCTTCAACATGACCGTGGCCGGGCTCAGGCTCAGCTACATCTCCAACGGGGTGTCCAGTCTCCACGGCGCCACCGCTCGGGCCATGTGGCGGGGAAATCCGGGTACTGCGCCCATCATCAGCATCACCAATGGGGTGCATGTGGAAACTTGGCAGAACAAGCTAATTCAGCAGACCTACAACGTCCAGGGTAATCTCTGGAAGGCCCATCTGCAGGTGAAAAAGAAGCTCTTGGAGGAAGTGGAAAACCGCACTGGGGTGGCCCTGGATCTGGATGCCCTCACCATCGGTTTCGCGCGCCGGGCTGCGGCCTACAAGCGCAGCGGCCTGATTTTCCATCGCCCCCATGTCATCGAACCCCTGCTCAAGAACCGCACTATTCAGCTGGTCTTTTCGGGCAAAGCGCATCCTGAAGATGACTGGGGTAAGCAGATTGTGGCCAACATCGCGGAGATGGCTTACAAGTTTCCAGACAGCGTGGTTTTCCTGGAGAATTACAACATGGCCCTGGGCCGGCTGCTCACCTCCGGCTGTGATGTGTGGCTGAACACGCCCCAGAGGCCGTTGGAGGCTTCAGGCACCAGCGGCATGAAAGCAGCCCTCAACGGCGTGCTTAACCTCAGCGTCCTAGATGGCTGGTGGCCCGAGGGCTGTTTGCACGGTGTTACAGGCTGGCAGTTTGGCGGCGGCTACGAAGGGCCGGAGCAGACCATGGTGGACGCCCTCTCCCTCTACGAGGTGCTGCTGGAAGAGGTGATTCCCACCTACTACGAAGACAAAGCGCGCTGGCAGGAGATGATGCGGGCCAGCATTTCCATGGCCATGCACCGCTTCTCCACCAAGCACATGCTCACCCTGTACTACAACCTCATGTATCAGCCTTCCACCACACTGCGCAAGATCAAGCACGATGTGCTGGCCGCCGCGGCCATTCAGTGAAGAAGCCACCTTAACTACAGGCGCCGGATGGGATCTGGCGCTTGTTTTCCTTTTACCTCCTGCGCTATACTGAAGCAAAGGGAGGGAGCTAGATGTACAGCACGGATTATGCACTGCTTAAAAGACAGCTGGAGAGCCTCTTAACAGGGGAAGACCACTGGCTGGCCAATCTGGCCAACACCTCCGCCCTGCTCTTTGCGGAACTGGCAGATTTGAACTGGGTTGGTTTTTACCTCTTGGTGGAGGGCGAGCTGGTTTTGGGCCCGTTTCAAGGCAAACCCGCCTGCGTGCGTATACCGTTAGGGAAGGGTGTGTGCGGAACGGCCGCCCAGCGCAGGGAAGCGATTGTGGTCCCTGATGTGCACGAGTTTCCGGGACATATCGTCTGCGACGAGGCCTCCCGTTCCGAACTGGTGGTGCCTCTGCTCACCAAGGAGGAACGGCTTCTGGGCGTTTTGGATCTGGACAGCCCGTCCTTAGCCCGGTTCAGCAGCGAAGATGCCCAAGGGCTCACTCAAGCCATGGAGATTTTGATCTCCGCCACTAACTGGCCGGAAAAATTCTAGTAAAGCACTAAGGAATTCTCCTTTTCCTGGTTGTCAAATGGGACGAAGTGAGTTATCATTTACTAAGAATGATTATCATTCTTGCGAGGTGAAAACGATGGAGATTCGTCCCGGCATCCATTGGATAGGAGTAAGGGATCCCGATCTGGAGATTTTTGACGTAATTATCCCCACTGAATACGGCACCACCTACAATTCTTACTTAGTTGAGGCATCTGAGCCTGTGGTCATCGATGGAGTGAAAAAGGAGTTTGAGGATGAGTGGTTTGCCAAGCTCGCGGAGCGGATTGACTTAAGGGATCTGCGCCACGTGATCGTTAACCACACGGAACCCGACCATTCGGGAAGCATAAAGGAGCTTCTGCGGCGCGCCCCCCATGTGGTGGTCCACGGCACCAGGCCGGCATTGCAGTTTTTGTCGGAGCAGGTGAACATGGACTTCAACAAGCACGTGGTAGGCGAAAACGATGTGCTGGATCTGGGCGACCGCACACTGCGCTTCATTATGGCACCGTTCCTGCACTGGCCCGACACCATGTGGAGCTACCTGGAAGGGGAAGGAGTGCTCTTCACCTGCGACGGCTTTGGCTCCCATTTCTGCTTCCCGGAGGGCAAGATCCTCGCCAGCCAGCAGGAAGTGGACTTCACGGGGGCGGTGGAGTACTACTTTGACAAGATCATGGGTCCCTTTAAGCCCAAGGTGCGGGAAGCAGTGGCCAAGCTGGACGGGCTGAATCTGGAGATGATCGCCACGGGGCACGGCCCCATTTTGGATTCGGAACTGGAGCGCTTCATCCGGCTTTACCAGGAATGGAGCTGGGAGCAGGAGCGAGCAGAGCAGAAGAGGATAGTAATTGCCTACGCCTCTGCCTACGGACACACTAAGCGCATGGCGGAGCTCATCGCTGAAGGTGCTGCCCGCAACAGTAAGGTGGATGTTGTGCTCTTGGACGCAGCCAGCGCCGGGCCCGGGGAGATCGAGGAAGCAGTGAGCTCCTTCGATGCCATCATCCTAGGTTCACCCACAATCAATGCTGATGCGGTTTACCCTGTGTGGCGGGTTGTGGAAGCCATCAGCGCCATTACCTCCAAAGGCAAGGCGGCGGCGGTCTTCGGCAACTACGGCTGGAGCGGTGAGGCTGTGGCTCTGCTGGAAGAAAGGCTGGAGAAGATGAGGCTGGTGGTGGGCTATCCTGGTTTGAAAGTGCGCTTTGGCTTGACGGAAGAGGATGAAGAGCGCTGCCGCCTCATGGGCGAGACCGTAGCGGAATCCATAACTTAAGAAAATCAGAAAAGACCTGGCCGGTGGGCCAGGTCTTTGAGTTTAGGGTGAGACTATCCTGCCACAACCATCAGCTTCACCCCATATTCCTGTTCAAAGGCAGGGGCGTGGCGGGCGGCATCGCTGATCTCTAAGTCGCGCTTCTGGGGGCCAAATACTTTCAGTTCACAGAGGCCTGGCGAGAGTTCTGCCCGCACATGGGTGACCACCCCCGCCCGGGAGCGATCCAAGCTGTGGGCGATCTGCAGCAGAGGGGTCAACTTGCTGATCAGCTCCAAGTCCTCTGGGACCAAGGGCCCATTGGTTACGTAATCTGTGAGTCCGGCCCGGAAGGGCGCATCATGGGAGGCGGCCAGGTAGGCTGTGATCAACCGCTCCCGGTGCACCAGACTCAAAAACCGCGAGTTCAGCACGGTGTACAGGGTGTGCTTTTCCAGGCTCTCCACGCTGACCACCACCCCCAGCTCATGCAGGAGGCTGGCCATGAGCAGCAGACGGCGTTCGGAACTGCCCAAATTATGCAGGGGCGCCAGCTGATCATAGAGGGTAACCGCGAGATTGGACACCCGCCGCAGGTGGTTTTCATCCAGGTTATGGTATTCGATGAGGTTGTCCGTGTGGTGGGAGAGCACGCTGAACAAAATGGGATCCCGGGGATACAGGTACCTGAAGAACAAACCATCGCGAATGCTGCTGGCGCTGACCATCAGTTCTGGGCACCCGGAGGCCTGCAGCAGGCGATAAATGATGCCCACTCCGGTTACAATAAGATCGGCGCGGGCTTGCTCCAAGCCCGGAACCTGCCGCCTGCGCTGGAGATCCATGGTGCTGAGCATGCGGTAGAGTTCTTCCACGGCCGCCGAAGGGATGATGATTCCGTCGGTCAGATCGGGGACGTATTGCACATGGTTGCGGTAGACGCGAGCTAAGGAGCGAAAGGTTCCGCCGATGCCCAGCAGCTTGGGATATTCCGAGAGCCAGGGTATCTGGCTGAAGGTTTCATCCAGGAAGGCTTCGAAGGAGCGCAGGTTCTTAGCCTTGGGAAGATCGGCCAGATCGAACTTTTCCATGAGGGAAACGGCGCCGAATTCCAGCGTCACGGACTGCCGGTTCAGCCGGTCCGCAAATCCCACCAGCTTTAAGGCCCCTCCCCCCAGGTCGGCCATGAGCCCGGTGGTTTCAGTCACGGTGTTCACCAGGCCTAGGTAGCCCAGATAAGCTTCTTCTTCACCGGACAGTACATGGGTTTGGACCCCCGTCTGCTTGAGAATCCTGTCCACAAGCACGTTTCCATTTGCCGCCTGGCGCACCGCTGCAGTGGCCACGGCGATGATTCGGTTCACCCTGCGCGCTTGGCAGAATTTGACAAATAAGGCAATGGTTTCCACTGCATTATCTATCCCGTGTTCCGTGAGCAGCCCACCCTGATCCACGCCACTGCGCAGACGTATGGTGCGCTTGAGGTTCTCTATCAGATGATGGGCTCGGTTTTCTTTGATATCTATGATCACCAGACGAACGGAGTTTGACCCGATATCTATGATGCCAATTCGCTCCATGATCCGACCTCCATTCTTCTCATGATCCTATTTTAGCAGATCGGAGGGAGGGCGCAAGGGAAGTTAAGGAATTGGTTGCCGGCGGTTCCTTGACATCCGTTTTTCTGGTCAGTATAATTTTGGTAAGTAAACTGATAATAAAACCCTTGGTTGGCATTTCGCGGTTGGGGGACGGACGGTGAGAATATGGAGATCACGAGAAAAACCGAATATGCAGTGAGTGCTCTGGTGGAATTAGCGAAACATCCCGGAGAGTACATTTCCTCAAAGATCATAGCAAGCCGGCAGGATATTCCGGTTAATTTTTTGCCGCAGATCATTGCGCTGTTGGGCAATCGCGGCTGGGTAGCAGGAGTACGCGGTCCAGGAGGGGGCGTTCGTCTGGAGGTTGATCCGACGAAGATTACGCTGAAGGATGTGATCGAGCTTATTGAAGGCCCCATAGCCATCAGCAAGTGTTTGGCGGGCACAGTTGAGTGCCCCAGGCAGGGGGAATGCCCCATGCAGCCTGTCTGGATGGAGGCGCAGCATGCTTTTGTGGAAGTATTAGCCAAGAGGACCATAGCAGATTTGGTGGATAATACCCCCGAAAAGGCGTCCAACTAGGAGGAAATATATGTCGGGGGTGGAATAGACCTATGACAGTGAAATTCAAAGGAGTGTCCTGCTTGAAGAGAAAAACACTTGGAATAATGCTTATTTTAACCATGGTCCTGTCGTCTTCTGCAGCCGCAGCCGCGGCCGCCATCGGCTATGTGGACTTCGAGTTCTTGTTCTACTCGCATCCGGAGTATGAGACCAAGAATAGGGAGCTCCAGGAATCCGCAGAAAAGCTGTACAACGAAGCCCAGGCTGAAGCAGAGAAGCTGGAGACTCAGGAAGAGATCGATGAACTGGCAGCCCGTTATGAGCGCCAGTTTGAAGAAATTGAAAATGACGTGCGCATCACACTGATCTCCTTTATTTTGGAGATTATTGAGCAAGTAGCCGCGGAGCAGGAGATTTCCGTCGTGCTGCCCGAAAGCTCCATCATCTATGGAGGCATCAACCTCACTGCGCCTGTCATCGAGGCCATGTATAAGGCGTATGGCATCTCAGTTCCCTCGGCAATTAGAGATCTTCTCCAACAATAGAGTAGGATTTTCTCGGTGAAGGTAGAATGTAACAAAGACCATTAAACCGAGAGAGGTGAAGTCAGTGGCCAAGTGGGAATGTACAGTATGCGGATATGTCTATGATCCAGCAATAGGTGATCCAACACAGGATATTCCGCCCGGAGTGGACTTCAACGATCTGCCGGACGACTGGACTTGTCCAGAGTGCGGAGTAGGAAAAGATCTGTTTGAGCAACTATAAGCAAAAGGTTTTACTAAGGAGGAAATTTGATGAACCCAAAAGTAGATCATGATCTGTGTATTGGCTGCGGTGTATGCTCCGACGTCTGCCCCGAAGTGTTTGAGATGGGCGACGATGGCCTGGCCCATGTGAAGGCCGATGCCAACTGCGAAGCAGCTGGCTGCTGCCAGGAGGCCGCCGATCAGTGCCCAACGGAAGCCATCAGCCTCTAAGTTAAAAGAGAGAAGAGACCAGCTGCGCAAGCTGGTTTTCTTTTTTGCCAAATCCGCCAGAAGTCTACCTGTTTAGCTCCCTCTAGGTGCGGGAACATTATGCGTACCAGAGAAAAGGGAGGTGAACCAGGCATGGCGCTAGGATCTTCTAGTTCAAACATCAAGGTTATCCCCGAAGCGTATCAGGCGATGAATCAGTTCAAATATGAAGTAGCGACCGAACTTGGGATCAACCCCGAATACAAGACTGGTTATTGGGGCAATATTTCTTCCCGCGAGTGCGGTGCCGTCGGTGGACATATGGTAAGGCGTATGGTCGCCGCCGCGCAGCAGTCCCTCGTAGGCCAGGGCGGAGCAGCCAGCTTCAGAGGGCAGTTCCCACCTGAGCCCAACCAGTAGGTGGCACCGGCAGGGGGCGGCCGTCCAAGGCGGGAGCGCAGGAGTAAGAACCGCATCCTAGTCCCTGAGGCAAAACAGGCCATGGATCAGTTCAAGTATGAAATGGCCTCGGAGCTGGGCATCAATCCTGAATACAAGTCTGGTTATTGGGGCAACATTTCTTCCCGAGAATGTGGCGCCGTAGGCGGCCACATGGTGCGCCGCATGATTGCTGAGGCTGAGCAGAGCCTGATGAAGCAAGAAGGCGGCTTCAAGTAAGCAGGTCCCCCCTTGTGGGGGGCCTCATTCGTTTTGGGGGTTTTTCTCCTTGTCAAGCGCCCTCTTCTGTGGTATATTTAAACCTGGCAGCGGAAGCTTGGAGAGATTGCCGTGCACAGGAAATTCATGTCGGAGGCACTCGCGGAGGCCCGTTTGGCCTTGGCAGCCGGTGAGGTACCCGTTGGAGCCGTAGTGGTGCTCCATGGGGAAGTAATCGGACGGGGGCACAACCGCAGGGAAACAGCGAATGACCCCACGGCCCACGCTGAGATCCTCGCCATCCGTGAGGCAGCTGGGAAGTTGGGCAGCTGGCGCTTGACGGATGCGGATTTATATGTTACGCTCGAACCCTGTCCCATGTGTGCAGGTGCCATAGTCAATGCGCGGCTGCGGCGCTTGGTGTTTGGGGCCTACGATCCCAAGGCAGGGGCCGTAATTTCCCTGATGAACCTGGTGCAGGATAGACGGCTGAATCACACAGTGGAAGGGGGCCGTAATTTCCCTGATGAACCTGGTGCAGGATAGACGGCTGAATCACACAGTGGAAGTCCTCGATGGAATCTGCCAGAGTGAATGCGCCGCCCTTCTGCAGGAGTTTTTCCGGAGATTGCGCTAGGGCGCGAGGCTGGGCTAGAGCGAGAGGACGCGCTTAACCATGGAGAGGTGACAGAGCGGCCGAATGTGGCGGTCTCGAAAACCGTTGGGCGCGTGAGCGT
>FIZK01000061.1 GCA_900018335.1 uncultured Clostridia bacterium | reverse complement strand
GAGGCTGTTGCCAAAAGGATCGACGTAGCCCAACGCATGAGCTAAGATCTAGGTAGAACCCTGCGTCTGGAGTGAGCCTCCGTGATGAAATGCAAGCACCCCGGCACCAAGCTCATCTACACGTTCTCCCTCGACGATTACATACCCAAAGACCACTTCCTCAGACTGGTTGATGAGCTAGTTGACTTCAGTTTTGTGAGGGACCTAGTGCGGGAATTCTACTCCGACCGGGGCGCGCCGTCCGTGGACCCGGTGGTCATCTTCAAGATGTCTCTCCTGGGCTACTTCTATGGCATCTCAAGCGAAAGGCGGCTGGCTGAGGAATGTAGGTACAACCTCGCGTTCAAGTGGTTCCTGCACTATGACATCGATGAGATACCACCCGACCACAGCATCTTCTCGAAGGCCAGAGCCAGGTACGGGAAGCAGGCGTTCGAGCAGTTCTTCGCCGAGATTGTGCGTAAGTGCGCTGAAGTCGGCCTCATAGACGGCACACGGCTCTTTGTGGACGCTAGTCTCCTTAAGGCAAACGCTTCACGGAGGTCTCTAGCACCCAGAGACAGTCTCATGGAGTTGAAACAGAGCCCCAAGGAATACATAGAGTCGTTGTGGAGAGAGAACCCGACTGACGGGCCCGACTCCAACGATGGAGACCCGCCGGAGCCGCCGAAACAGAGACGTAGGAAGACGAATGAGGTCATGGTGAGCAAGACCGACCCCGACGCGGAGGTCGTGTACAGGCCCGGGGTGGGCTCTATGCTCGCCCACAAGATTCACATTGCAGTGGCTGACGGCAAAGACAGGATAGTCACGGCTGTTACCACCACTCCCGGAGCCGTTCAGGAACATACCCAAGTGCCCGAACTCCTCACAAGACACTGGATGGTGACTGGTGAAAAGCCCGAAGAAGTCGTTGGTGACGCTGGCTACGGCATCATGAGCACATATGAGTTCCTCGACAAGCTGGGTATTTCGCCCAACATGCCCTACAGACACGCCAGGGATTCACGAAGAGACTTGAAGCACAAAGTCGGTTTCAGTTACGACGCAGAAAGGGATGTCTACATCTGCCCGGAGGGAAAGACTCTCTACAGGCTGTCGACACCAAAAGGAGCCCCAGGTCATGTCCTCTACATGGTTAGCCGGTGTGCTTGTCACAAGTGTCCTCGACACGGAGTAGAGTGTAAACCCAAACGGCCCTCTATCGTGAGGACCGAAAGAGACGAACTGCTGCGAAGAGTCCGCGAGTATCGCCAGACAACCGGCGCTCAAGCCTCATTCAGACGCAGGAAGTACTCGGTGGAACCCGCCTTCGCTGAGCTCAAGACCACAAGAGGAGTAAGGCAAGCGAACCTCCGGGGCAACTGGAAGGTACAGATACAGATGCTGGTGGCATTTGCCGCGTACAACATCAAGCGCCTGGTGAAACGGCTGGACGAGAGAAGAAAGAGCCAAGAGATAGCCCTCAGCGCAAGGGTACGTAGACTCGCCTCGCTGGTGTCACCCAACCTTGTCCTTTTCTTCCCGGTCTGTCACGTAGCATAGCCTATTCGGCAACAGCCTCAGGTGCGATTCTTGCTAGGAGGCGGGGAAACTTTGGATATCAAACTCATG
>FIZK01000060.1:26822-29021 GCA_900018335.1 uncultured Clostridia bacterium | reverse complement strand
TCCCTATTCTGTAAGCTTCTAGAGCATATTTCCACTGCCTACGCGCCTAAGGGCTCCCGGCGGGGCTTAAAGCCAATTTCATCCAAGAGGCGCAGGTAGTCTTCGGGGGTAATGGCAGATACTGGCTTGCCCAGTACAGCAACTAACAGAGCCTCCATCACATTAGTCCCGAAAGAGCGCCCATCCAGATCGGGCGTAGTGGTGATCAGCTCTTTGACCCTACGCTGCCGCAAGAAATCCACATCTTGCGGTGTGATGGTGTTGGTGATGATAGTCTTACCCGCCATATGGTCGGGCATGTATTTGCGGATCTGGTGGTAATCGCCAGCAATGATATCCGCCCAAGCATAGAACTTCTCGTATTTCTTTCGGTTCGGCGCTTCTTCCTGCTTGGATCCCGTGGGATACAGCCAGCTGAAGGGGAACTGCACCACGATGGGAGCGAAAACCGCGGCCACCTTTTCCAAGGCGCTGAGCTTGTAGATGGGTATGGGCAGGCCTAAAGCAAACATGAGATCTCCGTAGAGCACCTCAGCCCCTGTTTCATTCAGGGCAGCGGCCATACCGAAGCGATCTACGCCGCAGGTGAGCAGCACTCTCTTCCCCCGGAACATCTCAGGATCCTCCTGGGCCAAAGCCTCAATGGCCCTGCGTTCCAGGGTGTTTTTCAGCCCCGACCCGTCCACGATGGGAGTCTTCTGGGGAGCCCTGGCGATCTGTTTGGCTTCCCGCAGGATGTAACGCCTGCTGCCGCCCCACAGATAGAGGTCAATGCCTCCCATACCAAAGGCATCCACTTTGCCGTCCAGTTCCTTGATGATCTCGATGGCCTTCTGCATATCCCCATCGGTGCCTATGCGCTCTAGGGTGAAATCTTCACCGAGAACGTGCACTTCCGCCTTGCTGTCTCTTGTGGACGAGCCAATGCTGACACTCACTATCCGTCTCATCAGCTACTCCCCTTTAATGGATGTAATCATCTCTTTGAGCCTGCGGGGACTGAGATGATGGTCCTCTTTAATGGGCGATGAGCCCAAGCAGATCCCTGTTACCTTATCCCCCAAGATGGCTTCGGCCAGGCGGATGCGCATATCGGAACCGATCATGATCACATGATCGAAGGAGCTCATCTCCACCATCAGCTCCATCAGCCAGTTAAGCAGGCTCTTCCCGTCAAAGGAATCCACGAGCTTCCAGCGTTCTGCATCGGTGAGCAGCAGGGTGTAGTCCACTCCCAGCTCCCTGCACAGATCCTCCAGCTCATCTTTGTTGCCCAAGGGGAAGCCTATTACCGCCAGGCTGCCCCCTTTGCGGACCTCCGCCAAGCCCTCCAGGCGCGAAACGAAGGTACGGTCACAGCCAATGCGCTGGGCCACCTCCTGTTGGGAAGCCCCAGACATCCTCAGTTCAAAAATGCGGTCGATGATCCGATCCAGCTTGGTCCGGTTGAGTAATTTATCCCCAATGCGAAAGAAGCCGCCCACAACATCACCCGCTCTTTGTGCACACTCTGTTCACAGCCATTATAACACGCATAGAGTACCTCTACAACAGTTCTTTCAAGAGTCTTTCCATTTCTTCCCGCGTGGCCGCCGTGTTCAGCTCATTTTTCACTCCAGCGGCAAAAGGTATGCCCTTTAGATACCAGGCCAGGTGGGGGCGCATCTCCCGCACCGCCACAGCTTCACCATCATACTCCGCCTTCATGCGCAGGTGGCGCAGGGCCACCTGAATACGCTCCTCCACCGATGGCTCAGGCAGGTGGACGCCTTCAGCCAGATAAGCCTTAATCCGCTGGAAAATCCACGGGTTTCCCCGGGCAGCCCGTCCAACGGCCACATGGTCACATCCGGTTTGCTCAATCATCTCACGGGCCGCCGAGGGGCTGAAGATATCCCCGTTGCCCACAATTGGGATGCTGCTTCGGGCTTTGATCTCGCCAATCCAAGCCCACTGAGCTTCCCCTGAGTAGAACTGTTCCCTGGTTCTGGCATGGACCGTAATCCAATGTACACCCGCCTCTTCCAACAGTCCGGCCACCTCCAGGCAGTTGATGCTGTCCTGGTCCCAACCCAGCCTGATCTTGGCCGTGACTGGAATGGGAACTGCCTCCACCACAGCGGAGGCGATTCTGCCCGCAAGCCGGGGATCTTTCAGGAGCGCCGCTCCGTCGCCGTTTTTCACCACCTTAGGGGTGGG
>FIZK01000060.1:0-26782 GCA_900018335.1 uncultured Clostridia bacterium | reverse complement strand
AGGTCGATCATCTCCGGCTGCACTTGCTGGTACACCATTTTGGCGGCTTCGGCCATAACTTGGGGATCATGACCAAAGAGCTGAATGGCACAGGGGCGTTCGCCCTCGTGGATGGTGAGCATGCGCAGGGTGCGCTGGTTCTTGTATACCAGGGCCTGGGCGGAGACCATCTCGCTGACAACCAGATCAGCGCCGAATTCCCTGGCGAGAACTCGGTAGGGTAGATCGGTTACTCCCGCCATGGGGGCAAGGAAAACTCCCACAAGGCACCCTCCTTACTTCTTCGAACAAAAAAGCAGGGCAAGCCCTGCTCTTTTCCAGTCCCTCTTTAATTTCGTCTAATTTCTACTCTTCAGTCAAGCCGTACTTGGTGCGGAAGCGCTCGATCCTGCCGCCAGTGGTAGTCACAACCTGCCGCTGGCCAGTGTAGAACGGGTGGCACTTGGAACACACCTCTACCCTGATCTGTGGCTTGGTGGATTTGGTTTCAAACGTCTCTCCACATGCACAGGTTACGACGGCCTTGTCATACTTTGGATGTATACCAGCTTTCATCTACTTCTTCACCTCACTAACCGAACTGGCAGAGCCACAGCACATTATAACACAGGCACGCCAGTCTGACAAGGTTCTACTCTTACTTCAAATAAGTCTGCGGGTTAACGGGATTGTTGCGATGGCGAATCTCAAAGTGCACGTGGGGACCAGTGGAATTACCAGTGTTGCCGCTGTAAGCGATGACCTGCCCCCTGGTTACCGATTGCCCCACTTTCACGTTCAAACGGGAATTGTGCGCGTATCTGGTTTCCACGTTGTTGCCGTGATCAATGATGACCAAAATACCGTAGCCGCCGTTCCAGCCGGCAAAGGTGACTCGGCCATCAGCTGCAGCGCGCACCGCTGTACCCGTGTTCACAGCAATGTCCAAACCGTTGTGCATCCTACCCCAGCGCGGGCCGAAGGGTGAGGAGATCCTGCCCCTTACTGGCCAGTCGAAAGCCTTCTGAAGCTGGCCGTTGACCACCAGGACATCCTTGGGCCTGAGCTGAGTGGCTCCTGGAATGATCAGTTTTGTGTTGGGCATAATCCGGCTGGGATCCGTTATGTTGTTCGCCCTAGTGATTTCCTCCAGGGGAACTTGATAGCGTTCGGAGATCTCCCACAGGCTCTCCCCTGTGGCGACTTTGTGCAGTACCCCCTGCACGGAAAGGATGTTCAGTTCCTGGCCGATGGAGAGCATATTCGGATTTCTCAGCTCATTGGCTGAAAGGATGGCATCCACCGACACTCCATAGGCGTTGGCGATATCCCACAAAGTCTCCCCAGGATTGACCTTGTGCACGAAAATGGTGGGCCTCTCCTCTTTCTGCTCCTCTACCTTGGGAGGCGCAGGTACTGGAGGTTCAGCAACCTGCAGGGCAGACTCCACCCTGGACGACACGGCTGGAGGGGCTTCCTCCTCTAAGGAAACCGCCGCGGAGAGAGTCACTTCCCCGGGCTCCGCTGCAGGTGCCTTCCCTGCTCCTTCATCCTGTGAATCTTTAACCAATTGGGCAGCTCCATCGAGGGCGGCAAGAGTCTGCACAGTAGGTAAAGGTTGTCCGTTATCATCTTGAGAGCCGAGGGTTTCGGTGTAGTAGATGTACTCGTCCACATTGATGTAGATGAGGCTGTCCAGATCCCAGTCGCCTCCACCAATGTGCATCCTGGTATCCACTTGTCCCAGGATACCAAAACTGAAGATCACTGCGAAAAGCAGGATGATAAACCCTTTACTGCGGAAAAACCGCCTCCTCATGACAAATCCTCCCTCGACTGGCAATAACCTACTTGGAACATTTCGACGCGCAACCGGGATATCCTTTCATCTATTCCTAACATTTTCCGCAAACGGTGACGAGATGATCAGTTCTATTAGTTCTTGGTTGGTCTTGGTGTTGAACACGCGATCCAGAACCAGGTCTAGGGTTTCTGCCGGGCCCAGAGAACTCATAACTTTGCGCAACATCCATGCTGCCTCCAGCTCTTGCGGCGTGAGGAGCAGATCCTCCCGCCTGGTGCCGGAGCGGTAGATATCAATGGCCGGGAACAACCTGCGCTCAGCCAGCTTGCGATCTAAGTGCAGCTCCATGTTGCCCGTTCCTTTAAACTCTTCGTAAATCACTTCGTCCATGCGACTGCCCGTTTCCACCAAAGCCGTGGCAATGATGGTGAGGCTGCCCTGTTCCTCGAAGTTGCGGGCTGCTCCAAAAAATCGCTTGGGACGATGGAGTGCAGCCGGATCCACCCCGCCCGAGAGGGTACGCCCGCTGGGCGGCACCACCAGATTGTGGGCCCTGGCCAAGCGCGTGATGCTGTCCAGGAGCACGACCACATCCTTCCCAGACTCCACCAGACGCTTTGCCCTTTCCATCACGATGTCGGCCACCCGCACATGGTTTTCGGGAGGCAGATCAAAGGTTGAGCTGATCACCTCTCCGTTCACCGAGCGCTCCATGTCCGTGACTTCCTCGGGGCGCTCATCGATGAGCAGCACGATGATCTCCGTATCGGGATGGTTTTCCGCAATGGAATTGGCCAGCATCTTCAGCACCGTGGTTTTACCGGCCTTGGGCGGGGATACGATCAGCCCCCTCTGGCCAAACCCCAGTGGTGATAATATGTCCATGAGGCGCATGGTATAATTCGTTGGTGTTGTTTCCAGGTGGAGACGCCGCTTGGGGTAAATGGGCGTTAAGTCGTCAAAACAAGGGCGTTGGGCTGCCACTTCGGGGTCGGAAAGATTGATGGCCAGCACTTTCAACAGGGCAAAGTACCGCTCACCATCCTTGGGAGGGCGCACCTGTCCCAGAATCTCATCCCCGGTACGCATGGAGAAACGCCTGATCTGCGATGGCGAGACGTACACGTCATCGGAACCGGGTGTGTAATTGTCCACCCGCAAAAACCCATACCCCTCGCTGGTTATTTCCAAAATCCCGCTGATAAACAGCAGATTCTCTTTCACGGTCTCGTGCTTGAGGATCTCGATAATCAAGTCCTTCTTGCGAAGCCGCTTAAAGCCTGTAAGGCCCAAGTCCCTTGCCAGTTCCTGCAGCTCGGCAAAGGTCTTTGATTCAAGCTCTGCGATATTCAAGCGTTCACCACCTTTGAAACAGGGGCGCAGGCCCTACGCACGACCGGCACTTCCAAAGAGCCTCATCTTCGCCCTGACCACTTCCTTCATGGCTTCCCGGGCTGGACCCAACAGTTTGCGGGGATCGAACTCTTGGGGCTTGCTGTGCACAACTTCCTGCACCGCCTTGGTGAAGGCCTGCCTGAGTTCTGTGTCGATATTGATCTTGCAGATGCCCAGCGAAACCGCCTTGCGGATGGCCTCATCGCCTATGCCGGAAGCACCGTGGAGTACCAAAGGAACATCCGTGGCTTCTCTGATTTTCGCCAGGCGATCGAAGTCCAGCTTCGGTTCTCCTTTGTACACACCGTGGGCAGTGCCAATGGCAATGGCCAAAGCGTCCACCTTGGTGCGCTCCGCGAACTCGGCAGCTTCCTGTGGATCGGTGAAGGTGGCATCAGCAGCGTCCACGGAAATGTCATCTTCCACTCCGCCAATCTTACCCAACTCAGCTTCCACGGACACACCGCAGGGATGAGCTACTTCCACCACTTTCTGGGTAAGGGCTATGTTCTCTTCATAGGGATGCTGGGAACCATCGATCATGACTGCAGTAAAACCGTGGCGAACGCACTGCACCACCTGGGTGAAGCTCGTGCCGTGATCCAGGTTCAAGGCAACGGGAACCTTAACGCTCTCTGCAGCCGTTTTGGCCAACCCAGCTATGTACTCGATGCCGGCGTATTTGATCCCGCCCTGGCTGGCTTGGAGGAAAACAGGAGAATTCTCTTCTTCCGCTGCTTCAATGATGGCCTGGATGATCTCCATGTTGTTCACATTGAAAGCACCTACAGCATAGCCACCCTGCCTCGCCGCTTGAAACAGTTCTTTTCCAGATACTAACACTTGAATGGCCTCCTTATATTTCAGATCTACAATTACAGCTGCGAAACGGCAGCCGAATTAACAAACACACTTTGAGATTGGTAAATCACCAGCGGGAAGAATCAGTGGAACCCAAATCGCCAGGTGCCCTTTTCGAGGTGAGAAAAAATGAGAAGGCACAGGGAAGGAAAGGCCGCTGAGGCAGATGGACACCGGGCCTTTCAGCGCGAAACACTTGTTCCTGGGAAAGTTCATATTATCGCGACTTATACTTCGTCACGAATGGGAGTTTTCCTCTGAAATCATTTAGGATTCCCAAATATATCATAGGCAACTAACAACCCGTCCTCTTCCTGCACGTAATAATTCACGAGAATCATGCTCACAAGGCCCCTTGCGTTGATCCAGCAGAGGGCATCTTGATACGCTCCGGGACCCACCGGGCGCAGTGATTCCAAAGCAGCAGGCTTCCCTTGGCGGAAGATCCTACAACCATCTTCGAGGCTCAGGTATACTTCCTGTCCGTCGTATCCTAAGAGCAGTTTATGCTCATCAGGTAGAACCTGAAGCACTTCCCCGTGTACCATTTTCCATTGAGGAATCTGGGCAAAGGCAGGAGCAGCTAGCCCCAAGAAAAGCACGATGCTGGCAACACATACGCAGATATTTCGCATGAACATGGCGCACACCCTTTCTAGGAAAGAGTATGCGCCTAAATATTCTATCTATACAAAATGACCTGGGATTAGTTCTCCCGCCGGAAATCGTCTGGCGACAGGTTTTCCAAGAAGGAACGGAATTCCTCCAGCTCAGGGTCTTCCTCCTTGGGTACGGTGATGGCGTGGGGGATGATCTTCTCATCCACAAAGATGGACGCGCCCGCACGCAGAGCCAGGGCAATGGCATCGGACGGTCTGGCGTCCACCCGCACCGTTTTGCCCCCCTGCAGATAGTGTATTTCCGCGTAATATACATCTTCACTGAGATCAGTGATTACTACCTTGTCCACCTTGGCCCCCAGCGCCAGCGCTGAGCTGAGCAGCAGGTCATGGGTGAGGGGCCTGGGTACTTCCACGTTTTCTAGGACAACGGCGATGGCATTTGCTTCAGCTGGGCCGATGAGAAGCGGAACATAGGACTCTTCCCCTTCGTCGGCGAGGATGACTACGGGAAACAGGCTTTCGCGATCTATGCCCACGGCTTTCACTTTCATTCGAAGCATAAGCACACCTCCTAGTGGTTAACCCTTCTTCTGATCCAGGATTGCTTGGATAAACCCAACAAACAACGGATGGGGCCGCGTCGGCCGGGACTTGAACTCGGGATGGAAGAGCGTTCCCACAAACCACGGATGGCCCTCCAGCTCCATGATCTCCACCAACCCATCGGTGGAAAGGCCTGCCACCCGCATACCCGCTTCCGCCAGGCTCTCCAAATACTTCTTATTTATCACGTACCGGTTCCTATGCCGCTCCTGCACAACCGTCTGGCCGTACCACTTCATGCTGTGCGTATCCGGCTGGATCTGGCAGGCACGGGTCCCAACCTGCATGGATCCCTCCAACCCCGTTACTTCAGGGTGTCCTGGAATGAAGCTGATCACAGGGTGCGCGCAGCTGCCAAATTCAACGCTGCCCGCATCCTCCAGTTTGGCCACATTGCGGGCCAGCTCCATGACCGCGCACTGCATGCCTAAACAAATGCCGAAATACGGGACTTTATGCTCCCTAGCATACTGCGCCGCTGTGATCTTTCCTTCCACACCGCGCTGTCCAAATCCTCCAGGAACCAGAATTCCGTCCAGGTCTTCCAGTAGTTCCGTCCTTCCCCGCTCCAAATCTTCCGCCTCGATCCAGCGTACCTCCACATCCACTCCATGGGAAAAGCCGGCATGGCGCAGGGCTTCAGCCACACTCAGGTAAGCATCGGGCAGGGATACATATTTCCCCACAATACCCACCACAACCCTATCCCGCAGGTTCTTGATGACGGAAACCAGCTGGCGCCACGAGCTCAGGTCCGCTGGGGAGGCGGTTAGATTTAGCTTCTCCAAAACGATCTCGTCTAAGCGGGCTTCAGCAAAACAGAGGGGAATCTCGTAGATACTCTCCACGTCGGGGTTGGGGATCACCGCTTCCTCCTCCACGTTGCAGAACAGGGCCACTTTAGCTCGGATATCTTCGGTTATGGGCGCTTCGCTGCGGCAGACGATCACATCGGGCTGAATACCGATGCTGCGCAGCTCCTTCACACTGTGCTGAGTCGGTTTGGTCTTCAGCTCCTTAGCTGCAGCCACGTAGGGCACCAAAGTGACGTGAATGAACAAGCTGGATTCCCTGCCCACGTCCATTCTAAACTGCCTGATGGCTTCCATGAAGGGCAGCCCCTCAATATCCCCCACCGTGCCCCCGATCTCCACCAGGATCACATCTGCCCCGCTGCTCTTGGCCAAGGACCAGATGCGGTCCTTGATCTCGTTGGTCACATGGGGAATTACCTGCACCGTTCCCCCGTCGTAACCGCCCTTGCGTTCCCGGGAAAGGATGGACCAATAGATTTTACCGCTAGTTACGTTGCTGTCCTTGGTTAAATTGGTGTCGATAAACCTTTCGTAGTGGCCCAAGTCTAGGTCACATTGCCCGCCGTCCTCGGTGACGAAGATCTCGCCATGCTGAAAAGGGCTCATGGTTCCCGGGTCAACGTTCAGATAAGGATCGAACTTCAACACACTGACCGTCAGGCCCCTGCTCTTGAGGAGCCTCCCCAAGGATGCCACAGTGATACCCTTACCTAAGCTGGAAACTACGCCTCCGGTGACGAACACAAACTTGCTCACGCCTGGTCCTCCCCTTCCAACTCTTCTTCTTGCTGAGCCTGCTCTTCAGCAAGCCGTTCATATTTAACCATCAGCTCATGGTAGAAGCAGTTTTGCAGCAGCGCCAAGAAACTGGCCAGGAAAATGAGCAGAGGCGCTGCAAATAATACACTGAGTGCAGTTACGATTAGGCTGAAAAGCATCAGCAGGAAGCTGGGCCAGGGATTGTCCAGCACAATGAGGGCCGCCTTCTTCAGGGCCTTGAACACCCCGGCGTTCTGGTTCACAACAAAGGGAAGCACGAACTGGTGTATGGCATACCACAGGACAATGCCCCAAATCCAGAAGCCCGAAAGGACGAGGAAGAGCTTGCTGGGGTAATTCTGGCTGAACCAGATATTGAAGAACAGAATGCCAAACCCCAAAACAGCTAACACCGTGAGCACCGCTCCCCGCAGGAAATAGCGCTTGAAGCCCACCCACAGATCGCCCATGACGGTATCCTCACCCTTGACAATGGCGTTCATGCGATGATGCACGGCTGCGAAGGAGCCTCCTATGGTAATGGGGGTACCCACCACAACAAGGAGAAAAATCCAATTACTCTCCACGGGGACATAGGTGAAAAGCAGAAGCAGCAGAAACCCTGCAACAAACCAGATCAGGTTCGTGAGCATCACCTTGCCGATATGCTCATAGCTGAGCTTAAGGGCCCGCCAAAATGTCCGCACGCTGTCTTTAAAGCCCATGGTTCACCATCCTCACATCTGCTCGGGAGCATCTACACCCAAGAGACCTAATACTTTCCTCAGCACCACGCGGATATTGGATACTAAGACCAAACGAGCGTCCCGCAGCGGTGCCTCTTCACCCAGGATGTGACAATATCCGTAGAAGGAATGGAACAGCCCGGCCAGATCCAGCGCGTAGCGGGTAATCCGATGGGGTTCGCGCAGCAGAGCCGCGGCGAGCAGCTCTTCGGGCAGCGCTGCCAGTTGTTTCAAAAGATCCAGTTCTGTTTCATGCTCCAGCAAACTCAAATCCACCTGGCTGCAGGTGGGCACAGCGATGCCCTGTTCCTTGGCCTGCCGCAGCACGCTGGAGATGCGGGCATGGGCATACTGCACATAAAAGACGGGGTTTTCGTTGGACTGTTCCACTGCCAGGTCCAAATCGAAGTCCAGATGGCTTTCGGGGCTGCGGTGCAGGAAGAAAAAGCGGGCTGCATCTTTGCCAACCTCTTCTACCAAGTCCTGCATGGTGATGAACTCACCGGCACGCTTGGACATCTTCACCTGCTGTCCGTCACGCAGCAGGGCCACATACTGCAGGATGAGTACTTCCAAGGTGTCCTCACTGTACCCCAGGGCTTGAATGGCCGCCTTCATCCTGCCGATATAGCCGTGATGATCAGGCCCCCAGATATTGATCAGCTTGGTGAAGCCCCGCTTGAGTTTATCGTAATGGTAGGCAATGTCAGCGGTAACGTAAGTATAGGAGCCATCGCTTTTCACGATCACCCGGTCTTTGTCATCGCCAAACTGGGTGGATCTAAACCACAGGGCTCCATCCTCTTCAAACATGAGTCCCTTCTCTCGCAAAAACTCGATGACCGCCTCCAAAGCGCCCTGTGCGTGCAGGTCCCGCTCCCGGAACCACAGGTCAAACTCCACGCCGTACGCCCTGAGGTCTGCCTGCTGCATCTCTACCATTTTATCGGTTCCCCAGCGTTTGCAGAAGGCGATGCGCTCGTCAAACGGGAGATCCAGCAGATCGGGGCGTTCTTCCTTGAGGACCTGGGCCAGTTCAGCCACATAGGCTCCCGGATAACCGTCTTCAGGGAAGGGATAATCGGCGTTGGTCAGCTGCTGATAGCGGGCTTCCAGGGAGCGGGCGAACACATCGGCCTGATTCCCAGCATCATTGACGTAAAATTCCGTACCCACCTCATAGCCCGCGGCTCTCAGCAGGCGGGCCAGCGTATCACCTACCGCGGCGGCCCTGGCATTCACCACGTTCATGGGGCCCACGGGATTGGCGCTGACGAACTCCAGGAGGACCTTTTCCCCTGCGCCATGCTGACAGTTTCCATACGCTTCTCCCTGCTCCTCAATGGCCCGCAGGGTATCATGGAGCCAATCATTGCTTAAGAAGAAATTGATGAAACCCGGACCCGCCACCTCCACGGCGCGGATCACGCCCCCTTTGGGCAGATGATCCACGATGATCTCCGCCACCTCCCTGGGCGCCTTGCGCGCCGCGCGGGCCATAATTAGGGCTATATTTGAGGCAAAGTCACCGTGCTGCTTCTCCCGGGGCACTTCCAGGCCGATCTCGGGCACAGACTCCACCTCCAGCTTTCCGCTGGCCATGGCCGCTTCTATGGCCGTATACAGAGCAGAGACAAGCTCCTGCTTCTGTCTTACTAAAACACTCATCTCGGTGCCCTCCCTAACTAAAAGAACTCCCCCATAGGAATTCCTATAGGGGAAAAAACCGGCTGTGCAGGACCTGCACTACCATTCTCCGTTAGTATATCACTTGTCCGTACAATAAACAACCTCTTTTTCGGCAAAACAGAAGGGCCCCAAACGGGGCCTCTTCGTGGTTTCGCTAGAACAATCCAGTAATTCTTCCTTCGGCGTCGATGTCCACGTTCTCTGCGGCCGGTTTGGCGGGAAGACCGGGCATGGTCATGATATCCCCCGCTAAGCAAACCAGGAAACCGGCTCCCAGGGAAGGCCGCACATCGGTAATGGTTAGCTTCCAGCCCTTGGGCGCTCCCTTCAGTTTAGGGTTGTCAGAGATGGAATGCTGGGTTTTGGCCACACAAACGGGCAGTTCTCCATGGCCCAGCCTGGTGAGATCCCTAATGGACCGTTCAGCCTTTGGCGCATAGACCACATCATCCGCCCCGTAGATCTCCTTGGCCAAGATCTCCAGCTTGGACTTGATGGGCAGCTTCCAGTCGTACAGCGGTCTAAACTGCGCAGGTTCGGTTGCCAGCACGTCCAGTACGGTTTGGGCCAGTTCCTCACCGCCTGCTCCGCCCTCCGCCACCACTCGGGATACGGCACTGCGCACACCAAGCTCCGCGCAGTGCTTGCGCACCAGTTCCAGCTCCTCGGGTTCATCTGTGGGGAACTGGTTGATGGCCACCACGATGGGCAGGCCGAATTTCTTCAGGTTTTCCACGTGCTTATCCAAGTTGGCCAGGCCCTTACGCAGGGCATCTAAGTTTGTGATCTGCACATCTTCCTTGGACACTCCACCGTGCATATTCAAGGCACGCACCGACACCACCAGCACGGCCACGTCGGGCTTCAGGCCGGAATAGCCGTGGACGATATCGAAGAACTTCTCCGCGCCCAGGTCGGAAGCGAAGCCGCCCTCAGTCACCACGTAGTCCGCGAGCTTCAGCGCCATGCGGGTGGCGATGATGCTGTTGTTGCCGTGGGCAATATTGGCGAAGGGTCCGCCGTGCACAAACACGGGCTGGCCTTCCAGGGTCTGCACCAGGTTGGGCTTGATGGCCTCTTTCATGATCACGGCTACCGCGCCTTGGGCCTTGAGATCCTTGGCGTAAACGGGCTTGCGGTCGTAGGTGTAAGCCACGAGCATCTTGCCCACCCGTTCTTTGAGATCCTGGAGATCCTCGGCCAAGCACAGAATGGCCATAATTTCCGAGGCCACGGAAATATCGAAACCTGCCTCACGCACATACCCGTCGCCCAAACCGCCCAAGCCGATGACGATATTGCGCAGCTGCCGGTCGTTCATATCCATAACCCTTCTGAAGACAATGCGCTTGGGATCGATGTTCAAGGCGTTGCCCTGGGCAATGTGGTTATCCAGCAGTGCTGCCAAAAGGTTGTGGGCGGTGGTGACCGCATGAATGTCCCCTGTGAAATGGAGGTTGATGTCCTCCATGGGCACTACCTGGGAATAGCCTCCGCCGGCAGCACCACCCTTGATGCCAAAGGTGGGGCCCAAAGACGGCTCGCGCAGACAGGCCATGACGTTCTTATTCAGCCTCCCCAAGGCCTGGGTTAAGCCGATGGTGGTTACCGTCTTGCCCTCCCCCGCGGGGGTGGCCGTAATGGCTGTGGTGTAGATCAGCTTGCCGTTGGGGCGATCCCGCAGCCTATCATAGACCTTGGTGTCCACCTTGGCCTTGTACTTACCATACAGCTCCAGATCATCGTCGGACAAAGCGAGTTTGGCCGCAATCTCCTGTATGGGGCGCAGCTTGGCCCGTTGGGCAATTTCAATATCACTAAGCATCGATCTTCCTCCTCCGCTTCCATGTTTCACTTCTCACGACTGCCCCTTTCCCCATGCACTACAGGGAATGCAATCCGCAGCCCAGGGCGCTGAGCACGGCTTCCTTGATGGACTCGGAAACTGTGGGGTGGGGGTAAACCACCTGGGCCCATTGCTCTAGGGTAAGTCCCTGCTCCAGGGCAAGTGCAGCTCCTGAAATCAACTCCGTGGCTTGGGGCCCTATGATATGTACACCGAGTACCTTGCCCTGGGGCCCAGCCACGAACTTCACGAAGCCCGAGTCTTCCCGGGCAATCACGGCCCTGCCGTTGCCCTTCAGGGAATACTTGGCGGTAATCACTTCGCCGTATTCCTCCCTGGCCTGTGCTTCAGTTAAGCCCACTGAAGCGATCTCCGGTTTGGTATACACGCAAGCAGGCACAAACCACTCCTGGCGGGCGGGTTCGCCAAACATGTTGTTTACAGCAGCCCAGCCTTCCTCAAAGGCCAGGTGGGCTAGCTGCACACCGCCGATTATGTCCCCCGCGGCATAAACGCCTGGAACAGAGGTCTGGAAATCCCCGCCAACCTGAACGTAGCCCTTGGCGTTCAGCTCACCGGAAAATCCTTGGGGAAGCACTGGCCGCCGCCCCACGGAAATCAGAACCAGTTCCGCGGCGAGCTCGGAGGTGCGCCCCTTGTGTTCCACCGTCACCAGAGCCTGCTCGCCCCGCTCGATCCCGGACACTTTGGCCCCCGTGAGCACCTTGATCTTGCGCTTTTTGAACTCCCTGGCCAGCGCCTGACTCACTTCCGCATCTTCAGTGGGTAGGAGCCTGTCCATGAGTTCCACTATGGTCACCTGCACCCCGTAGGATGCGAAAATGGTGGCAAACTCGCAGCCAATCACGCCGCCTCCAACGATCACCAGGGATTGAGGCAGTGTGGGTCGATCCAGCAGCTGGTCGCTGTTCACCACAAGGCTTCCATCCACCTCTAAGCCGGGCAGCTCCCACGGCGCGGTACCCGTGGCCACCAGCACCTTAGCGGGCTGGAAGACCTCATCTCCCACTTGCACTTCCCCGGAGGGCAGAAAACGGGCTTCTGCTTCCAGCACCTGGATCTGCCGCTTTTTCAGCAGGAACTGCAGCCCGTTCACGAGATTCTGGACAATTTGGTCTTTGCCCCTTACCACCTGCCCATAATCCAGGCTCTGGACCTCTAAGGCCACCCCGTGGCTGGCAGCAGAACTGAGTCCCGCGTAGAAACTGGCGCTTTCCAAAAGGGCTTTGGTGGGAATACAGCCGCGGTTAAGGCAGGTCCCTCCCAACCTGTTCCTTTCTGCCACCACTACGGTTTTCCCGAGATGGCTGGCGCGAATGGCCGCGGAGTAACCTGCTGGGCCTCCGCCAATCACAAGTAGATCAATCTGCTGTGTCAATGTGCTGCCTCCTCACCTAATTCGCTGGTTTGGGGACGTAATAAGCCAGGCGCTGCAGTTCCAGGGACAGATCCACGGAAGCCACCTGCACCGTATCGGGGACATGCAGTTTCACCGGTGCGTAGTTGAGAATGCACTTCACGCCCGCCCGGATGAAGCGGTTAGCCACGTCCTGGGCTCCTTCCGCTGGAACGGCCAGGATCACAATCTGGATCTGCTCCTCGGCCACCTTCTGCGGAATCTCCTCCAGAGAGGCGATGGTGATCCCTTCTACGGTACTACCCACCTTAGTTGGGTCGCTGTCAAAAAGGGCTGCCAAACGGAGATTGAAGCTGTCGTTGTCGTCATAGCGCTTGAGATGATAACGGACCAGGGCTTCACCTAGACTACCCACCCCGGCCAGGCCCACGGCCATTTCCTGTTCCAAATTGAGGATCTTCCTCAGCTCGTTGCGGAGAAAACCAACCTCGTAACCCACGCCCTGCTTGCCGAACTCGCCGAACCAGGCCAAATCCTTGCGCACCAGGGCGGGACCGACACCGGCCTTAACCCCCAATTCCTGGGATGAAATAAGGGAGACATCCGTTTCATTGGCCAGGTCGTCTAGGACACGGAGATAAAGCGGCAGACGCCGAATCACCGCGTCGGAAATCTTGTTCCAGCGCATGAACACACCTCCAGTCAGTTCATTTATGGTACCTTTCCCCGTTGACGATGGTGAACGCCCTGTAGATCTGCTCCAACAAAATCAAGCGCATGAGTTGGTGGGGAAAGGTGAACTTGGAAAAGGACAAAACTAGGTCTGCCCGCTGCAGAACCCGTGGATCCAAACCCAAAGAACCTCCAATGACAAAGGTCAGCTGGCTGATACCGCCGATGGCCACACGCTGGAACTCCTCCGCCAGCTCTTCCGAGGACATGGCTCGTCCACCGCGATCCAAGGCCACCACATGGCTTCTGGGCTTAAGGGCATCCAAGATCCGCTCGCCTTCCCGCCGTAGGATCTCCTGCACTTCTTTTTCACTCAGGGGCTCGGCAAAGCTTTCTTCCTTCAACTCCGCGATCTCCAAGCGCCCATAGCGGCCCAAGCGCTTACCATACTCCTCTATCCCTTGGACCAGGTACCGTTCTTTCAACTTACCCACGGCCAGAATCTGAACATGCACAGTCTTGCCTCCCTACACCACTAAGTACTTGGGAGGACGATCACAAAAAGTGCAGCGGTTTGGCGCTGTCCAATCCGTGAGTGATACCTCCTCCAGTTCGTAAAGATCAGGGGGCATCTCATAGACTTCTACGAATTCATCGATGGCCTGTTCCAGGTGTTCTCCGCACACTACATACATGTCTTAACTCCCTTACCAGAAAATGCATGAGCGGTAATAGTATCATAACACACAACCAGGCGAAAAAAAAGAAGCAGACTGTGCCCTAGTCCGCATCATCACAGCGGCACAAGGATACACCTGCTTCCCGCCTGGTTTACAGCTTAACCTCCACCTGCTGCCGCGCTGATCCGCGGTAATAGGCAAGCTGTAGGGTCCCTCCAAACCCTGCCCTTTGCACCGCATCGCTCAGCTCACGCATGCCTGCGATCTCCTGCCCGTCCACCGCAGTGATGATATCACCTTGAGCCAGGCCGGCGGCGGCTGCGGGAGTATCCGGCAGCACCCTGGTGATAAAGGCGCCGCGCTCCACAGCGAGCTCCACGTTGGTCTGCTCGCGAATGCTCTTAGCTAGAGCCGGCGTTAAGGATCCGCCCAGAACGCCCAGGCGCAGGGGCCTGCCGTGGGAAATAATCTGGTCGCCAATGGTTTTGGCCGTGGAGGAGGGAATGGCAAAGCCTATGCCCTGGGCCTGCTCGATGATGGCCGTGGTTACACCGATAACCTGGCCCTGGTAGTCAATGAGCGGCCCGCCAGAGTTGCCCGGGTTGATGGCAGCATCGGTTTGAATCATACCCTCCAAAAAGCGATTTTCCCGGGGGTCCACCAAGAGGTCGCGGTTCAAGGCACTCACCACCCCCGTGGTCACAGTGTTATCCTGCCCTAAGGGGTTGCCAATGGCGATGACGCCCTGCCCCACCCGCAGTTCGTTGGAATCGGCAAAGGGCGCCACAGGCAGGTCTGTGGCTTCCACCTTGACCACCGCCAGATCCGTGAGGGGATCTCCCCCCACCACTGTACCGGCAAAGGAGCGCCCGTCTGCCAGCTGGACCCTAATCTCCTCAGCACCTGCCACCACGTGGTTGTTGGTGAGGATGTACCCGTCGTCCCTGTAGATCACCCCTGAACCAATGCCCTGCCGCCGCTCCAACTGCTGGAAAAAGAACTGATCCACCAAGACCTCCCTGGTGGTTTCGATCTTCACCGTTGCCGGGCCCACCTTCTGCACCACCTGCACCACAGGCTCTTCCCAGTTGCCCCTAGGTTCCTGGGATTCCGCGGGGGTATCGCCCAGGGGAGCCTCCGTCGGGGAAAAGATGGACCAGAGTAAGAACCCAGCCAGCAACAAAATGACCATGCCCATGAGAGCGCGCCATTTCATCGTCCCTCATCCTCCTTCGGTCTACCTTTTGGTAGTATAACCGAGAGGATTTCCTTTTATGGTGCAATGATAGGCCGGCCAGTGACCGGATGCTGCAAGCTGGGAACGGAAACCTTGAACACCCTGGCGATCAGCTCCGGAGTTAACACATCGCCTGGCGTGCCTTCTGCCACGAGCTCGCCGGCCTCCAAAACGAAGATCCGGTGACAGAAGCTGGCCGCCAGGTTCAAATCGTGGAGCACAGCCAGCACCGTTACCCCTTCCCCGCTCTTCTCCTTGAGCAGGCGGCAAGTGTTAATCTGGTGCTCCAAGTCTAGATGGGTGGTGGGCTCGTCCAGGAGCAACACCTTGGTCTCCTGGGCAAAAGCCCTGGCGATGGTCACCCGCTGCCTTTCTCCGCCGCTGAGATCACTCACTAACCGGCTGGCCAAATGGGCGATCCCGGTCACCTCCATGCTGGCCCGGGCAATCCTCCTGTCCTCCTCGCTGGGGGCTCCGAGGCGGGAGTAGAAGGGTGTGCGGCCTAGCAGCACCATCTCTTCCACGGTGAAGGGGAAGTAAAAGGAGGTTTGGGGAATGAGCGCGATCTCCCGCGCCAGTTCAGCCAGGGCATACGTCCGCAGGTCTTTGCCGTTGAGGTAGACCGTCCCCCGCTGGGGTCTGATGTATCCGTCCAGCAACTTGAGGAGGGTGGATTTGCCGGCCCCATTGGGCCCCACCACACCGTAGAAAAGACCGGGCTTTAGGCTGAGATTGAGGCCGCGCACCACGGGAACGTCTGTGTAGGCGTAGGTGACATCTGCTAAGCGCATCTTATCCATGGAAGCTTGAACCTCGTTTCAATAGGTAGATGAAAAACGGCCCTCCCACGAAGGCGGTGATGATGCCCACGGGGATCTCAAGGGGCGAAAAGGCAGTGCGGGCCAGGGTATCGGCCACTAGGAGAAAGAGCGCTCCCGCCCAGAGGGAGTGGAGGATCAACCGCCGGTGCTCAGCTCCCACCAGCAGGCGCAGGGCATGGGGCACCATCAGTCCCACAAAGCCGATCACGCCGGAGACGGACACGCAGGCCGCGGCCATGAGCGATCCGCTGATCAACACCAAGCGCTGCACTTTCTGCACATCAATGCCCAGACTGTGCGCTGCCTCCTCCCCCAACAGATACACGTTTAGGTCCTTGGCCAGCCACAGGGCAACAAGCAGGCCCGCGCCTACGTAAGGTAGGGCCATGAGCAGATGATCCCAGGTCCGCCCGGAAAGGCTGCCCATGAGCCAAAGATAGACATCTTGGAGGTTTTCAATACGCAGCACCATGAGCAGCGAGACGACTGCCGTAAGGAAGGCACCCATGGCCACACCGGCCAGCAGCAGACTCGTGGGTTCCAGCCTGCCCCGGCGCTGCCCCAGGCGGGCAACGGCCAACGTGGCCAAAATTGCTCCGGCAAAGGCAAACAGGGGTAGAAATCCAAGGCCAACCAGGCCCCGGGGGATGATCACCAGCAACCCCACCGCCGCACCCAAGGAAGCTCCAGAGGAAACGCCGATGATATAGGGATCTGCCAGGGGGTTGCGCAGGCTGCCTTGGAACAAAACACCTGCCACACTCAAACCTCCGCCCACCACCAAGGCCAGGAACACCCTGGGCAGCCGCACCCGCAGCACAATCATTTCGTGGGCAGTGGACCAGGTGGGCTTGACCAAGGCCCCAACGCCAGGCAGCCGCGAGGCCATGATCCCGAGCACATCACCTAGGCGGATGTTCGCCGATCCCAAAGCAGTGGCCACCACGGCAGCCGCCAGTACCAAAAGCAAGATGCCGCCGAAGCGGCGCAGGGACCTCCTCACGGCTGGATTCCGTCCAAAAGGGAGATGAGCTCACTGAGGGCATCTAGCATCCTGGGCGTGGTGCGTGAGTAGAGGTCCGGGTTGACCTCGTAGACACAACCGGTCTTCAGGGCCGTGGTTCCCTGCCAAGCTGGCCGATTCAAAACCTCTTCTAAATTGTAGCTGGTGAGGATGATCACCTGGGGATCACGTTCGATCACCAGTTCTTCGCTGAACATGGGCCAGGCCGTATCGGCGTCGCCGGCGATGTTCTCGCCCCCGGCCAGCTCAATCAACTCATGCATGAAGCTGCCCGGCCCCGCGGTCATGAGGGGATCGTTCCACACCTCAATCCACACCCTAGGCCGGAAACTGCGTTTGACACTGCTGGTCAACTCAGTCAGCTTTTCCTCCATGGCTCGGGCCAGCTCCTTGCCCTGCTCTGCTGCTCCCACCGCCGCGCCGAGCTCAACAAGGGCGGTCTGCACTTCGGCGATGCTGGTTGGCGCGATGACATAGGTGGGAATACCGAAGCCCTTCAAACTCTCCAGATGACTCTGCACCAAGCTGGCATCGCCCACAATTAGATCCGGCTCCAGGCTTAACAGCAGCTCCAGATTCAGGCTCAAGGCGTCGCCGATCACCGTCTTGCCCTTAGCCTCCTCCGGGTAGTCACACCAGCTGGTTACTCCCACAACCCGGTCACCAACCCCCAGAGCAAAGAGGTTTTCCGTGATGCTGGGCGCCAGGGAAACGATGCGCTGGGGGGCGGCCCAGGCCGCACCGGCCACCGCCAACACAAGGGTTAGAATAAGGAATATACGCGTTTTCACCGCAGATCTCTCCCAGAAAAAAATGATACCCCAGGACACAGTCGCTAGGGGAGAATAAAAAACGAAGAACCCTCCTTTCCGCGAAAGATGGCCTCTCAGCATCCGAATTGGCAGGTCTCCTGGCTCCCAAGTCATCGCTTAGCCCATTCCTTCCCCACAGACAGTGAGTGGATCTTCTGGGCCGCTCCTTGTATACAGTGGCGGGACCGCGTGGTTTCTCGTTTCCGAGCCCAACTTCCCTATTCTTCGCCCTGCCGCGTGCGCAGCAGGCCGACACCAATTCGGGTATTCAATTGTCTTTTGTTCTTATACTACACACCCTGCCAATATCCTCCCCTTCCTTAGGACATACTACGAAGGCCAAAGGAAAGGGGTACAGTCTTGAGTTACCGCAAATACCTGGATGCGCAGAAGAAATACATCCGCACTAAGAAAGAAGCATTGGAAGCCAAACGGGAGAAGCAGAACAACCCGCGCCCGCCCTCTTACGATCCGCCACCGGCGCCCATTAACCCCCTCTGGATCGCGCTACTGATCAGCTTGGCAGTCTTACCCCTGGTCGTCCTGCCCGTTTTGGTGTCCCGGGTTTCCGTGGCTCCGCCTCCCGGCGAGCTCACCCTGTGGATCTGCAGCAGCGAAGCTGAGTTTACCGCGCTGCAAAGCTGGCTGGAACCGGAAATTCTAGCCAACACCTTGACCTGGACACTCAAGCACACCGATTCGGTAGAGGAGCTGCTCCATGCCTGGAGACAACGCTTGGTGGATCTGGCCATCGTCGAAGAGAATCTGGCCGCGGATCTCTACGCCGCGCTGGCCCTAGCCCCACTGTGGGACAAACTGGAAGGGCCCACCTGGGAGAACTGCTTCGCCCCCTTCTGGGAAACGCAGCCCTTCCAGAAAACCTTCGGCTGGGCCATCCCCGCGGCGGGAAGGGTGTCCCAGGCCCGGCACCTGGTCACCGTCATGCGCCAGTTTGCCCAGCCCTTCAGCCCCTAGCGGCAGCCTCCACCGTGGCTTTGAGCAGCATGGCAATGGTCATGGGGCCTACTCCCCCTGGCACCGGTGTGATGGCTCCTGCCACCTCTTTCACTTCCTCAAAATCCACATCACCCACGATTTTTCCATTCACTCTGTTGATGCCCACATCGATCACCACAGCTCCCGGCTTAACCCAGTCCCTTTTCACCAGTTTAGGCCGGCCAACCGCCGCGATGAGAATATCCGCCCGGCGGGCCTCTGCCGCAACATCCTTAGTCCGGGAATGGCAGATGGTCACGGTGGCATTTTCTTGCAGGAACAGAGTGGCCACGGGTTTCCCCACTATGTTGCTGCGTCCCAGTACCACCACGTTCTGTCCGGCGATTGGCACTTCCGTCCGCTTCACCAGCTCCAAAATGCCCGCGGGCGTACAGGGCACAAAGCCTCCTGCGCCAATCTGCAGCTTACCCACGTTGATAGGATGAAAACCATCCACATCCTTTTCGGGCAAAATGGCGTTAATCACCTCTTCCTCGTTGAGGTGCCCCGGCAGGGGCAGCTGGACCAGAATGCCGTGAACCGTGCTGTCGGCGTTTAGCTGGGTGATCAAGTCTAGGAGCTCCTCTTGGGTGGTCTCCTCCGCTAAGCGGTGTACAGTGGAGTTTATGCCCGCTTCCTCACAAGCCCTCTGCTTGGAGCGGACATATACCTTGGAAGCGGGGTTATCGCCCACTAGAACCACCGTCAGGCCAGGGGTGTTGCCCTGGGCCGTGAGCTGGGCCACGTGTTTGGCTAAATCGGCGCGAATCTCTTGGGCAATGGCTTTCCCGTCAATGATCTTGGCTGTCATCTCAATCCTCCTTCTCACACCTTATTCTGCGAGGTCGTTCAACTATTAGTTGGACAGTTGACTGGCAGATCCTGCCCAAGTTGGAAAGCCGTTCCTACAAGCAAAAAAACTCCCCGCAGTGGGGAGCGCATGCTCTGTATGTTCATTTGAAGGATCTGGCGCGCCTAGCAGGACTCGAACCTGCGCACCCGGCTCCGGAGGCCGGTGCTCTATCCTCTGAGCTATAGGCGCACCTTTTAACAACGCAATTATATCAGCTCCAAGCCCAAAAATCAAGAACGACCGCGGGCAAAATACCCCACAGCGAAAACGGTCAAATCGTCTTGACAGCAGCGAGAGAATCAGTATAATTTATAGTAACCATTACTATTATTACTACATTGCAAGGGGGAGCTGCATGTCTTTGATCGGCAGAGAGGTCAATGACTTTAAAGTCAAGGCATTTCACAACGGAGAGTTCAAGGATGTAAGCAAGGCAGACATACTGGGTAAGTGGTCGGTCTTCGTGTTCTACCCCGCTGACTTCACCTTTGTCTGCCCCACGGAGCTCAGCGATCTGGCAGACTTGTACGAGGAGTTCCAGAAGGCGGGTACGGAGATCTATTCCGTTTCCACGGACAGCCACTTTGTGCACAAAGCCTGGCATGATGCGTCGGATACTATTAAGCGGATCCAGTACCCCATGCTGGCCGATCCCACAGGCAAACTGTGCAGGGATTTCGGAGTTTACATCGAGGATGAAGGCATGGCCCTGCGCGGCAGTTTCATCGTCAACCCCCAGGGTAGAATCGTTTCCTATGAAATCAACGACAACAGCATCGGCCGTGATGCCTCCGAGCTCCTGCGCAAGGTGCAGGCTGCCCAGTACGTGGCCAAACACGGCGACCAAGTTTGCCCGGCCAAGTGGCGCCCGGGTGCAGAAACCCTCAAACCCGGCATCGAACTGGTGGGCAGACTCTAGGCCAGGTACACCCAGGAGGAGCAGTACAGACTGCTCCTTTTTTGTTGCCCCGGGGTGAAAAGCCTTGACAGGGTGCACCCTAATTCTGTACACTAGGCTTAGCAACACCCCCCGGGGGTGCAGTGGGGAGTGAACTAGAATGAAAAAGGAAAAGTTTACAGTAACCGGGATGACCTGCTCCGCCTGTTCCGCGGCTGTGGAAAGGGCCGTGGGCCAGGTGCAGGGCGTCAGTTCCGTAAACGTCAACCTCTTGGCCAACAGCATGGTAGTAGAATACGACGAAGGGGTGCTGCAGCCAAGTAGCATAATTGCCGCGGTGAGCGATGCCGGCTACTCCGCGTCCTTAGCCGGGCAGTCCCCTGCCCAAACCCAATCTGGCAAGGTGAGCCAGATTGAGGGCGAGATCGCCCACATGAAAAGGCGCGTGGTCATCTCCCTAGTCTTTATGGTGATCTTGATGTACGTGGCCATGGGCCCCATGCTGGGGCTCCCCGTCCCCGCTTTTCTGTTGGGTCTGGAAAACGCAGGCACCATGGCTTTAGTCCAGCTCCTGCTCACCCTGCCTGTGCTCTACGTGAATCGCCAGTACTTCCAGATGGGCTTGAAGACCCTCTGGAAGCGCAGCCCCAACATGGACTCCCTCATCGCCATCGGTTCCGGGGCTGCGGTGCTGTACGGTGTGTTCGCCCTGTTTAGGATCGTCTACGGATTAGGCCACGGCCAGCTGGACTTGGTCGCCAGGTACAGCCACGATCTCTACTTCGAATCGGCCAGTATGATCCTCACCCTGATCACCCTGGGCAAGTTCCTGGAAGCCCGCTCCAAGGGGCGCACCAGCGATGCCATTGCCAAACTGATGGATCTGGCCCCGAAAACGGCCACGGTGATCCGGAGCGGCCAGGAAGTGGAAATCCCCGTCGCGGAACTGGTGGTGGGAGATATCATCGTCATCCGGCCGGGAGAGAGCATACCCGTCGATGGAGTGATCGTGGAGGGCAGCTCCGCCATTGATGAGTCGGCCATTACCGGTGAAAGTATCCCCGTGGCCAAAACCGTGGGGGATCAGGTGATTTCCGCCACGCTGAACAAAGCCGGTTCCTTCAAGTTCGAGGCCACGCGCATCGGCGAGGATACGACTCTGGCCCAGATCATCCGCCTGGTGGAAGAAGCGGGCGCCTCCAAGGCACCCATTGCCAAGCTGGCAGACAAAATCAGTGCCGTGTTCGTACCGGTGGTGATCGCCATCGCCCTGGTTTCCTTTGGGGTCTGGCTGCTCCTGGGTTACTCCTTTGAATTTGCCCTCACCACTGCCGTGGCAGTACTGGTCATCTCCTGCCCCTGCGCTTTGGGTTTGGCCACCCCTGTGGCTATCATGGTGGGCACCGGCCAGGGAGCGCTCCACGGGGTCTTGATCAAATCCGCCGAGGCACTGGAAACCGCCCACAGTGTAGATACCGTGGTCCTGGACAAAACGGGGACCATCACTGAGGGCAAGCCCCAAGTCACCGATGTGATTCCGGCTGCGGAAGTAACCGCAGCAGAGCTCCTGCGCATCGGCGCTTCCCTGGAAAGACCCTCTGAACATCCCCTGGCTGAAGCCATCGTGGCCAAAGCGAACCAGGAGGGGCTGGAACTTGCCAGTGTAGAAGAGTTTCTGGCGGTACCCGGCAGAGGAATCCAGGCCAAATTGGGCGAGACAACCTATCTCGCGGGCAACCTGGCCTTTATGCAGGAGCACGGAATTGCTCTAGGAGAACTGGAGGCCCAAGCGGATAAGCTGGCTGAACAGGGCAAGACACCCATGTATTTCGCGGACGCCCACCGCGTCCTGGGGATCATTGCCGCGGCCGATGTGGTCAAACCGTCCAGCAGACAGGCCATTGCCGAACTGCGAGAACTAGGGCTTGAGGTGGCCATGCTCACCGGTGATAACCGGCGTACAGCCGAAGCCATCCGCCGCGAACTCAACCTTGGGGCCGTGCTTGCCGAAGTGCTGCCTGAAGATAAGGAGCGGGAGATCCGCAGACTGCAGGAAGAAGGAAAGACCGTGGCCATGGTGGGAGACGGGATCAATGATGCGCCTGCCCTAACCAGAGCCCATGTGGGCATCGCCATTGGCGCAGGGACAGATGTGGCCCTGGAATCCGCGGATATTGTCCTGGTGAAAAACGACCTCCGGGATGTGGTCACGGCCATCAAACTGAGCAGGGCTACCCTGCGCAATATCAAGCAGAACCTGTTCTGGGCCTTTTTCTACAACAGCTTAGGAATCCCCCTAGCCGCTGGGCTGTTTTACCCCCTCTTGGGCTGGAGGCTGAGCCCCATGTACGCTGCGGCTGCCATGAGCCTGAGCTCCATTTTTGTGGTGACCAACGCCCTGCGTCTGAGGAGATTCGCACCAAATAGATAGATGGGAGTGTGTTGATGATGAAGAAAGTCGTGGAAATCAAAGGCATGAGCTGCGAGCATTGTCAGAACCGGGTGGAAAAGGCCCTAAACGCCCTGCCCGGGATTACAGCTGAGGTCAGTTTCAAGAAAGGCAGAGCGGTGATTTCGGTGGCAGGAGAATGGAATGAGGAGGCAGTCACCAAAGCCATCAGCGATGCCGGCTATGAGGTGGTCTCCATCACAGACAAGAAGGGGCTCTTCGGCAGAAAATGAGAAGCGATCAAGAGAAAATCACCCGCCTGCTCAAGACAGCCCGGGGTCAGCTGGACGGGCTGCTGCGCATGGTGGAAGAGGACCGCTACTGTGTGGACATCTCCAATCAGATTCTGGCCACCCAAGCGATTCTGCGCACCGTGAACCAACAGATCCTGCAGGATCATATCAACACCTGCGTGCGGGAAGCCATGCGCAGCGATGATGCGGATGAAAAAATCGGCGAAATCATGTCCATTATCGAGAAGCTAGCGAAATAGGGGGATTCCCAGGAGCAGCACAAGGAGGGCCACTTCCACCCAAATCAGCTGCGGCGGTACTTGCCCCCGAAAGGGAAAACCCGCCAAGGCGAAGCTAGCCAAAATTAAAGCCATACCGCCCAGGAAGATAAACACAGCTGAGGCAAAGGATTTCCAAGCAGGTTTGATGCGCATCACAGTGCCTCCTCTACAGTAAGATGTTCTGGGGAAGCAGTGCAGTGAACTGGAACAACAACATCCAGATCAAGAGGGCTCCCATAGTGAACAAAAGACCCCTCTGCTTCACTCCCCGCAGGAGCAGCCACGTCCCCACCGTCGCCGCGCCAGCACAAAGCACATGGTGCAGCACTCCAAAGAACTGGGGATGCACCGCGGGTATGGGTAGGCGGCGGATTACCATGGTGAGCACAGCCAAGAGCACAATCTGATAGAAGAGGGACTGTTTCCGGTAACGGCCAACTCGCTGAAGCAAGCTGTATGAGCCTGCCGCCACCAGCAGCACTCCCAAGTTGGTGGCGGTGTACACCATGGCCAGCATCAGCGTGCTCATGAACAGGAAGCCCAGGTGATACAGGGGCGCCTCCTCATCAATCCCCATCTTCCGCCACAGGGAAATAGCCTTGGGGAACTGGTTGTTGATGCCAGCGACTTGGTAACCGCCATCTGGATTGGCATACAGCCAAAAGACGTAGCGGTGTTCTCCCACGGCATAGGCTTCGGGGCGAAAGGCTCCCCTGCGCCCCACGGTGAGGTTGGTGGTCTCACCGCCAAAGGGGAGGTAATGAATCTCGGCGCCGAATACTCCCACTCCCTGCCAAACCAGTTCGGGGCCAAGGGTGCCCTGAACAAAGCGGGGTTTGCTGCCCATGGCAACGACTGAGGGTGCGGACGCATCTTCCCCGCCGCTGATGGTGACCAGAAAAACATGCAGCCTGCTTGAGGCGCGGGGCAACCCGGACCAGGCGAGATGCACTTCCTCTCCAAAGGCAGCAAGGGCGATTAAGCCCCCCTGCTGGATATCCTGCACGGAGCCTTCGCCCACTTTCAAAGGGCTCGTCCAACCATCCTCGGTGCGCCTGCTGTAGCGGATTTCCACGCCAGCATGTCCCGTTTCCATCCAGGCTAGGTGTACTACGCCCTGGTCATCCACTGTCACCGCCGGCCGCACCGACAACTCCTCCGTGTCGGTTACGGTTTCCATCGCGGACACCTGCCCATCCCGGATCTGAGCGTAGCGGATCTGGTAGAACCTATCCCGCTGCGACCAAACAACATGTGTTGTTTCCCCCGCCTGGTGGGCGGCGAGATCCTGGATGATGCTGCCCGTTGCCAAGACGGTCAGGACCTCATGACCAGCATAGGGAACGTCAAAGCTGGTGTAGCTGATGTTGTTGCCCGCAGGCGACTGCTCCAGCCAGACCACATGGCGTCCTCCAGTTCCATCTAACCCCAAAAAGGCGCTGTCGAGCTCCGCTTGGGAGCGCAGCACCACTTCCTCGGCGATTTTGCCGTTCTGGACCAGGCGGTAGGTTAGGTCCAGTTCCTTATAGTATGTGCCGTCCGCGCTGAGAAAACTAGTTCCCTCCGCATCGTGGGTAACAAAAAAGCGATCGAGAAATATACTGGTGTTGAAGAGGGGGGTTATCTCCGACCACCCTTGGGGCCAGATTTCGATGTAATCACGGGCCATGGCCGATGTAGGAAGAAGGAGAAGGAGTAGGAGAATATAACAGACGACTCGCGTTCTAACCAGGATAACCACACCTTTCTGCGCTGCCAATACTTCGCCTGCGGCAGAGCATTTTCCTTCATTACCCCCCTTGATTTCCCGGTTAGTTTTGCCTATAATTAAGACGAAAAGGCGGATGTAGCTCAATGGTAGAGCATCGGCTTCCCAAGCCGAGGGTTGCGAGTTCGATCCTCGTCATCCGCTCCATTTTTATGCTGGCGTAGCTCAGTCCGGTAGAGCAATTGATTCGTAATCAATAGGTCGGGGGTTCGAGTCCCCCCGCCAGCTCCATCACCACATAGCCCAAATGTGCTGTACTCAAGAATGAGTATGGCTTTTTTATTGCCCAAAACGCGGCTCAAATGGAAAAGGTGCAGACCCCTGCCTGCACCTTTCACTTTTGCTACTTCTTGCTTCCTGCTACCCCGCTTGAGACTGCCCCTCGCCGGTCATGTCCTCCTGGCGCATGTCTTCTTGCCGGCCTTGGTCCATATCTTCCCCACTGGCCTGCCGCAGAGCCTCTTTAGCCGTTTCCTTAAAGCGCTCCCAGGTCTGGGTGGCGCCTGTGATTAACTCCACCTTTTCAGGATCCTGGGTTTCCAGCAGCTGCTCTTCGAACTTATCCTCAGACTCGGGCCCTAGGGGATAAGGATAATCGGCTCCCTTGGGATTCCCCTCCCGGTCTTTCTCATCATAGCGGACTTCCGTGATCTTGCCGTCTGCGATCACCAGTTCAATCTCCCCGTAATACCCGTAGTCATCCATCTCCGTTCGCGCCGTGTAGGTTCCATCGCGCCACTGAACATCTGTCTGCTCCCGATCCGTGGGAGCTGGCGGCTGCGGCATAATGGCTGGAGGCCTGGACTGATCTCCCTCTTCAGCCTTGCGCAGAGCTTCCTTGGCGGCCTCCACAAACCTATCGCGGGTTTGGGTGGCGCCGCTGATCGCTTCCACCTCGTCTGGATTCTGGGAGTCTACTAACCTTTGTTCGTAATCATCGTGGGACTCGGGACCCAATGGATATGGGTAATCGGCTCCCTTGCGATTTCCTTCTTGATTCAGCTCTTCATAGTTGACCTCGGTGATTTTCCCGTCCTTGATCACTATCTCGATTTCCCCAAACCAACCCCGTTCGTCCGGCTCGGACCTGGCCACATAGGTGCCATCTTGCCAGTCGGGTCCGGCTTTACGCTGGGCATTTATGTAGATGGCTAAACCGAGAATAACCAAGAGCACGATAACTAAGCCTACTGTCCTGTTCACGCATCGTCCCTCCTCGTTGATAATATGGGTGAAAAGGAGGGTTCTTATACCAAAAAGAGTTCAGCCTAGACTGAACTCTTCGCTACTTTCAATTTGGCACCCCCAACCGGATTTGAACCGGTGTCTTCGCCGTGAGAGGGCGATGTCCTAGGCCGCTAGACGATGGGGGCGTTCTGGTGAGCCATCCGCGACTCGAACGCGGGACACCCGGATTAAAAGTCCGGTGCTCTACCGACTGAGCTAATGGCTCACTGGAGTACAGAACATATAATAGCCTAGATAAACTGGTTTGTCAAGTGTCCACGCCCGCTGAAAAAACGATAATCTCCCGCTAGAAGAACGGGGACGAACAGTTCA
>FIZK01000059.1:7195-7494 GCA_900018335.1 uncultured Clostridia bacterium | reverse complement strand
CAGAGCGCAGTGCCCTGCAGATGGAGTTCAACGAACTCGTTGAGGCTCTGAACGATATGGCCCAGAACACCAACTTCAACACCATACCCCTTCTGGATGGCAGCCACGATGAGAAGAACCCCCTGATGATCCACATCGGCGCCAACGCGGGCCAGAACATGGACATAGCCTTGGAAGACATGAGTCCTGAAGCCCTGGGTCTGAAAAAGGAAGGCCAGACCATCTCAGTGTCCACTCAAGAGGAGGCCAATGACGCCATCGGCCTTGTGGACGAAGCCTTGGCCAAGGTGTCCTCCCAG
>FIZK01000059.1:0-7134 GCA_900018335.1 uncultured Clostridia bacterium | reverse complement strand
TCGCGCATCAGCGATGCCGACATCGCCCTGGAGGTTCTGAACATGGTTTCGGCGCAGATCCGCATGCAGGCAGCCTTAGCCATGATCGCCCAGGCCAATGCCGCCCAGCAGATGATCCTGCAGCTGCTCTGGCCCGCGAGGTAACCACTCCAGTCACCCCCTATAAAAGGAACAAGGCTGCCAGCGGCAGCCTTGTTTGCTTATTGAACTCAATTCCTTTTCCCAGCACATGTTCCCAATAACATCGAAACAAACACAGCCATTGCACGTACCTGATCTCCGCCCCAAGGGGGTCCCGGGTCAGCCCTGCTTGGCGGCAAGCCTTGGCCAGCTGGGGCTTGGTAAAGGCGGCGCGGAAACCACCCTGGAGCACCTTCTGGATAAAGCTGCGATAGGGGCCCAGCCAGTGGTCAAGAACCCCTGGCGCAGAGGCAAGAAAACGCGCCAGGGGCATATAATTCAAGTGGTGAAGCGGGGCGCTCCGTCCTAACTGTTTTTCCTCAGCTTCCTCAGGTATTTTAGGACAGCGACAATTGTCTTGGCATCGTTGATCTCGCCTTGGTCGATCATCCCTTCCACTTCATCCAGGGGTATCCAGCGTACGTTGATGTCCTCTCCTGCCTCCAGCTGCTGCTCTCCCTTGGTCAAATTGCTGGCAAAAAAGAGGTGCAGCACTTCGTTGGTGTAACCTGGAGTGGGAAAGATGTGCCCTAAGGACTCCCAATGCTCAGCGCTGTAACCCGTTTCCTCCTGAAACTCCCTTTGGGCGCACTCCAAAGGGGACTCGCCGCGGTCAATGGTCCCCGCGGGGATCTCCAGCATGTTGCGTGCGGCAGCGGGCCGGTACTGCTCCACAAAGAGGACCATGCCGTCCTGCACCACCAGGGTTGCGGCCGCGCCTGGATGGTCCACCATCTTAAACTGCCTCACTCTACTGCCGATCCATACGTCTTTGGTTATGAACCTGAACAAAGCCATCACCTCACGCTCTAATAATTCTGGCCAAAAACGTAGACTCCTGTCAAAAAGCTGGCAACTGCAGGCCTTTCTTTTCTCCCTGCAGTAATCTGGGAGCATCGAGTGGTTATACTATGCCCATGACCTAACTGGAAAGGAATGGTGCTGGTGGCTGCCCAAATGCTGATCTATCCCGTCTTAATCCTGCTTGTGGGCGGGTTTATCCTCCTGACCGTGCCCAGAGATCATCTGCGGACTTTGCTGCCCTACGGAGTGGTGCTGGGCGGACTTGTGGATTTTCTGGAATGCGTTGTCACAGGAACCCTGGGGATCACTTCCTTTAAAAACCTTTGGATCTTTCATGCCGGGGGCCACCCTCTCCTGGGCGATGTGGCCTGGGCGTTCATAGTAGTCTTCTACCTCTATTTCTGGCCCAAGGGCAACAGATATTTGGGCTATCTGTACGCCCTAGCTTTCGCGCTGCTGGCCACTGGGTTCAGTCAGGTTGTCAGCCAGGCGGAGCTCTTTGACTATGCCCCTTGGTTCTATCCACTGCCAATGTTTGCCATCTTCCTAGCCCGTTTCGCCCTTGCTACCTGGGCTGCCAAGCGCTGGGGAGCTCTAGACTAGCGCCCCGCTGCGCCCACAAAATGTCCCCCCACGGAAGGAACCCCATCTCGCCGTGGAGAAGTTTGGGGGTGAAGTTAGAAACTTCCTCACGGGGTGGGACGGATGAGAAGAATTTGCGTAGCAGCAGTTTTCCTGGTACTAATATTGACGTTGTCTGCGGCCTCTGCCCAAGAAAGCGGAGTGCGAGACACAGCCGCCTTAGAGGCATTCTTTGATGGCGTGTTTGCCGTTCAGCTTGCCCAAGCCAATGTTCCCGGTGCCGAAATCGTAGTGGTTGCCGATGGCGAAATCATCTTTTCCAAAGGCTATGGTTTCGCCGATCTGGAAAAGAGTATTCCCATGAACCCCGGAACAACCCTGCACAGGCCGGGCTCCAATTCCAAGATCCTGGTTTGGCTGGCCGTGATGCAGCTGGTGGAACAAGGTAAACTCGATCTCTACATCGATGTCAACACCTACCTGGATTTCACCATCCCTTCCCGCACCATCTCCAACAGGGAAGTGCCCCCCATCACCCTCCACCACCTCTTGACACACACAGCAGGTTTTGAGGATGAAGTGGCAGGGATCATTGTCTCAACACCCGATCTGCTCAAACCCCTTGACCAGTACGTAAAGGAGCATCTCCCGGCGCGGGTATTCACCCCCGGTGCGGTCATGGCTTACTCCAATTACGGAACCGCACTGGCAGCCTACATTGTGGAATTGGTGAGCGGCCAGCCGTTTGCCGTTTACGCCCAAGAGAAGATCATAGAACCCTTGGGCATGTCCTCCACTACCTTTGAGCAGGATTTGCCCGGCAGCCTGGCATGGCGGGTCAGCCCGGGCTACCGCTGGGCCGCGGGGCAGTTCGTCCGGGGAGAGTTTGAATACGTGCAGAACTATCCAGCGGGAGGCTTAACCAGCAGCGCCCTTGATATGGCTCGGCTGCTGACAGCCCTGCTCAGTCCAGGGGAAGAAACGACTGTACCGCAGCTTCTGACTGCAGAAACAGCCAGGACCATGCAAAGCCCGCAGTTTTCCGCGCATCCCCGGCTTCCGGGCATGACCTATGGGCTTTTGGAGTGGGAGTATAACGGATACAGGGTGCTGGGTCACATCGGCGATACCTTCCTCTTCAGTACGGGCCTCTACTTCCTGCCCGAAGCCAACGTGGGCCTCTATGTGGTTTACAACTCGGCAGTGGGAAGCGAGCCGCGCAGTTCCCTTTTGCGCGGGTTTATGGATCGATATTTCCCAGAGGAAAACACCGAGCAGCCAAGCCCTCGCCCCATCGCCCCGGGCACAGAAGGCGGCTACAAGGGCGTTTACTACAGCTCCCGCAGCAATTTTTCCGGTGTGGAATCCCTGCTGCGCCTGGCGCAGGCACTAAAGGTGGATGTCGATTCCCAGGGCTACCTCGTCCTGCAGGCCGGTGCGATGGCCAAGCGCTTTGGAGAAATCGCCCCTGGGCTCTTCCAGGAGCTGAACGGCGAGGACAAGATCGCCTTCGCTTTCCAGGACGGCAGGGCGGAGCGCATTTTGGTGCCGGGGCCAGCCGCGTGGCTGCGCTTACCCTGGTATCAAACCCCTTCCTTCCTCTTGGGCCTTGCGGGTGGTGGAGCCCTGTTCATGCTGGTCACAGTGCTTGCCTGGATCAAGGTGCTGTTTAGGCCCAGGCAGAGGCAGGGATCGTTTATTCTGCCCAAGGTTTTGGCTGTGCTGTTCATCCTGCTCTTTTTCACAGCTGTGGTACTGGGAGTGGAGCTCCTGGCCACAGTCCATCCTGCCTACAACGTACCCCTGTTGGTGCTGGAGCCTTCTTCTACCCTTAATGTCCTGCTTGTGCTCACGAAGGTTCTAGTGGGGCTGGGAGCACTGATGCTGGTCACAACCATCTATGTGCTGGCTGCCAAGAAGGGAAGCCTCTGGCAGAGGATCCACTACACGCTCCTGACCCTCAGCGTACTCGGTGTGAATGTGGTGTTCTGGCAGCTTAACCTCTGGTGACGGGAGGTTAAATTCTGACGGATAGGAGAGCGCCATGGCTTTGATTAGAGAGTTCATCGAAGACTACAGGGGTAAGATCAGCCACTTTCAACACCTGGCGGAGGTATGCGCCTACCAGTGTGAAAGTGCGCTGAAGAGACAGGGCTTGCGGGTCCTGGTTACCTCGAGGGCCAAAAGGCTGGATAGTCTCGCCTCGAAAGTTGAGGACAGGGCGCAGGAAAAGAACTACCAGAGTATTGAAGAAATCTATGATGATATTGTTGACCTGGCTGGGGTGCGCATTGCCCTGTTTTTCCCCCAGGACCAGAGAGAAGTGGACCAGTTCATCCGCTCCAACTTCAAGGTAGACAGCGTCAAGGATTTCCCCGAAGCGTTGGGGCATCCTGGAGCCTATCCCAAGCAGTTCTTGGGCTACGTAGGCCGCCACTACCGCCTCTACCTAAAACCCGACTCCCTTCCCCCAGAAGAAAGACACCTAGCAGAGCACGTCATTGAGGTGCAGGTGGGCACCGTGCTCATGCATGCCTGGGCCGAGGTTGAGCACGACCTGGTCTACAAATCCACCGGTGCCTTTCTCTCCCAGGACGAATACGCCATCCTGGATGAACTCAACGGATTGATGTACGAGGGAGAGATGGCCCTGGAACGCCTGCAGACGGCGGCAAAAAGGAGAATCAACGCGGAGCAGCAACCCTTTTCCAATCATTACGAGCTCTCATCTTACCTCAACGATCAGAAGCGCAGGGCCCTGCCCGGGCCCGAGTGCCGGTTTTCCGTAGGGCGCACCGATGTCTTGTTTCAGTTTCTCAAGACCATCGGCCTCAACTCAGTGCCTGCGCTGCGCCCCATTCTGCAGGCCTGCAGCTTCGGCCCAGAGGAAGAGCCTCTAGCCCAGCAGATTGTGGATCACCTGCTGGTTGGCGATGCTGACTTGTACAGGGAGTGGGATCAAGCAAGGATCACTGTTGGCGCTTTCGATCCCTTTGGCACCCTCTATGAAACCGTATCCTGTTTTTCTGAAGATGGGGGCTTAGGCGCCTTTATGCGCAGCTGGATTGCGGTGGAGCAAGTTCTAGGGGAAACGCTGTATAAAGTACTGAAAGGTGAGCCCTCGGATCTGGTGTTGGACGCCTGCGCGGCGGAAAACCTCAGGCGCGCTAAGCAGCTGCGCAACCAGATCCTCTTTAGCTGTGAACCGCCCAGCCCAGAAGAACTAGAACGGGGTGAGGAGTTCCTCCGCGGCTTCATGGACTTTCTCAGGCAGGAGTTAGCTGAGCCCAGCCTCCGGCGGCACCAAGTCCGATAAGCATATCTTTACAGATTTATAACACCCCTGATGCATAGGAACGTTACACTCATAGTGGAATGAACTTCTTCGTAAATTTTCATGCAGCGGATGCAAAACAAAAGGAGGAGACTGGATGAACGTCTACGCAAAAGCACTGGAAAAGCACAAGGAATGGCGCGGCAAGGTTGAGGTTGTCAGCAAAGCCGCAGTGAAAAGCGCTGCTGAACTCAGCCTAGCTTACTCGCCAGGCGTGGCTGAACCCTGCCGGCAGATCGCAGCAAATCCTGAAGTCGTCTGGGATTATACCTGGAAGGGCAACACCATCGCGGTGGTATCCGATGGTTCGGCAGTTTTGGGCCTGGGCAACATTGGCCCGGCGGCCGCCCTGCCAGTCATGGAGGGCAAAGCGGTTCTGTTCAAGGAGTTCGGCGGTGTGGATGCAATTCCCCTCTGCTTGAACACCCAGGACGTTGATGAGATAGTACAGGCAGTGAAGCTCCTGGAGCCCACCTTCGCTGGGATCAACCTGGAAGACATTTCTGCCCCCCGCTGCTTTGAGATTGAGGCGAGACTGCAGGAAGAAACCAATATGTTCATCTTCCACGATGACCAGCACGGCACCGCCGTTGTCACCTTGGCGGGCCTGATCAATGCCCTGAAAGTTGTAGGTAAGGGCAAGGACGCCGCCATCGTGGTAAACGGCATCGGCGCTGCGGGCGCTGCCATAGTCCGCACCCTGCTGGAGGATGGCTACACCAACATCGCTGCCTGCGGGCGCAGCGGCAGATTGATTCCGGGCGATGCAGCCAACAATCCCGTCCAGGAGGAAATTGCCCAAGCCACCAATCCCCAAGGCCTCAAGCAGAATCTTGCTGAAGCCATGCAGGGCGCCGATGTGTTCATTGGAGTATCGGCTGCCAACATAGTAACTCCCGAGATGGTCAGAAGCATGAACAGCCAGCCCATCGTGATGGCCCTGGCCAATCCGGAACCGGAAATCGCCGTTGAACTGGCCCTGGAAGCCGGTGCCGCCATTGTGGCCACAGGGCGTTCCGACTATCCCAACCAGATCAACAACGTGCTGGGATTCCCCGGCATTTTCCGCGGTGCCCTGGATGCACGGGCCAAGGAGATCAACAGTGCCATGAAGCTGGCAGCAGCTAACGCCATTGCCAGCTTGGTTGAAAATCCAACTCCAGAGTGCATCATCCCCTCACCCTTCGATCCCAGGGTGGCCCCGGCTGTGGCCAAGGCCGTGGCAGAAGCAGCTAGACAGACCGGCGTAGCACGGGAGGTGTAACCAGCATGGGGTGTCCCTTTGACCAGGTGGTGGACCGCCGCAACACTGACTGCATCAAGTGGGACGGCGTTTTAGAGGTTTTTGGCCGGGAAGATGTGCTGCCCATGTGGGTGGCCGATATGGACTTCCGCCCTCCAGAGACGGTGATCAAGGCGGTGATGGAACGGGCAGCGCACGGTGTCTACGGGTATGAAAAAAAGCCCTGCAGCTTTACGGATGCCGTGCTCAACTGGTACCAAACCCGCCAGGGCTGGGAGATCGATCCCGCCTGGCTGATCCACACCCCGGGAGTTGTGGCCGGCCTCACCTTATCGGTGCTGGCCCTCACTGAACCCGGAGAGCCGGTGGTGATCCAGCCGCCTGTGTACCCCCCGTTTTACGGCGTGTTGAAGAGCAACGGGCGGACGGTTGTGGAAAACCCCCTGGTTGAAGTGGATGGCAAATATGTCATGAACGTAGGGGAGCTGGAGGACATTTTCCGCTCCGGCGTGAAGACGATGCTCCTGTGCAGCCCCCACAACCCCGTGGGCAGGGTGTGGAGCAGGGCAGAACTGGAAAAGCTGGGCGAGCTGGTCCTGAGGTACGGCGTCACGGTGATCAACGATGAAATCTGGTCCGACCTGGTCTTTCCAGGCGCCAAACACATTCCCTTCGCCACCCTCTCTCCGGAGATCGCCCGGCAGACCCTGACGTTCAATGCGCCAAGCAAGACGTTCAACATCGCCGGCCTCCACATCTCCAACGGGATCATCCCCAACAAGGAGTACCGGGAGAAGATCTGCGGCTTCATGGAACGCCTGCACATGTGCTCTGTCAATTTCTTCGGGATGGTGGCGGCAGAAGCAGCATACAATACCGGGTCCCAGTGGCTGGACTCCCTCCTTGATTACTTGGAGGAGAACGCCAGCTGCGTAAGGAAAGAACTGGGCAGAATCGCGCCTCAGATTAGCATTGCCCAATCTGAGGGCAC
>FIZK01000058.1 GCA_900018335.1 uncultured Clostridia bacterium | reverse complement strand
CTTCAGCGGCGATGGTACTGCCACATCTCGTGGTGGGAGAGTAGCTCGCTGCCAAGATCTAATTTACTCCTGTGCGATGCTGCTGGTTTTCCCGGTGTCGCATTGGAGGACGCTCCTCGGTAGCTCAATGGCAGAGCATTCGGCTGTTAACCGAAGGGTTGCTGGTTCGAGTCCAGCCCGAGGAGCCATTTTTCTGACACCTGAGGGTGTCTTTTTTTGTGCTAAATAGAAAATGGGTCTCACGCAGAGACCCTAATCCAAGATTTTTGCCAACTCAATCTCATCCCTAATGGGTATGCCATCATTGCCAATTAGCGGTATCTCGGGCTTGATTTTCCTGGCCTTATCCACTGCGCCGCAGATCAGCCGGTGCAGAACAAAGCCCCGTTTCTGGTAAAACCTTAATGCGAGGAAGTTGTCATTGGTGGTAGTGACCCTGAGCAGTTTGCACCCATTCTCCCTGGCCACTCTTTCCACTTCGGAAACCAGAGTTGTACCAATCCCTTTGCCTTCTTTGGTGCTGTTTAAAGAGATGATCTCGCATTCTCCATCTCTCAGGTCGTAGGTAATCAGCCCGATGATCTCAGCATCGTCATCCAGGACAGCGAAACCGGCCAAATCGGCACAGTCATATACTCCGCTGGAGACGACCATTTTGGAACTTCCCCACCAGCTTGTCCAAAACGCGGCTAGCTGATCCTTGGGGATCTCCTCAATTGTGCAAAGTCTCATGATTCTCACCTCACACAGAGTCTTATTGCTCTTCCAGCTCTTCCAACTCTTCCACTGGCTCATCTGGCTGCTCATCTTCTTGGACAGCCTCGTCACCGCGCAGCTTGAACCTGAGGGTGACCGGGTTGTGGTCGCTGAACTCAAAACCAAGGTCGTGTCCGTAGACCTCAAGGATCTCCACATTGGGCGAAACCAAAAAGCCGTCGATGGTGCAGGTGAAGGTATGTTGCGGATCATAAGGCGCAGCCAGATCGCGTACCGAGGGAACTTCCTCATCATACGCCCACTGGAACTCCGCCAAGAAACCCTCGGGAAGCAGCTGGAGCCAGGACGGCCAGGTGGCGGAAAAACGGGCACGCACTTCCTGGGGATTAGCGGCCAAGAGATGATTCCAATCTCCACCCAGAACTACATAGTTGCCCTTGGCCACTTCGGCGCGGGCGTAATCTTCAATGAAAGCCAGTTGCTCGCTGCGCAGGCTGCCCCCTGAATCAAAGGCCTCTAGGTGCACGTGGGCAATGACCAGTTCTCTGCCGCCGTTTACAGGAATCCTGCTCTCCAGCAGGCAGCGTTTGAGGTGGCCCAAGCGGATGGGCCACGATGCCGTGCTGGGCAGGGAGAATCTCGTGGCCTCATGCACCGTGTAGCGGGAAAGGGTTTGCAGACCTGACAAGACTCTGCCCATGGGCTGCAGCACAGGAATGGGCACCCAGCCCACTTGGTAGTTCACCGCAAAGCTGGAGACGTAATCGGGGAGGGCTTTGGCCATCTGCTCCCTTTGGTTGATCCCGTAACTCCTGGTGGCGTTCTCATCCACTTCCTGCAGGAGGTAAAAATCTGAGTCGAGTGATTGGAGTAGGGCAGTGATCTTGGCCAGATTCTGCTCGACGCGCCCCTTGCTCAGGCCCCGCGACATGGTTCCACCATCCATGAAGAAGTCTGCATCGCGCTCCAGCGCGGCGTAACCCGTGTTAAAGGTGGTGATGGTCAGCTCATCACGCAGATCAACAGGGCGGTTCTGCTTGCCGAGGATCTGCACGGGCATAACGTCTTGAGGCCGGTATTCCGTAATGGTCAGATAGAGGATTAGGCCTCCGGTCAAAAGCACCGTGATGACCAGGAGTGTTACTGCCGCTCTGAAGATCAATTTCACCGCCATCACTCCGTCTTGGTTTTGCCTGCTAACTTCTCTCTCCAGGCTGCGATTTCCTGCGTTGCCGGGAGAAGTTCATGACGGGTGGGCGGTGAAGTCCGGTTGGGGAGGCGCAGCAGCTTACCTGCGGGGGCGGAGGCGCAGAGATGACTTAAGGCGCTCCAGGGCGGCGGAAAAACCACCGGCGTTGACTACGTAGAAGGCAGCAGCTCCTGCGCTGACAAAGACGATCAGGCCCACAATGCTGCGCGAGGCTGCTCTGCCCCGGCTGCCGCGAGCTGCTTCGGCAGTGGGACCGTAGAAGTAATGGTCCACCACTTCGGCGAAGAGGGTGGCGCCCTTCTCCGCGGCTGGTCTGCTGTTGGTGTGCGCCCCCACTTCCAGGAGCAGACTGAGGGGGCTTAGGTCCTGGTTGTAGTTGCCACGGCCGTAATAGATGCCTTTGACTAAACCTGGGTACATGTCATCGGCTAGCTTCTTTAGGGACTCCGCGTACTTCCTGTTCACGCCCAGGTTTTGGTTCTGTCTCCCCACAACAAACTGGATGCTGGTCATCCACTGATCCTCCAGCTGAATGGCGTAGGCGCTCTGGGGAGCAGCATCGCGGTGCACATCGAAAATGGCATCAGGTTCTTTGGACATGAGTTCCACAACGGTCTCCCTTGACCTTCGGTACGCTCCCCGGTCGTGGGGGAGGTGGAGCTGTTCTGAGTAGAGCACCGTGACTCCCCGGTCCCGGAGCGCCTCGGCGAAGGCAGCTCCCACTTGATGAATGCCGCCCTTGCCGTAGATGCTGTCCGTTCCGTCCGTGGGCACATAACTTTCCGCGTTGTGGGTGTGGTAGAGGGCAATGGTGCCCCTGGTCGTATCTGGATCAGCGGCCTCGATCACGGTGAGGCCCAGCTCTCGCCGGAGCTCCTGCCAGGGGGTGAGTTTTAACTCAATTTCGGCCACCAGCTTGGCCCGGGCGATCTGTGCCTCGTCGTCCACTTCCACAACTTCGTAGAGGCGGTTGTCTGCAGTCAAGTATTGGTCTTCCAGGTAGATGCGCCGTCCGGTTTCCAGGAGGACTTGATCGTTTGGGCCCAGGAGCGTGTAGTACTCACCAGTGGGCAGAAACTCACCCCACGCATCGTCGGAGGCAGCAGCAGAGCTCAGCGCCAGAAAAAGGCAGATAGCTGCTAGGGCCATTCTGTGAGCTTTACCCATCGCGGTTCCCTCCCAGGTGGATCGCTTCCCGCACTTCTCCGATCACTTCGGTGATGATCACGGCTAGGAAGGAGCACACAACCATGCTGGAAAAGAGACCCCCGCTGCCTAAGGTGATTTCCTCCTGCACTCCCTGCAGCCAGAGCTGCACCATGCCGGCAAGATCCACCAAGAAAACGCCCAACAGCCCAGCGATGAAGGCACTGCGCCGGGAACGGCCCCAAAAAGTGGCCGCCAGCCCAGCGAAAATGCCCGCGCTGAACACAGGGTCCAAAACGCCCGGCTGCAGGGGGAGTAGTTTATCGGTGAGGAAGACCAAGAGGGCGGTGATCAAGGTCACTCCCGCCGCCCGGCGGCGTTCCACATTGGAAGTGGTGGCCAAAAGGTAGCTGGCCACGCCTAGGGGGATCAGCCCACCTAGATTCAGGGCTGCACGGGAGGTTAAGGAGACGGTGGGCAGGAAATGGCCGGCGATCATCACCAGGAGGATGATGACTGCTTCGGAGTCAGTAAGGCGCATGCGATCCAGGACGCGCTGCCCGAAACCGAGGAAGAATAAAACGGTGAGGAGGCTGAGCAGGGTTACACTAAAGGGAAGGGTGAACATGGCTGCACTCCTTGTCCGCAGAGACTACCTTTAGTGTACAAAAGGAAGGCCCCTTTTATGTAAGGGGCCTGGGATTACTTCTCTGCGTAGGGAGGGAACTTAAGCAGTCCCGCAGCGGTTGTTGCTCTGATGACAATGGCCAGTACGGGGCCGAGAAACAGCCCCATGACGCCGAAGAAGACCACGCCACCGTAGATGGCCAGCAGCATAATCAGGGGGTGCAGCCCCACAGAATCTCCCAACACCTTCGGTTCAGCAAAGTTGCGCGTGGCGAAAATGACGAAGTAGAGGATGGTGAGGTAGACGGCGCGGTTGATGTCGCCGGCAATCACGCTCATGGCCACCCAGGGGGTAAAGACAATGCCCGGTCCAATCACGGGAACCTGGTCCACCAGGCCGATCAATATGGCCAAAAGCACCCAGTAGCGCGTACCGATCAGGAAAAGGCTCACTGCCGTGAGCACAGTGATGATGATGAATATGAGGAAGCGGCCTTTGATGTAGCCAAACAGGTCCACGCTGAGCTTGTGACGGAACTCCAGGGCTTGGTCCCGGGACTTGGGAGGCACAAACTGCATGAAGGTGTCGATGATTAGATCCTTGTCCCGAGAGAAAAAGTAGGTGGCCACCAGGGTGATGATGCTCACCAGCAAAAAGGAAGGCAGACCGGAAAACATGCCCAGGACCCGGTTGATCAGGTCCTTCGTGCTGTTTTCCAGGGTGACCAAAAAGTCCTGCACGCTGGTTTGGATGTTCACGCTTACAATGGGGGGAAGGCTCTCGTTGAGGGCCTGCAGGTGTGTTAGGAGATCCTCCGTCATGTCTGATATGGTCTCTCGGTATACGGGGAGGAGTGACGCCAGGTCGATGAGCTGACCCACCAACTGCCCGATGATGAGGACAATGCCGTACCAGGCCAACCCTCCCACTGCCACCAGGGTGGCAAGCACGGCAATGGAGCGCGGAAAACGCAAACGCCTTTCCAAAAAGGAGATTACGGGCTCCAGGATTACGGCGAAGCTCACGGCAATGAAAAAGGGCAGAATCACTGTGCCCAGTTGTCTGGAGAAGAAGGCCAACAACACGGCGATAACCACGAATATTATTACTCGCTTGGGCGTGAGCAGTTCACGCAGGAAACTCATCCAGCCACCTCCTTGGCTCTTAGTATATTACGTCCTTGGGAGCTTTGCAATAAGGTGACTGAGCTGCCGGAATTGACAGCCTGTCCCTACTCCTTTATAATTTAGATAATAATGGTTCTTAGAAAGAGGGTGCAAGGTGATCGGTCAACTGCCTGATCAGAAGCGGAATATCATGCGCTTTAGCTGGGCGGCTGCGGGAGTAGTCTTTCTCTGCGGCCTGTTTGCCCTGGGTCAGCCCGCGCCCTATGAAGGTGCGGTAACCATGGGCGAGATCACCTTGCCAGAGGTGCCCAAAGATAGCGAGCCCCCCGAGGCTGTTTCGCCTGCAGCTAAGTATGGAGCCTTGACGGTGTACAAAGTGGAGGCCGGGGACAGCCTCTACTGGATTGCCACCACCTACGGGCTCAGCGTTGAGGAGTTAAAGGAACTGAACAACCTTGAGTCCGATGTGATCCGCGTAGGGCAGCGCCTCTTGGTGCCTTTGGATCAGGTGAAGTACTACCCGGTGGGAGTGCGCCTGACGAGTCAAGAGGTGGAGTGGCTGGCTCAGATGATCCACGCGGAGGCGAGGGGCGAGCCTTACCTGGGACAGGTCGCGGTGGGAGCGGTGATTATCAACAGAATGCTCAGTCCGCAGTTTCCAGATACCCTGCGCGGGGTGCTGTTTCAAACCAACGCCTTTCAGCCCATCCAAAACGGAAGTTTTTACATGGCCCCCAATGAGACCGCCCGCAGAGCTGCTTTGGAGGCACTGAGCGGGCACGACCCTACTGGAGGGGCGCTGTTTTTCTTTAACCCCCGTAAGTCCACTGACCGGTTTATGCACAGCCGTCCCGTACAGACAACCATTGGCAATCATCGGTTTACGATGTAAGCAAAGAGGTACCGCGCAGGCGGTACCTCCGTTTTAGGCTTTAGCTAGACGATCTTCATGGTATCCCTGGCGATGACCAGCTCTTCGTCGGTGGGGATCACGAAGACCTTGACTTTGGAATCCGGGGTGGAGATTTCCACATCTTCACCTCGGATTTTGTTTTTCTCTTCGTCGATCTCAATGCCCAGGTAAGAAAGGTTTGCGCAGAGGGCAGTGCGTAGCGACGGGGTGTTTTCGCCGATGCCGGCGGTGAAAACGATGGCGTCCACGCCGTTCATGGCGGCCACATAAGCACCTACATACTTGCGGATGCGGTACTCGTACATCTCATAGGCCAGTTTGGCCAGCTTGTCATCGTTGGCGATGTCCCTTTCGATGTCGCGCATGTCGCTTACTCCCGCGATGCCGTACAACCCCGAGTGCTTGTTGAGCATGGAGTCGATCTCATGCAGGTTGAGCTGTTCCTGCTTCATGATGTAAAAGATGGCGCCCGGGTCAATATCACCGCTGCGGGTGCCCATCATCAGGCCTTCCAGGGGAGTGAAGCCCATGGAGGTATCAACCGACTTTCCGCCGTGTACCGCGGCAATGCTGGCTCCGTTGCCCAGGTGGCAGGAGATGATCTTGAGATCCGCGATATCTCTGCCCATGAGTTCCGCTGCACGTTGGGAGACGTACTTGTGGCTGGTACCGTGGAAACCGTAGCGCCTGACCTTATGGCGCTGGTAAACGCTGTACGGGATGGCATACAAGAAGGCGTAGGGCGGAATGGTGGAATGGAACGCCGTGTCGAACACCGCAACCTGCGGGACGTTGGGCATGATCTTCTCCGCTGCCCGGATGCCCGTCACGTTGGCCGGATTGTGCAGGGGGGCCAGGCTGGCCAGGGAGTCCAGGATGTCCTTGGTGCGTTCGTTAATCAGCACCGAATCAGAGAAGGACTCTCCGCCGTGCACTACGCGGTGCCCCACCGCATCGATTTCTTCCACGCTTTTTAGGACTCCATGCTCCGGATGGGTCAGCAGGTTCAAGCTTTCCCTGATGGCCGTGGTGTGCTCCAGGATGGGCATGGTCTTGGAGACTTTATCCCTGCCGGCTGGCTGGTGGGTAATCACTGCATTGTCTTGTCCAATGCGCTCCACTCGCCCATCGGCCAGGACTTTCTCGTTTTTCATGTCGTAGAGTTTATACTTAACTGAAGAAGAACCGCAGTTCAATACAAAGATGTTCATGATCAATCCTCCCGTTTGCCTTCCTGTTCACTTTCGCTATCTGTCTTGAGGGCATCATCGTCTGTGTAGGCAAGGAAGCCCAGTCTGGTCTTCACGCCTAAGCGGCGCTCCCGCACGTAACGGCGGATCAGCGGGCAGGGGGCATAGCGCTGCCCAAAGGCATCTTGCATCTGCTCCATCCAGTTTAAGACCAAATCCAGGCCCAGGCGGTCGGCCATTTCCAGGGGGCCCTGGGACATACCCCAGCTCTCCCTGATAATTCTATCCGCCTGCTGGGCATTGCAGACACCTTCATCGATGAGGTAAGCAGCCTCGTTAACCAGAGCAAGCAGGGTGCGGGGATTAACCAGTCCTGGACTCTCATGGATCTCTACCACTTGTTTCCCCAGGCGGGTAGCGAACTGCTTGGCTATCTCCACGGCCCGTTCATCGGTCTGACTGCCCCTGACCAGTTCTGCCACGGGTACATTGGGCACTGGGGGGATGAAATGCAGGCCCACCAGAAGGTCCGTGCGGTTGATCCCCCTGGCAAGCTCGGAAACGCGCAGGGTGGAAGTGGTGGACAGGAACACCACCTCTGGGCGGCAGAGATGATCTGCTGTGCGCAGCAGTTCCTGCTTGGTATAGAAATGGTCTATGGTCGCTTCCACTAGTAGGTCAGCTTTGCTCAGCTCTTTCAGATCTAGCGTGTAGCTGATGCGCCCGAGGATCAGCCTTTTTTCCGACTCAGTGATGGCCCATTTGGCCAGTTTGCGATCGAGGCTCTTCTCAATGCGCCTTAAGGCGTCCTGCCCTCCAGCACCTTGTGAGAAGAGTACTACATCATAGCCTTTGCTGGCAGCACATTCGGCAATGCCCCGGCCGAGCCGGCCTGCGCCGAGTACTGCTACTCTGCGAATATCCACTATTTCTACCTCCCATGTTCACTACTGCTTCGTCTGTTACTGATTCTAATTGCCGGCGATGGTTTCCTGCTTTTCTCCCCATTTTTGGTTGCCCTTTGGTCCTTTTGTGATAAAATATCCTCAAACTCAAAGGAGTATTGCAGGAAAAAAGGGGGCCCTGGAGTGGATTTTAAGGAGAAATTTGGGCTGGAAGGGATTACCTTCGATGACGTTTTGCTGGTTCCCAGAGCATCGGAGGTCTTGCCCTCGGAAGTGGATGTCACCACATGGTTTTCTAGGAACATCAGGCTGAACATACCCATAGTCAGTGCCGGCATGGATACGGTCACCGAGTCGCAGATGGCCATCGCCATGGCCAGAGAGGGAGGCATAGGGGTAATCCACAAGAACATGCCCGTGGAGGAGCAGGCCAGCGAAGTGGACCGGGTGAAAAGGTCAGAGAGCGGCGTGATTGTGGATCCCTTCTACCTGCATCCCCACAACTCTGTGCGCGAAGCCCTGGCCTTAATGGCTCGCTACCGTATTTCCGGTGTTCCCATTGTGGACAAGGAGCGCCGGCTGGTGGGCATTTTGACCAACCGCGACTTGGTGTTTGAAGAAAACCTGGATCAGCCCGTGGGCAATGTGATGACTAAGGAAGGGCTGATCACCGCGCCTGTACATACCACCCTGGACCAGGCCAAGGCCATTCTCCACGAGCACCGCATTGAGAAACTACCGCTCGTGGACGAGGACTTTGTCCTCAAGGGCTTGATTACCATTAAGGACATTGAGAAAGCTCGGCAGTATCCCAACTCCGCCCGGGACGATAAGGGGCGTCTGGTGGTGGCTGCTGCGGTGGGTGTGGGCGCCGACTGCTTAGAGCGGAGCGCGGCTTTGGTGGAGGCCGGTGTGGATGCCCTGGTAATCGATACCGCCCATGGCCATTCCCGCGGTGTACTGCGGGTTCTGGCCAAACTCAAGGAAGAGTTTGGGGACAAAGTCGATCTTGTCGCCGGCAATGTGGCCACAGGGGAGGCCGCCAAAGCCCTCATTGAAGCAGGGGCAGACGCCGTCAAGGTGGGGATTGGCCCCGGGTCGATCTGCACCACGCGGGTTGTGGCCGGTGTGGGCGTGCCCCAGCTCACAGCCGTTTGGGACTGCGCTCAGGTGGCGCGGAGGCACGGAATCCCCGTTATCGCTGATGGCGGTATCCGCTTTTCCGGAGACATCGTCAAGGCCTTGGCCGCTGGAGGCAGCAGTGTGATGCTGGGCAGCCTCCTGGCGGGGACAGAGGAAAGCCCCGGAGAGCAGGAGATTTACCAGGGACGCAGCTACAAGGTTTACCGGGGAATGGGTTCCCTGGCGGCCATGAGGGCTGGCAGCAAGGATCGCTATTTCCAAAGCGACAGCAGCAAACTCGTCCCGGAAGGCATAGAGGGCCGGGTTCCCTACAAGGGCCCCTTAAGCGATATGGTTTTCCAGCTGGTGGGAGGCTTAAGGGCCGGAATGGGCTACTGCGGCGCCCCGGATCTGGAGAGCCTCTACGCCCACGCCCGCTTTATCCGCATTACTCCGGCGGGAACCCAGGAGAGCCATCCCCATACCGTGCAGATCACCAAAGAGGCACCGAATTATCGAATATAGGAAAGGGGAACTGTGACCAAACCCCTTCCACATGCGTAACAGTGGTAGGGAAGGAGGGGATGGTCATAGGATACTCTGACGGCAGGTTTTATCGTGATGTGCTGCATGGGTACGTATACCGTTATTGGTGGGAGGGCCTGGCCAGGAACGGCCCCGGGGTGTGGCCGTCCAACATGGTCTGGCCGCCTGGGATGTTGAAGTTAGGAGGATGAGCATAAGTTGGGAGCGCGGCTGCGCTCCTTTCATCTAGGGAAGGAGAGCTCCATGGAAAACAGCAGAGGCTGGCTGTGCTTCTTCTTAGTTATGGCTTTGGTCTTTGCCACCGGCGCTGCAGCTTGGTTTATCAAGCCCACTGAAGGTGTGCGCCTGGCCCTTCTCGCCTGGCAGCAGCTCCTCTTTGTCGCGGGAGGGCTCCTTGGTTCCAAGGGGGAGCACCTGAAACCGGCCAATCTGAAGACAGCGATGCAGGGCCTGGTCAGCGGCGTTGGCCTGTACCTTGTGAATGTCTTGGTGGGAGCTTTGGCGTTTGCTGTCGCTGCCCAGTTCTTGGGCAGTGAAACCGCCCGGAGGTTTGTGCTCGAGGACCGGGCTACCGTGCAGATGTTGGTGACAAGCAAAAAGCCCTTCATTGCCCTCGGGGCCACACTCCTGGTTCTGGTAGGAGCACCCCTAGGCGAAGAGCTTTTCTTCCGCGGCTTACTTATGGAACTACTGCGGGAGCGAATGGGAGTAAAGCGGGCAGTCTTTCTGGCCGCGCTTCTCTTCGCCCTCCTGCACTTCTACACGCTGCAGTTTGTGCCTGTACTGATCTCCGGAATGGTCTTGGGGCTTTTGCTGATCCGCTCTGGCAGCATCCTGGTGCCCATCACAGCCCACTTCACAGTGAACGCCCTGGGTCTTCTGGCGCTGCTCGCCTCCCTATAGCCTCCAAAACTCATCTACGTTCAGGACGAACACGATGGCACCACCCGCCTCAATTTCCACGGGTACACCGATGGCGGTGGGCAGTTCTGGGGCGATCTGTGGGATGATCTTCTTGCGCGGCGCGCAGGTGGAGCGGATGATCTCCAAAACCGGGTCCACTTCATGATCCTGCACTCCAATGAGCAGGGTGGTGTTTCCCTGGAGCAGGAAGCCGCCCGTACTGGCCAGCTTGGTCGCTTTGTATCCGTTCTTCACCAGTGATTCCATGAGAAAAGCCACGTCATTATCTTCAACCACGGTAATCACGAGTTTCATGGCACTTCCTCCCCCCTTTGCCCCTATTACTTAGACGTTTTCCTCCAGATTCCTGTTTAGCTCCGCAGTTTTGCTTGCCTGTCCAGGGCGGAGAAGTAGACCTGCTCAACAGCGAGGGCCATTTTCCTGCTGGAGAAATGCTGCAGGGCATAGCGCCTGCCGAACCTGCCCAGGGCCAGGAATTGCTCAGGGTCCGGATGCTGCAGGACCTCGGCGGCAGAAGCGGCGTCGAACTGCCTGCCATAGGTACGGCCGCTGAAGTTGGCAACTTCCAGTTGGCGGACGTTTTCTGGAGTGACCAGCCCGTCGCAGTGAGTGCCCAGCACGTAGGCGGCACAGCCCGCGGCCATCCCCTCCCTGATGGCCCTGCCCGTTCCCACAACTAGGTTGGCCTGTCTCAGCAGGGGCGCCACTTCATGCACCCAGCCTAGATACTTCACCCCGGGGAACTGTCCGTTCCCGGCACTCATCACCTCCCAGCCCCAGCTAAGCAGACACTGGGTCAGCTGACGGAAGTTCTCCAGTTTGTCCGGGGTGATCTGGGCCAAAAACAGCACCAGCTGCCGCCAGCGCTTGGTGCGGGGCTTGAGGCGCCCCAGCCTGACTCCGTTTTCCACCACAAACGAAGGCACCGGAAGGTCTGCGAAGCGCGCCTGCATCTCCCTGCTGATCAAGATCACCGCCGTTTGCTTCTCCAAAAGCTCTTTCTGGTCAAAGTCCAGATAGTGCACTGTGCTTACGGTGGGTATGTTCAGCCGGCGCCCAAGATCGATGGCAGCCGCCAGGGTGTGGGCGGAGTGGCTGTGGATCAGCTCAGGCTGCCACTTGGTGAGCCGCTTGTGGAGGCGCTTGGGGTCGGATGTGAGCAGATGGGGGATGCCCTCCACCTTAAGTTTTTGTAAGTAGACAACGTCATTGAGGTCGGAGATGGCCAACAGGACGCGGTGCCCTAAGTGCAGGAGTTCTACACAGAGATCCAGTACGTGAGTGGTCTGCCCGTTGCGGTAAAAGCGCGTCATGACCAGTATGCGCACGGCGGCACACTCCTTTCAGGTTGTCCCGGATCTGAAAAAAGCCAAATCCAGCGAGCCGCTGGACTTGGTCTTTTTTTAGCGGTGGGTGCGCGTGGGCTGCGGAGGAAAGGGGGGCCAAAAGGCACCAGACTCAGCCAACTCAAACCACTCTGCGCAGCCGATGGGGGATACCTGTTCACATTCTGGCGGTTCAGGGGCAAAGCGGGCCAAAACCTCTAACTGAACCAGGGCTATAGCCTTGAGCACTAGGTAAATGCCCACATCACATTCGATGATCGTTCCGCCGTCCACGGGTCGGCAGTTCAGGCAGCGGATCAGGGGCAGGACGACGGCGCTCATCCCAGGAAGTGCTCCCTCTAAGCTTACTCCTCTGCGGCGGTACTGAGCGGTCTGCTGAATAAACTGGGTCATGCCATTGCTATCGTACTCCACGTTAATGACGAAGTTGACCACTACGTCCATCTCACCGGCTGTAATGATAACTGCCTCCGCCACCACGTCGGTGATGGTGCAGGAGACAACATTGACGGCCAGCGGATAAGAGGGCGGAATGGGAATGCGGTAGGTGGGACAGTCCACAATGGCGCATTCGTTGTAGACCTTGTTTACATAGATGACCTCCCGCTGAAAATCAGGCTCGTATTCACACTTCATCCGTAATCCTCCTTTCTCTAAGCCATAGTATGCAGGACGCGAAGCGTGGTGCGTACCTCGGAAGAAAATGTCTGAATGGCCAGGCTCCCGCATACCTTAGTGTTGAGGGGGTGTTGTTTTGCTCATCGAAATTGACCATCCAAACTTCAGCAGTATCGAGCTGCGCGGCCAGACTCTAATAGTCCACTCTATGCAGGCAGGGCCAAGGGTGTTACGGGAAAATGTTCAGGATGCGGCCGTGGTAGCGCAGGGATCTGTGGTGCAGATCATGGCTTTTCTGAACGCGGATTACGCCTGGTTCTTCAGGGGCCAAGATGAGCTGCACAGCGAGCGCCTGGAGTTGGGACAGCCCTACGGCGGGGGTGGCCGCTTGATCCAGGACGGCTTGGGCCGGTGTCACCTCTTCTACTTTGTCCGCCCGTCACCAGGGCCCAGCTGCCTCCTGTGCCACCATCACTTCACGGACGCCTGGTCCGGTCCCCAGACCGTCTCAGCTAATGTCTTTGGAGAGCCGTGGGGGTTCAGTGTGAGCTGGCACAGCGATCAATACCTGCACCTAGCCTACTTGGCGCACAAGGACCGCCGATTGCTGTACCGGGTGTACGATCTGGAGCACGGGCTGTGGAGCGGCGCGGTCACCTTTTCTGAAGCAAGCTGCGCTCATCCCCACTTTGTCTCCGCGGGCCCGCTCCATCTCTTCTGGCTGGAAGAGTTGGAGCAGACCATGCTCAAGGCGCGGCACAAGACCGAGCACTGGTCGGCGCCCATTTCCCTGTCCACCGGACGGGGGCACGCAGGATCGGTGGGCTTTTCCCATGCTTCCGGCCAATGGAGCGTGCTGTGGGGTGAGGGAAGCGACTTCTACCAGGTTCCCTTCGGCCGCTGGGAGGAGCGCCGAGCTGTTGAGCGGGGCGACTTCGAGTATGTCTGGAAGGTGCAGGGGGGCCTAACGCTGCCCGTGTACAAAGGAAAGCAGCAGATGGAAGCCAAAGAGGAGGCCCAGCCCCAAGAAGAGGCAAGGCCAGAAGTCCAGGAGGAGAAAAAGCAGCTCGCAGCGCAGGAACAGGAGGCCTTCGCCCAGCGTCTGGCAGAGGAGCGATCCCGGCAAGCTCGAGCCCAGGCCGCCTTCATGGAGCAGGCCTTCCGCACCCTCAAGGAGTGGGAGGAGGTCAAAGAAGAGATCAGGGTATGGCGGCGGGAATGGAAACCTCCCCAGCCAGTGGATTTGACACCCCTAACGACACGCTTGGATCGCCTGGAACGCCGTGTCCTCAGCCTCAAGCAGGCCCAAGAGGAGGAGAGGCTGCAGGGAGAAACGGGCCGCGCCCAGCTGGAAAGGGAACTTCTCAGGCTGCGCGCCCGCCTGGAGGAGTTGGAGCTGCAGCAGAAAGCCAAACCGCGCAGTTTCTGGTGGAGAGTCCTGGGCAGGGCGTAAGGCATATACTGGCTCTGAAGTGAACGGCGGGAGGCAGAACTATGGAAGTGATCGTTTGCGGTTATGCCAGAGCCATTCTGAGTTCCTGTGGAGGCTGAAAGAAGAACCTGCCTCTGGGAGAGGCGGTAGTCTACTTGAAACGCGCCGTACGCAGGCGCTTTGGCTCCGCTGCGAATGTCCGTCTGGTGAGCCCAGAAAGTACGGAGGCAAGAAAGGGCGGCTGGGTTAAGGGGGCTGTACTGCCCGTGGTGATCATTGACGGGGAGGTGTTCTGCAGGGGGCGGCTTTCCCTCAAGGAAGTGGTCCAGCGACTGTATGAGCTCCAAGGGCGGCGCTAGCTGGACTATGCCATAAATTGGATTTCGGGCGCGCAAGGTTTTCCTGCTATAATGGGTATGCAATACTAGTTATGGGAGGAAATCAGCTTGAAACGTCTCAGTGTTATTGCTGCAGTCATCGTTTTGCTCGCTGCTTCTGTTGCGCAGGCCAGTGCGTGGGAATGGTGGGCCCCCACACTGCCCAATAAGCCGCCCGCGTCCAGCACGCCGCCGGTTTGGCAGCCCACCTTGCCCGTTAACCCGAGTCCCAATCCCAATCCTAATCCTAATCCGCAGCCAAATCCTAACCCTAACCCCAGCCCCAATCCAAGCAATCCCATCCTACCGGTGCAGCCCAGCAAGCCCAGTCCCGGCTCGCAGGTACCCGTTCCCAGCACCAGCCTGACCAGCGATGAGCAGAGACTCATTGATCAGGTCAACCAGGAGCGGATCAAAAACGGGCGCCAGCCCCTGCAGATCGACTACTCTTTGGTTGCTTTGGCCAAAAAGAAAAGTTATGACATGGCGGTGAACAGCTATTTCAGCCATGTATCGCCTACTTACGGCACCGTGTACAATATGCTGGACCAAGCAGGTGTCAGCTATTCCCGTGCCGGCGAGAATATAGCTAAGACAGGCGATGTGAACCGGGCCCACACACTGTTTATGAACTCCTCGGGCCACCGGGCCAACGTTCTTCATTCCGGCTACACCCACATTGGTGTTGGCATTGCCAAACGTGGGACAAGCTATTACGTAACCCAGATTTTTATCAAGAAGTAGTGGACAAGCACGAACTCCGCAGAAAGCTGCGGGGTTCGATTGCTCTAGAACAGTCTGATGAGTAAGATCTGCACGAAACCGATGATCAGCCCCAACACCGCGCCAAAGAGCTCGATATAACGCAGTTCGTGCTTGGCTACCCGCAAGACCAACTTCTCCAGCTGGAGCAGATCCAAGGAGTTGATCCTCTCTTCTACTAGCTGCCCCAGCAGTTGGCTTTGCTGTAGTTCACGGCTGAGATTCTGGGCGAGTTGGCTGAACATGGTTTCCAGCTCCGAGGCCACTAGACCCTCCAGAGTCAGCCGCAGCTTCTCTTCGGTGTGCTCCAGGATAAAGCGGGGAATAAACCGCCTGAGCCTGTCAACTAGGCCATCGGTGATTAGGCCTGCCACCTTTTCGCGCACCGCCGGGGTGTTGGCCGCGGCCAGGAGCTCATCCATGGGTAGGATTTCATCGTTCAGCACTTCCGCAATGCTGCGGGCCAGCTCCAGCTTGCGCTTGGGCAGCACCCCCAAAAATTGCCATCCCAAGATGTTAATGGGCTTCCTGGGCCAGAACAGCATCCTAATGGCAATGACATTGGTTCCCCAACCGATGAGGGCTGCCACTACGGGCAGCGAGATTAAGTCCCAACTCATGGAAACTCCCCTTACATAAACTAGACCAAGCTGTCCTCAGTATACCTCACTGGGGCTGAAAAGCAACAGGATTTAGGGCTGCGGGAACGAAGAAGAAGGTGGTGGGGGGAGGACCTTGTTTGCTTGGAAAGTTTTCGCACTCATATCCGTGTGTGCAGCTTTGCTCTGGCAGGGTAGGCCGGCCTATGCCCTGGCCTACCTGCTGCTGCTCTTTTTCTTCGCAGCCCCACTGGTGCTGGAGAAAAGCGGGCAGCGGCTAGTGGTGGAACGCGGCAGCAAGGAGAGGTTCCTCTTTCCAGGCGATGAAGCCCTGGTCTCCTTGGAGGTCCGCAACCCTACGCTCTTTCCCTTTGCTTGGGTTTCTGTGCAGGACAGCATTCCCAGCAACTTAGTGAAGGGAGCGCGTGCAATCCGGCCCGTGTTTACTCTAGGCCCTCGTCAAACCAGGGAAGTGACTTTTCCCCTTCTGGCCCGGGAACGGGGAGTTTACCGCCTTGGTCCCCTGAGGCTCTTTGTGGGCGATTTTTTCGGGATCAGCACCTGCCAGTTCCAGCCGGCGGAAGGGGAGACGGTGGTGGTCTATCCCCAAATCCTCCCCCTGCCCGAGCTGGCCCTGCCCTCTCGCTTGCCCTTTGGCAGCCTGAAGGCCCTGGAGCGGATTAACCCGGACCCAACCCGACTCGCGGGCGTACGGCCTTACCAGGCGGGAGATCCCCTGCGCACCATCCACTGGCCGGCCACCGCCCGTACCCAGGGGCTGCAGGTCAAGCAGTTTGAACACACGGTGACCGTGAACTGCATGATCCTGCTGGACTTGTTTGAAGGTGACTACGAAGTATCCCGGTTCTTCGTGGCCACGGAGCGAGCGGTGACCACCGCAGCATCCCTGGCCGCCCACATTATCAAGCAGGGTGAAGCCTGCGGTTTAGCGGCCAATGCTGTGCTCAGTGAATACTGGCCGGAAAGGACGGACCTATCCCATGACACGGGGTTGATCCAGATGCGGGCGCGCCAGGGAACGCAGCAGCTCAGCGCGCTGCTGTCAGTTCTGGCTGGAGTGCAGCCCCAAGGGCACAAGGATTTCCTCAGCCTGCTCGGGGAGAGCAGGGAGTATGTGGATGGCGTCTCCATTTTGCTCTGGGTCGTGCCCGTGGATACTCCGGAGTTGGTGGCAGCAGCTGGGCGTTTTGTGCAGCAGGGGCAGAAGGTACTTATTTTCGCCGTAGAAAAAGTGATCCACCACAGCCTGGTGGCCGTTCCGCCCAACTCGTCCCTACAGGTGTTTGCCGTTTCCCAAGGGGGTGAACTGCAGCCATGACCGCCAAGGGCTACTTGCCTGCTTTAGCAGGAGTGTTCACCGCTTCTGCGCTCTATTTATGTGCACAGTATCTTAGTCTGCTTTTTGCCCCGCTTACCCTGCCGAGCTGGCTGTGGCCCTTTGTGCTGGCCAGTGCTTTGGAAAGCGCCTACTATGCCGCCTATTTCCTAGGTCCGCGCACTCCTTTCACCGTCCGCCTTTTGGAACTGGCCCTGTGGCTTGTCCCCATTTTTCTGCTGGCAGGCCGCGAGCTCTCCGTGTTCCTCTGGCCAGCCTTACTCACCCTGGTGAGCTGGCTGGTGGCCAGGGGGTGGGGGATGCAGCTGGTGCGCATGGAAAAGGTGGCAGACGTCTTAGGAGATCAAGCGGCTTCCACCGTAAGCTGGGAATATGAGTCCTTGACCAGCAGGAGCCAGGACGACTTGGCCTTGGGGTTCTTCTGGCGCCGCCTGCTGGGTTTCGGCGCGGTTGTGGTCACCCTGGCTACCTTGGTTTACCGCAGCGGTTTGGTAGAAGGCTCCCTGAGTGTGCTGCTTAAGCTGCAGGCCACCGTGGCAGGGGCCAGCGGCCTAGCTCTGCTTGGCGGAGCCTATCTCTTTCGACTGCAGATTCTCTGGTCTTACGCCAAGGCAGTGGTGGACCCGGGATTGACCCGCGCCTGGTTTCGTAACTTGGCCCTGATCCTGCTTTTTGTGGTGGCCTTGGTGCACCTGGCCCCTGTGAACTATTCGCCGATCACGGCAGAAACAGTCGCGGGGCTCGCCGCCCGGCTCTTCCAGCCCAAGATTGAGCTGCCCCAGCTAGAAGAGCCTGTGCCGGGGGAGGGCCCCAGCTTGAGTTGGGCTGAGCAGGCCGTGCCGGAACCCGAGGATTTGGGGATTATGGGCCTGGCTCTGGCCATAGCTGCCTTCCTTTTGTTGGTGCTTTTTGTGACAGTTCTGTTGGCCGCGTTTGGCTTTATCGTAATTCAACTGACCAAGGGTGAACTGGAGCGTCTGCGGGGCTTGCCGAAATTGGCAGTGGAGATCTACGCCGCGCTGCGCCGGGCTGCGGCCAAGGTGCTGGCTGCATTGCGTGGGCTGAAAATCAGTTTGCCGTTAGGGAAACGCGTTAAACTGCCGGGGATGCGTCCGCCGGGAGGCGGGGAACAGCCTTCCCGCAGACGGTTCCCATCTTTGGACAAGGGTGTGCGGGCTCTGCTGCGGAGGATCGCCCGTCAGGCGGGGAAAAAGGGGCTGCGTTTTCGTGCCAGCCAAACGCCGCGGGAGTTTGGGCAGCTGCTCCAGGGGAAGCTGGAGCACAGTGAAGAGCTGGTTGAGCAGTTCTTCCAGGGCTATCATCTCGCCCGTTACAGCGGCCACCAGCTCAGCGGTGCACAGGAGGAAGAAGTTGTGGCTGCGGGGACGGAGCTTTTGCAGAGGATTCAAACCTGGGAAGGGGATTCGAAATCATGACAACAGTGCGTGATGTGGCAGAGTTCGGACAGAAGATGCTGGATAATATCGGGTCGGTGCTAGTGGGCAAAGAAGAGACAGCGCACCTGCTTTTGGTTGCTCTGCTCAGCGGCGGCCACGTTCTGTTGGAGGATGTGCCGGGTGTGGGTAAAACCATGCTGGCCAGGGCCATGGCCGCCTCCATTGGCGGAAGTTTCAGCCGCATCCAGTGCACCCCTGATCTGCTCCCTGCTGATGTTACTGGCCTATCCGTCTATGACCAGAAAGCGGGGGATTTCGTCTTCCGCCCGGGGCCCATCATGTCCCAGATCGTGTTGGCTGACGAGATCAATCGGGCCACGCCCCGTACCCAATCCAGCCTCCTGGAAGCCATGGGCGAGGGGCAGGTGACGGTGGATGGCCGGACCTATGTCTTGGAACAGCCTTTCTTGGTCTTGGCCACACAGAATCCGGTGGAATTTGAGGGCACCTTTCCCCTGCCGGAAGCGCAGCTGGATCGGTTCTTTCTCTGTCTGAGTTTGGGCTACCCCAC
>FIZK01000057.1 GCA_900018335.1 uncultured Clostridia bacterium | reverse complement strand
AAAGCACCCTCGCGGGTGCCCTCTCAGTGTTCAAAATCAAAGTGGAAGTAGATCCGATTCGTTCCGGTGAGGGTCATTGCTTGTTATTGAGGGTTGTGGTAATATGTTACACACAAGGCTATACTTTTGGTTGTTTCGCCAAGGCCACTGGAAGGGGGAGATGGCCATAATTATTAGGAAAGAGTTTTCTGAAGTGCCCGCCTACAGGAGCGTTCAGTGGTCCCTATTTGCACGTTTTCAAGCTGTTTTCGAGCGGTGTCAGGACGTGGTCACCCGAGTATGGGGGATGGACCTGAGCATTCGAGATTGGTCTGACCAGTTCAGCGAGATCCTGCAGCTGTTAGAGCAGATGGACATGGCGGCTTATGGAGAGATAGAGACGATAATTACAGAGTTTGNNAGATGGACATGGCGGCTTATGGAGAGATAGAGACGATAATTACAGAGTTTGAGAGGCAATTTGCCATTTTGAGCCAGCTGACTGCAGACAGTGATGCTGGCGGAGAAGCTTTGCTTACTTTTGTAAGCGAACTCCCCGGGAACTTTAGGAACCTGCTTCGAATCCTGAGCACGCGAGCCTCCGTATTGGAGTTTAGTCCTAAAGAAGGGGACGATGGTGACCTGTGATGCATAGAGGCGATTGAAGGGGTTTGTTTTGTCCGGAGGGTAAATGTATGGGTAAAAGAGCATAAAAAAATACCCCGATCACTCGGATCGGGGGTTAATTGTGACCTTGGGCTGTAGCTCGCCCCAGGTCTTATCACCTATTTTGAGGGGTGGCAGGTTGGGCGTTAGAGTTTTGTTGGCCTCCTGCCACTGCTTTTCGCTCCTGGCTAGAGCGTCTTGGTATGCCCGCCATTGCGCACTGGTCCACTCACGGCCTTGCCAGTTGACAGGGTTCTCGCCGGCTAGGCCGTGCCCTCGCTCAAGGTTTCCGAGTTGGAGGGCCCGGAGGAATCCTCGAAAAAATCTTCCACGTCGTCTTTGCTCTCCAGCTTACAGAGCCAGGTAAGGATCTTAACCGCCCAGCCTTCATCCCCAGGAGCAGGCTCCCGGCCAAATTCTTCGTAGAACTTGTCTCGGAAAATGCCCATGGCTAAAGCCAGCTTCTCATAGCCTTTCAGCCCAGCCAAGAT
>FIZK01000056.1 GCA_900018335.1 uncultured Clostridia bacterium | reverse complement strand
TGAAAATGACGATACCTTCTTTTTGCCCCTTGGCCCTGGCTGTGTTGATGTAATCCTGCCTGATGATCTCCAGCATGTGCGTACGGACACCCCTGGCTGTGGCTGCAATGGACCCAACCGCCACGGCAGCGATGGGCATGATCCAGCTGGGTAAAGTTCCGTTATACATGGAAGGCAGCCACTTCAGATCAACACTGAAGAACATGATCATCATCAGCGCCAGCCAGAAGTTGGGAATCGCCGCCCCAACCATGGTGAAAAACACAATCACACTGTCAATCCACGTGTTCTGCTTTACCGCAGCTAAAATTCCTAGTGGCGTGGCAATGATCTGGCTGACAAAGATGGCAAAAAAGGCAACCGTCATTGTCTTGGGCAAGCGCTGCATCAACTCCACAGCAACGGGTTGCTTTGTCTTGTAGGAGGTGCCCAAGTCTCCTCTGGTCACAACTCCCCATACATAATTGACAAACTGTACGGGAATGGGATCGTTGAGACCGAGTTCCTCGCGCAGGCGGTCACGTTCTTCCTGCGATGCCGAGATGGGCAGCAGCTCTGTCACGGGGTCGCCGGGCATCCAGACTTTCATCAGAAAGACCAGCACCAAAACCCCAAACATAACGGGGATGATATACAAGAAGCGTTTGGTAATGTATTTGAGCACCCTTGCCACTCCTCACGAATTTGCCCTCTGGCTGCAGGCTATCCTCAAAAGCCAGCTGCGGGAAGGCCTTAGGGCCTTCCCCCAAACCCTAACCTACTCACCGATCAAGCGCTTCAGCATCTCATGGTGGCGCCGGACCTGTTCGACCTCATCAAGCAAGTGCTCAATACCCCTGTCTTGGTAAGCACGCTGACCCTCAAACTCTGTACAGATGTAGCCGTCCCAGTTGTTTTTCTTGAGTACTTCGATGACTTCTGCGTACATGAGGGCCGGTTCTTCATACTGGCCGGGTTTGCCCGGTATTTCCACCATGTTGTGGGCCTTGCCGTGGATGCTGAAGACATAGGGCAGGATCAGTTCCAGATCTTCCGGTGCGGCATGCATTTTCCAGCTCAGCGCCCGCTTTTGTTGGGGATTCAAGCGCCCAGGCCAGCGTTTTTCCACCTCTGCGCCTAGCTCACTCAAGGGAACCTCTTCCATCAGTTCACTAATCTGCTCCGCCAGCTCCCTGTCTTCTAGAGTGCGGATGAGGCGGTGTACGCCGCTGAGGTAAGGAGCTCTCATGAAGATCCCCATATCGGGTACAAAGCCCACATGCTTGGTTCCGGTCTTCTCGATGAACTCTACGGTGTCAGCCACCGCGGTTCCGGGACTTTCGCAATACAGCCCTTGAATCGTGGGATCTGGTTTGATGGGAATAGGTGCATGGATTTCCCAGGCGATTTTCACATCCAGCTTTTCAGCTGTGGGCAGTGCACGTTCAATAACCTCAACGGGCAGCCCCGTCATGGTCCGGATGTGCGTAAACCCCATGTCATGGGCTAACTGCAGGTCTAACTTAATGAGCTCTGCCGCTTCGGCCTTGGTCATGACATGATCGCGAAAGCGCAGGGTATCAAGGAACCCGTCCAGGGCAACAGGAGTAAGGTCATAGCGGGCCAAGGTGTTGTGCCAATCCGCCAAAAACTCTCTGCTGGGGAAGGGATAGCCCGGCACAGTGGCTTCATTGATGATCTCAATGCCATCACAATCTAGCCCCTCGCGGAGTTCCCGGGCCATATCCCGGTAATCCATTTGGCCCAAGAACTGAGCCTGCTGGTAGCTGTATAAGGACACTCCTCTTTTGATCGCCATGTTGTCTGCTCCCTTCTTATTCAACTTCTAGGTCGTAGTAGTAGATGCCAGTCTGTTTCCCGCGGATTTCCAGGGGACTAGGCGGATTATCTATCCACTCTTGGTCATGGGGCATCCAGCCATACTGAGCCATCACACCTTGATAGATCCCTAGACGGTGCTTGCCCTTGGACAGCCCACCAGGTTTCTGCACGTACACTGTGGCCCAATCATCGAAATCCCAGTGTTCCCACACGCATTTTGCAATCTCGTCGAAGCTTCTCGGCGGCTTGCCGTTGATCTCGAATTTCTGCAGTTCAACGGGGAACACTTCACCATCCACTTCGATGTAATAACCGGTATGGAGGCTCAAAAAGCAGCCGCGATAATCGCAGTTCCTTACATCGAACTTGAAGCCTACGATGAACCCGTCTTTCTCAACGTTCTGTAAACTGCCTTCTCTGACTAAGAAGCTCTCAAACAACAGACTACCCCTTTCCTACAGATGATTTTGGCTAAACTGCACGTTATTGCTGTGTCTTATGCCGGTTTGGCTTCTCCCGTTAAACGCTTGGACATCCAATCACCGCGCCTGTAGCGTACATAGGAGTACAGGCCAGCCACCGTCCAGCTAATGGGCCCACCCATAAACACGCCCATGTAACCTAAGGAAGTGAAGTGCGACAAGAGATAGGCGGCGACGATGCGCAGCCCCAATTCGAAGAGGCTGATGTAAGCACCAGCGGCAGCGTCACCGGCACCCACCAATGTAGATCTGCTTAGGTACAAAAGGCCCAAGGAGAACACACCTAAACCGCTGATGACCAGGTAGCGGTGCCCTACTTGCACAAGTTCACCCGCTTCTTTGGTAAAGATCCCCATGAGCGTTCGGCCTCCAAAGATCATCAGCAGCCCTGAGAAGACCGAGTACATGGCTATCATGGCTAGGCCGGCTTTAAAACCACTGCGCACTCTATCGTCCTTACCAGCCCCCACGTTCTGGCCAGTAAAGATCTGCATGGCCTGGGTGACGCCTCCAGGAGGAAAAGAGACCAAAGCCTCGATCTTAGTGCCCGCGCTGTAGGCCGCCATGACCGTGGAGCCAAAAACGTTTACCATAGTCTGCACCGACAAAGCCCCAATGGAGACCATGGAGTACTGCAGGGCGGAGGGAAGTCCCATCCTCACCACCATCCTCACAATGGCGCTTTCCGGTTTGAGCGTTTCCGCGGTGGGGCGAACCACGGGCATCTTCTTCCACACAATGGCCCAACACACGATAGCCGAAACAAGGGTTGCCAGAACTGTCGCGTAAGCCACACCGGCCACGCCCATCTGGAAGGTGAGCACAAAGAGCAGGTTTAGGCCAACGTTAAGAATGCTTGTGATCACCAAAACCAGGGTCGGAGTAAGGGAATCACCTAGGGACCTGGCCAGGAAGTTGGCCATGTTGTAAAACCCTGTGAATATTGTGCCGGCCAAGATGATCCTGAGGTAAACTATGGCATCATCCAACACATCCGCTGGCACGCGGATCGCCTGTA
>FIZK01000055.1 GCA_900018335.1 uncultured Clostridia bacterium | reverse complement strand
TCTGTCAGGCTGTCCTGGGACAGCTTCTTGCGGTTTTCCGGAACCAAGAACCACACCCCCAGGGCGATGGGGAAGGCCAACAGCCCGTAGGCGAAAAACGGGGCATACCAGGAAAGCAGGGCAATCAAGGACCCCAAAATGGGGCTTAACACTTTCCCCAGCCCATTGGCGGCCTCAAGCAGTCCCAGGGCTTTGGTCCGTTCACTGCTTTGGAAAGTGTCGCCGGTGAGGGCCATGGCCAGCTGGTAGGTGCCGCCCGCTCCCGCCCCCTGCACGGCTCGGCCAAAGAGCAGCAGGTAGTAGGGTTTGCGCAGCGTCAGGGCGGCAAACCCGCAGATTAACCCGCCTACGCCGTACACCATCAGGGCCGGGACCATGATCACCTTGCGGCCAAAACGGTCGGACAAAAATCCCGCCAGGGGGATGAGGAGCCCAGCAGGAATGGAGAAGAAGGTGACGATGAGCCCAACCTGAAATTGGCTGAGGGACATGGCTTGTTTCATCTGGGGGAAGACAGGGATCAGCATGGAGTTCCCCAGAACCATGACAAAGGGAACTCCACAGAGAACGGCGAACTGGAGTGCGGTTTTCTTTTTCAAGGCCTTCCGCCTTTCCTCTACTGAACATGCCTGGTCCTTGCTCTGCCCATAGTATGTTGGGAGTCAAACCTGCCTACTCTTGACAAACCTTGGGATAAAAGCTAAGATTTCAATAACCGCATAGATCGAGGCGATGAATGGAAGAGTAGGTTTAGGAATTCTCCCCAGAGAGTCAGGGGTGCTGCGAACCTGATGAGAAGGCCTAAGCTGAAGATGATCCAGGAGCAGTGAGCTGAACTAGCAGTAGGTTCACCGGTGGGTCCCGTTATCGCACCACTACGAGGCCGTAGGCGCGGTGAGCTTGGCGCGTCAAGCGGCGAAATTGGGTGGTACCGCGTGAGCAGGAGCTCTCGTCCCAAGGGGATCGAGGGCTTTTTCATTTTGAGAGAGGAGGATGGAATTATGACCACCAAAGAACGCTATTACTTAACTACTCCCATTTATTACCCCAGTGATAATCTGCACATCGGCCATGCCTATACCACTACCGTGGCTGACTCCTTAGCCCGCTGGCATCGTTTTGCCGGCCGCGAAGCGTATTTTGTCACCGGCTCCGATGAGCACGGGCAGAAGATCCAAAGGGCCGCGGCGGCCAAAGGCGTCACACCAAAAGAGTATGTGGATGAGATTGTGGCCTCTTTTAAGGATCTCTGGGAAAGGCTGAACATCAAGTACGACGACTTTGTGCGCACCACAGATGAGCGGCATCATAGAGCCGTCCAGGCCGTATTCCAGAAGATCTATGCCAAGGGTGATATCTACAAGAGCGCCTATGAGGGCTGGTACTGCACGCCCTGTGAGACGTTCTGGCTGGAAAACCGCCTGGAGGACGGCAACTGCCCCGACTGCGGGCGGCCTGTGGAGTTGGTGCAGGAAGAAAGCTATTTCTTCCGGATCTCCAAGTACGCTGATCGCTTGCTGGAGCACATTGAACAACACCCCGAGTTCATCCAGCCGGAGAGCAGGCGCAACGAGATGGTGAACTTCATCAAAAGCGGCCTGGAGGACCTTTGTGTCTCCCGTACCACCTTTGATTGGGGCATCCCTGTGCCCAATGCCGAAGGCCACGTGATTTACGTGTGGTTTGACGCCTTGACCAATTATCTAACGGCCTTGGGTTATCCTGAACCCACTGAACTGATGGAGAAATGGTGGCCTGCAGATCTGCATCTGGTGGGCAAGGAGATTATGCGCTTCCACACCATCGTCTGGCCCATCATGCTCATGGCCCTGGATCTGCCCCTGCCCAAGACCGTCTTCGGTCACGGCTGGCTCCTCTCCGACAGCGAGAAAATGTCCAAGTCCAAGGGCAATGTGGTGGATCCCTTGGCGCTCATTGCGGAGTTTGGCGTGGATCCCATCCGCTACTTCCTCCTGAGGGAAATCTCCTTTGGGCAGGACGGAAACTTCTCACGGCGGGCTCTCATTGAGAGGACGAATGCCGATTTAGCCAACGATTTGGGCAACCTGCTCAACCGCACCCTGTCCATGCTCAACCGCTACTTCGACGGCGTGGTGCCTGAGCCGGCCGCTGCCCTGAGCGAAGTGGATCGCGATCTCATCAACCATGCCAACGGTCTGGGCGCAAAGGTAGACGACTTGATCAAGGATCTGAAGATCAACGAAGCCCTGGCCAGCATCTGGAGGCTCGTGGGCAGAGCGAATAAGTACGTGGACGAACGGGCCCCCTGGAACCTGGCCAAGCAGGAGGATAAAGCTGAGCTGGGCACTGTAATGTACAACCTCCTGGAAACCCTGCGCATTGTGGCCCTGCTGGTGAAATCCTTCATACCGGAAACGGGCGCGAAGATCTGGGCGCAGTTGGGTTTGGAGGATCTGGACCAGAACACCTTGGCTGATACTGAATGGGGCCGCTTGACACCGGGAATCCAGACCCGCAAGGGAGATCCCATTTTCCCGCGCATCGAAGTGGAAAAAGAAGAGCCTGCACCTGCGCCCAAGAAGCCTGAGAAACCGAAGGCCAGCGAAGAAAAGGCCCCCGGCCCCGAGGGTGTGCTCATCGGCATAGAGGATTTCATGCGGTGTGAACTGGTGATTGCTGAGGTTCTGGAGGCCTCCAGGATTCAAGGTGCCGACCGGCTCTTGAAGCTGCAGGTGGATATCGGAAGCGAAAAGCGGCAGATTGTGGCCGGTATTGCCCAGCACTACGAGCCGGACGATTTGGTGGGTAAACGCATCGTTGTGGTGAAGAACCTCAAACCTGCTAAACTCCGGGGCGAGCTGTCCCAAGGCATGCTCCTGGCCGCCACTGCGCCCGATGGAAGGCTGGAAGTGGTGAGCGTATCCGAAGCCATTCCGGCCGGGAGCAGGGTGAAATAGGATGGTAGGGATGATCGATAGCCACGCCCATCTCAACGATCCCCGGTTCAGGGCTGATCTTTCTGATGTTGTGGAGAGGGCGCAGGAGGCAGGCGTGGCGGCCATAATCAATGTGGGTTATGATCTGCCTTCCTCCCAGTGCGCTGTGAAATTGGCGGAACGCTTTGAGAGCCTGTGGGCTGTGGTGGGACTGCACCCCCACGATGCGAAGCTGTGGGACGAAGAGGTCCAACGCGGTCTTCTGGAGCTGGCGGGCCATCCAAAGGTGTTGGCCATTGGCGAAGCCGGGCTGGACTATTACTATGATAACTCCCCCCGGGATGAGCAGCGCGCAGTGTTCAGGGCGCAGCTGGCCTTAGCCGAGGAGCTGGGGCTGCCCGTGGTGGTCCATTCCAGGGAGGCAGCCAAAGATACCTTAGACATCTTAAGCGAGTATCCACAAGTGCCCTGCCTCTTGCACTGCTATTCCGGCAGTCTGGAGATGGCTAGGGACTACATGCAGATGGGCCACTATTTCTCCTTTGGAGGACCCATCACTTTTCAGAACGCCAGTAGGCTGCGCAGCGTGGTAGAGGGGATACCCTTGGAGCACATCCTTTTGGAAACGGATTGCCCCTATCTCACTCCCCATCCCCACCGGGGAAAACGCAATGAACCAGCCTATGTGGGCCTGATCGCCCAGAAGCTGGCGGAGATCCACGGGGTGTCTGTGGAGGAGGTTGTGCGGGTGACTTCCGAAAACACGAGGAAGTTCTTCCGCATGCCAGACGAGGAGGACAGTAGATGAGCGTAGTTGCATTGGTGGGCACCCAATGGGGTGATGAAGGTAAGGGGAAGATCACCGATGTCTTGGCGTCCCAGGCCGACGTGGTCGTTCGCTACCAGGGTGGGAACAACGCCGGTCACACGGTGGTGGTAGGCGAGAAAACATACAAACTGCATTTGGTTCCCTCGGGAATCCTCTCTGCGGACACCATGTGCATTATCGGCAATGGGGTGGTTGTGGATCCCCAGGTGCTCTGCAGCGAGATCCAATCTCTGAATGCTTGGGGCATTTCCACCTCCAACTTGTACGTTAGTGAACGGGCCCATGTGATCATGCCCTACCATCGGGTCCTGGATGAACTGGAAGAGTCCCGCAGGGTTTCGAAAATCGGCACCACAGCCCGGGGTATCGGGCCAGCCTATGTGGATAAGTATATGCGCATGGGGATCCGCATGCTTGACCTGAAAAGCCCGGCCCGGTTGGAGAGGGCTTTGGAACAGGCTCTAGCCTTTAAGAACCCGCTGCTGCAGAAGGTGTACGGCCATCCAGGTTTTGATCCGGCAGAACTTTTGGAGGAGTATCTGGAGTACGGCAGGGTCTTGGCCCCCCTGATCACCGATACTTCGCTGCTGCTGCATGAGGCCCGGGAAAAGGGCCTGAACATCCTTTTGGAAGGGGCCCAAGGTACGCTTTTGGACATTGACCACGGCACCTATCCCTTTGTCACCTCTTCCAACCCCACTGCCGGCGGCGCCGCTCCCGGTGCGGGCCTAGGTCCGAACCAGATCGATGGAGTGATTGGCGTTGTGAAGGCCTATACCACCAGGGTGGGGGAAGGTCCGTTTCCCACGGAACTAAGGGATGCCACAGGCGATCTCATCCGGGAGCGGGGCAGGGAGTACGGTACCACAACAGGAAGGCCCAGGCGCTGCGGCTGGTTCGATGCGGTGATGGTACGTTATGCCGTGCGGGTGAATGGCCTGACCGGCCTGGCAATAACGCTCCTGGATGTCCTGGATGCCTTGGACGAGGTCAAGGTATGTGTGGCCTATGAGTATCGCGGTGAGCGCCTAGAGCATTTTCCTGCGGATCTGGAGGTTCTAGAAGAGTGCAGGCCGATCTACGAGACTCTTTCTGGATGGAAGGAAGAGATCAGCGCGGTGCGTTCCTTCGAGGAGCTCCCGGAGCAGGCCCAGGCCTATTTGCAGTTCATAGCCGAACAGGTGGGTTGCCCCGTTCAGATGGTATCTGTTGGGCCGCGGCGGGATCAAACCATTTTTCTGCAGCCGGTGATGGATACTGTCCAGTAACAGCGAAAATGCCCCAAGACACTGAACACAACTAATAGACTGAGGTACTGCATGCAGGTGCAGAGTGCCTCAGTCTTTTACGTGGTTTGATGAGGAGTTGACGATCCATGGTTTCACTGGAACCAATAACGGTGGACAACTTTGAAGAGTGCATCAGGCTTACGTTGACGGAACCGCAGCGAGAGTTTATTGCATCCAACGCTTACAGCCTTTGCGAAGCCTATGCGCTGACCAATCACGAGCTGTATACTCCCATGCCCTTTGCCATCTACCATGAGGATAGGATGGTTGGATTTGTCATGGCTATCTACCAACCGCAGGACGCCAACGATCCAGAGGACGACGAGGATGTGTATTATCTGGCGAGAATCATGATCGACCAAGCGTACCAAGGACGCGGCTACGGCAAAGCGGCACTGCAA
>FIZK01000054.1 GCA_900018335.1 uncultured Clostridia bacterium | reverse complement strand
TCGCGGTACGTGAAGGCGGCCGCACAGTTGGCGCCGGTGTTGTAACCAAGATCCTGGAGTAGTCCCACCGGAGGCTGGGGCCAGAGCTTGGTATGCTGGATAGGTTTGTGTTATCAGGGGGAAAAATCCCCCTTTTCTCTTGGAAATGTCCGGGCCAAGCAGCAAATGCAGGAGAAACGCACGCCTGACGGGGTATTGACACCCGATCTGAAATGTGTTAAATTCTAGGGGTATTTCGACTGTCTGGAGGTGGCGGCTGTGCGTGTCGGTATCACACTAGAGTGTACGCAATGCAAGAACCGGAACTACCGCACTGATAAGAACAGAAAAAACGATCCGGATCGCATTGAACTGAAGAAGTTCTGCAAGTTCTGCAGGACCCATACCGTTCACAAAGAGACCCGATAGGGTGCAGAAGGAAGTGAAGAAAGTGGCATCAGTCCAGAGCAAACCCGCCCTTTGGAATAAGATCACGAAGTTCCTGCGCGAAGTGCGCGGCGAGATGCGCAAAGTGTCTTGGCCCAACCGCAAAGAGCTTGTCACTTATACCATTGTAGTACTGGTCACAGTAGTCATTGTCGCGGTATTCACAGGCGTGGTGGACGTGATCGTGACTGCGATTCTGAACCTATTGAGTCAATTAGGAGGGTAAGACCAGTGCTCTGGTCGGTAGGTCATGAGTGAGAAGGCAGCTGGAGAAAAGAACTGGTATGTGGTGCACACATACTCAGGCTACGAAAACAAAGTAAAGACCGACCTTGAGAAGAGGATCCAATCCATGGAGATGGAGGACAAGATCTTCCAGATCGTTGTGCCCATGGAAGAGGTTGTGGAGTACAAGGACGGGAAGAAAAAGGTCTCCAAACGCAAGGTATTCCCAGGCTACGTGTTGGTGGAGATGATCATGGGCGATGATTCGTGGTATGTGGTCCGCAACACGCCTGGAGTGACCGGCTTCGTGAGCAGCGGGGTTAAGCCCATTCCCTTGGAGAAACACGAGGTGGAGATGATCCTACGCCAGATGGGCATGACCAGGGCGTCCAGTGTTTTTGACAAAGGGGATGCTGTCAGGGTTGTCTCGGGGCCATTCCAAGATTTCACAGGCACCGTTACAGAGGTCAATCCAGAAAAGGGGAAAATGTGGGTCAGCATTTCTATGTTTGGCCGTGATACCCCCGTTGAGCTGGATTTTCACCAAGTAAGTAAGTTGTAGGTTTTTGAGTGGGAGGACGAAAAGTCCGCCATAACCACATTATCGTAAGGGGGTGTATGCGCCGTGGCCAAAAAGGTAAGTGCCTTAATCAAGTTGCAGGTACCAGCAGGCAAGGCTAACCCGGCGCCGCCGGTAGGAACGGCTTTAGGTCAGCATGGTGTCAACATTATGGAGTTCTGCAAAGCGTTCAACGAACGCACTGCCAATCAGGCAGGAATGATCATTCCTGTGGTCATCACAGTCTTTGAAGACCGCACCTTCACGTTTGTGACCAAGACTCCACCGGCATCAGTACTGATCAAAAAGGCTATGAATATTGAGCGCGGTTCCGGTGTGCCGAATCGGGAGAAGGTGGGCACCATTAAGCGCAGTCAGATCAAAGAGATTGCCGAACTGAAAATGCCCGACCTCAACGCGGCAGACCTGGAAGGAGCCATGCGCATGGTGGAAGGTACCGCCAGAAGCATGGGCGTCCTTGTTGAAGACTAACCGGAAGCGCTGTAAATATTAGTGGGAGGATGCAATCCGCTAGCACCACAAAGGAGGAAAGAACTGTGGCAAAACGAGGTAAGAGGTATCAAGAGGCTGCTAAGCTCGTTGATCGCCAGAAATTCTACTCGCCTGCCGAGGCCATTGCCTTGGTGAAGCAGTGTGCCACCGCTAAATTTGACGAGACAGTTGAAGTTGCTTTCAAACTGGGTGTTGATCCCAGGCACGCCGATCAGCAGGTGCGCGGCACAGTAGTGCTGCCCCATGGCACAGGGCGGGAGGTAAGGGTTTTGGTCTTTGCCAAAGCCGACAAGGCGGAAGAGGCCAGGCAGGCCGGTGCCGATTTCGTGGGCGCCGAAGATCTGGCTGAGAAGATTCAGGGCGGCTGGACTGACTTTGATGTGGCCATTGCCACGCCTGACATGATGGGTGTTGTGGGTAAGCTTGGTAGGATTCTGGGCCCCCGCGGCCTCATGCCGAACCCCCGTACCGGAACCGTCACCTTTGAAGTGGCCAAAGCGGTCCAGGATTCCAAGGCAGGTAAAGTGGAGTACCGCGTCAACAAGGAAGCGGGCATGCATGTGCCCATCGGCAAAGTGAGCTTCAGCGACGAGCAGCTCTATGAGAACTTCGTTGCCCTCATGGATGCGGTGGTAAAATCGCGCCCCGCGGCTGCCAAGGGTGCGTTTATCCGTAAGGTTCACCTGTCCAGCACCATGGGACCGGGCGTTCGTCTGAACCCCCAAGAGGCTGTTCTGGCAAAATAGCGCCTAGGTGGGTTGACCCCGCCACGGGTGCATGCTATACTAATCATGCTGTACAAGTGAATAACCAAACCGTAGACAGTCGGTGGCGTCCCTAGACGCCTTAAAGCAGCGGTGCTGCGCCCACCGAGGTTGGAGAGTCAGTTTTCCTGTGAACTTGTGATCTAATTCAGGGATCTCCGCTCGGCTGCGGTAGGTCCCTTTTCTTTTGCATGGGGAGGTGAAACGATGGCAAGACCGGAAAAAGAGGCAATGGTTCAAGAAATTCAAGAGCGTCTCTCCAAGGCACAAGGAGCAGTATTGGCCGATTACCGCGGCCTGAACGCTGAAGAGATGACGCAGCTCCGCCGGGAAGCGAGGAATGCCCAGGTTGAGTTCAAGGTTTTGAAAAACACCCTGGCCATCCTGGCGGCAAAGGCACTGGACATGGATGATTTGGTGCCCTATCTCAACGGTCCCACTGCATTTGCCTTTGGTTACGAGGATCCCGTGGCTCCAGCCAAGGTCCTCGGTGAGTTCGCCAAGAAGAACAAGGCGCTGGAGATCAAAGGCGGGATTGTGGAGGGGCGAGTGGTTGCGGCAGCAGCTGTGACCGATCTGGCGAACCTGCCGGGCAGAGAACAACTTCTCTCCATGGTACTGCGTGGCATGCAAGGGCCCATTTATGGCATGGTCAACGTCCTGCAGGGCAATATTCGCAACTTGGTTTATGCCTTAGAGGCAGTTAGAAAACAAAAAGAAGCAGCTGGTGCATAGCTGCATCCTTAAGGAGGTTAATTTAAGATGACGAAAGAGCAAATTTTGGAAGCTATTGAGAATATGACCGTCCTGGAACTGAGCGAACTGGTTAAGGCTATGGAAGAGAAGTTTGGCGTATCCGCAGCCGCTCCCGTGGCCGTGGCTGCCGCCGCTCCCGCTGCCGCTGCTGAGGCTGCAGAAGAGAAGACCGAGTTTGACGTCATTCTCCAGAGCGCTGGCGAGAAGAAGATCAACGTGATTAAGGTCGTCCGTGAGCTCACCTCCCTTGGTCTCAAAGAAGCCAAGGAACTGGTGGACAACGCACCCAGCCCGGTTAAGGAAGGCGTATCCAAGGAAGTGGCCGAAGAAACCAAGGCTAAGCTGGAAGAGGCCGGTGCAACTGTCGAAATTAAGTAGTCCAGAAAAAGAAGGGACCTCCCCGGTTGGGGAAGTCCCTTTTCTTGGCATATTTGGAGACAAACTCAGATATACATTGCTTGACAACCAAAAACCCCTGTGTTATCATGGACTAGTGTTACCATCCAAGACAAAGGGGGAAAATCCTCCTGCTTAGTCTTTATTCAACATAGAGGTGCGGAATCCTGCTATCGTAAAGAATATTTTCAGAAGGTGTGTCTGGAAAACGAATAGTGAAGCGAGGGGAATTACCCTTGCTTTTCGTCATGTTTTCTAGGATATCGTAAGGAGGAGAGGGCCCTTGGTAGAAGCAAAGCACGTGGGAAGACGGGAGCGCTACAGTTTTGGGAAGATCCGGGAAGTACTGGAGATGCCCGATTTGGTGGAGATCCAGCACAAATCGTACCAGTGGTTTCTGCATGAAGGTTTGCGGGAGATGTTTGATGATGTATCTCCCATCCAGGATTTCACGGGCAATCTAGTCTTGGAGTTCCTGGACTATGACTTTGGCGAGCCCAAGTATGATGTGGAAGAGTGCAAGAACCGCGATGTTACCTATTCTGCTCCCCTTCGTGTGCGAGTGCGGCTGGTCAACAAGGAAACAGGTGAAGTGAAAGAGCAAGAGGTCTTCATGGGTGACTTCCCCCTTATGACCGAGAACGGAACCTTTATTATCAACGGTTCTGAGCGTGTCGTCGTCAGCCAGCTGGTGAGATCCCCGGGAGTCTACTTCAACTTCACCGTGGATACCAGCGGCAAGAAGCTCTTTTCCGCGAACATAATTCCCAACCGCGGTGCTTGGTTGGAGTTTGAAACCGACTCCAACGACGTGATTTGGGTGCGCATTGACAGGACCCGCAAACTCCCCGCCACCGTCCTCATCCGCGCCGTTGGCTTAGGCAGCGACGCTGCCATCCGGGAGGCGTTTAACGACGCGCCTGAGATTCTAGCCACCCTGGAAAAGGATAATACCCAATCTGAAGCTGAAGCAATGATCGAGATTTACAAACGCCTGCGCCCCGGGGAACCTCCCACGGAGGAGAGTGCCCGCGGGCTGTTTTCCACGCTCTTTTACGAGCCCAAGCGCTACGATCTGGCAGGCGTAGGCCGCTACAAGATCAATAAAAAGCTCCGCCTCACCGAGCGGCTGGTGGGCCGGGTGAGCACTGAGAATGTGGTGCATCCCGAAACCGGCGAGGTGATTGTGGAGCGGGGCCAGAAGATGACCCGTCGGCAGGCGGAGCAGATCCAGCAGGCGGGGATCAATGCTGTACTGCTTACCACCAGGGAAGGCAGGCAGATTAGGCTGTTTTCCAATGAACAGCCCGATGCATCCCTAACAGTGATCACTCCCGGCGACATCCTCGCCACCATCAATTACATGGTTGGCTTGGCTGCGGATATCGGTTCAGTGGACGATATTGACCACCTGGGCAACCGCCGCCTGAAAAGCGTAGGCGAGCTGCTGCAGAACCAGTTCCGCATCGGCTTGAGCCGCATGGAACGGGTAGTGCGGGAGCGCATGACCATCCAGGACGTGGATGTGATCACTCCCCAGGCCTTGATCAATATTCGTCCTGTGGTTGCCGCCATTAAGGAGTTCTTCGGTTCCAGCCAGCTTTCCCAGTTCATGGATCAAACCAATCCCCTTTCCGAGCTGACCCATAAGCGCCGTCTAAGCGCCTTGGGGCCAGGCGGCTTATCCAGGGACCGTGCGGGGTTTGAGGTCAGGGACGTGCACCACTCCCACTACGGCCGTATGTGCCCAATTGAGACGCCCGAGGGTCCCAACATCGGTTTGATCGGCGCTCTCTGTACCTATGCCCAGATTAATGAGTACGGCTTCATTGAGACGCCCTACAGGGTGGTGGAAAACGGGCTGGTTACCGATGAAATCCGTTATCTAACGGCCGATGAGGAAGATGTCTTCCGCGTGGCCCAAGCCAATGAACCCACCACCGAAGAAGGCAGGTTTGCCGGGTCCAAGGTCACTGTGCGCGAGGGCGAAGAGATCAAAATGGTTCCCGCGGAGACAGTGGACTTCATGGACGTCTCGCCGAAGCAGATCGTCAGTATCGCCACCGCCCTCATTCCCTTCTTGGAAAACAACGAGGGAGCCCGGGCACTCATGGGTGCCAACATGCAGCGCCAGGCCGTGCCCTTGGTGGATGCGCAAGCTCCCATCGTGGGTACGGGAATGGAATACAGGGCCGCAGTAGACTCCGGCGCTGTTATCCTGGCCAAAAACGAAGGTGTTGTGGAAAGAATCACCGGCCGGGAGATTGTCGTCAGGACTGCCCAAGGCGTGGACCGCTACAGACTCAAGAAGTTCGAGCGTTCTAACCAGGGAACGTGTATTAACCAGAAGCCCATCTGCTATGTGGGCCAGCGGGTGAAAAGGGGCGATGTGCTCGCGGATGGTCCGTCCACGGATCAAGGTGAGCTGGCCCTGGGCCGCAATGTACTGGTCGCGTTTATGCCCTGGGAAGGCTACAACTACGAGGACGCCATTTTGATCAGCGAAGAGCTGGTGAAAGAAGACGTCTTTACGTCCATTCACATTGAGGAGTATGAAGCCCAAGCCCGCGATACCAAGCTGGGGCCTGAGGAGATCACCCGTGATATTCCCAACGTGGGCGAAGATAGTTTAAAGAACCTGGACGATCGAGGTATCGTGCGCGTTGGTGCAGAGGTTAAGCCCGGCGATATCCTGGTGGGTAAAGTGACTCCCAAGGGCGAAACGGAGCTTACGGCAGAAGAAAGACTCCTGCGGGCCATTTTCGGCGAAAAGGCCCGTGAGGTCAGGGATACTTCCCTGCGGGTACCCCACGGGGAAGGCGGCATCGTGGTAGATGTCCGCGTCTTCAGCAGGGATGAAGGCGATGAACTGCCTCCAGGAGTAAACCGGCTGGTCCGCTGCTATGTGGCGCAGAAGCGCAAGATCTCCGAAGGAGATAAGATGGCGGGTCGCCACGGCAACAAGGGCGTAATCTCCCGGATCATGCCCGTGGAAGATATGCCCTTCCTGCCCGATGGGACTCCAGTACAGATCGTGCTCAATCCCCTGGGCGTGCCTTCGCGTATGAACATCGGGCAGATCCTAGAGACTCACTTGGGTATGGCCGCGAAAATCCTGGGCCTCCAGGTGGCTACGCCCGTGTTTGACGGCGCCAGCGAGATTGAGGTTATGGATATGATGGAGAGGGCCGGGATGTCCCGGGACGGCAAGACCGTTCTCTATGATGGCAGAACCGGCGAGCCCTTTGACAACCCAGTTACCGTGGGCATTATCTACATGGTGAAATTGGCCCACTTGGTGGACGACAAGATCCACGCCCGCTCCACCGGCCCGTACTCTCTGGTAACGCAGCAGCCCTTGGGCGGCAAGGCCCAGTTTGGCGGGCAGAGGTTTGGTGAAATGGAGGTTTGGGCTTTGGAGGCCTACGGGGCCGCTTACACCCTGCAGGAAATCCTCACCGTCAAGTCCGACGATGTTGTGGGCCGGGTGAAGACCTATGAGGCCATTGTCAAAGGCGAAAACATCCCCGAACCCGGGGTACCCGAATCCTTTAGGGTGCTGGTGAAAGAGCTGCAAAGCCTGGCCTTGGACGTAAGGGTGCTCAGCGAAAACGAAGAAGAAATCGAGATTAAGGAAGATGAAGAGGATATCAGCGAAATGGCCAGGGAACTGGGGATTGATATCCAAAGCGCAGGTTCGGGTGCGAACTCTGCCCGTGCACAGGGGCAGGAGAACCGCTCCAGAGTGAGGCAGGCAGAAGAAGACGAGCAGGACGCAGATGAGGACGAGGACGAGTCCTTCCTGCCCGAAGAGGATTCTGCCGAGGATACTGTAGAAGACGAAGATTTTGCTGTGGATTTTGACGAGGATGATCTGGATTTCGATGACGAGGATTCTTCCTTAGATGAACTGGATGATCTGTCAGAGGAGGACGATCTGTAGCTTCACGGAGCGTGCACGCAACTAGCGGATAGACAAGAAGGAGGGACAGCCCTTGCTGGATATCAATAATTTCGATCGGATTCGAATTGGGCTGGCATCACCAGAACAGATCCGGGCTTGGTCCAGCGGTGAGGTTAAGAAGCCGGAGACCATCAACTACCGGACCCTAAAGCCTGAGCGCGAAGGCCTTTTCTGTGAGAAGATCTTTGGACCAACGCGGGATTGGGAATGCCACTGCGGCAAGTATAAGCGCGTGCGGTACAAAGGTATTGTGTGCGATCGCTGCGGCGTGGAAGTGACCCGAGCCAAAGTGCGGCGTGAGCGCATGGGGCATATTGAACTGGCCGCCCCGGTTTCCCATATTTGGTTTTTCAAAGGCATACCCAGCCGGATGGGCTTGATTTTAGATATGTCTCCGCGGACTTTGGAGAAAGTGCTGTATTTCGCATCTTATATTGTCATTGATCCCGGCGACACTGCCGTTACCGGACTCACCAAGCAGCAGCTGCTCAGCGAGGCGGAATACCGGGAATACCGTGATAAGTACGGCAATGCTTTCCAGGCAGGAATTGGTGCGGAAGCCATTAAAAAGCTTCTTCAGCAGCTGGATCTAGATGAACTCAGCGATGAGCTGCGCAAAGAAATCGAAGGTTCTTCAGGCCAAAGGCGGCTGCGCGCCGTGCGGCGCCTGGAAGTAGTGGAAGCTTTCCGCGCTTCGGGCAATGATCCGGCATGGATGATTTTGGACGTCATACCTGTGATCCCACCGGAGCTGCGGCCCATGGTGCAGCTGGACGGTGGACGCTTTGCCACTTCCGACCTGAACGATCTCTACCGTCGGGTCATTAACCGCAACAACCGCCTGAAAAGGCTCCTGGAACTGGGGGCACCTGATATTATCGTGCGCAACGAGAAGCGCATGCTGCAGGAGGCGGTGGATGCCCTGATTGATAACGGCCGCCGGGGCAGGCCGGTAACCGGCCCGGGCAACCGGCCTTTGAAATCCCTCAGCGATATGCTCAAAGGGAAACAGGGCCGCTTCCGCCAGAATCTGCTGGGCAAGCGCGTGGACTATTCCGGCCGGTCCGTAATCGTGGTCGGCCCCAAACTGCGCATGCATCAGTGCGGTTTGCCCAAAGAAATGGCTCTGGAGCTTTTCAAACCCTTTGTCATGAAAGAGCTTGTGGAAAAGGGGATTGCCCACAACATCAAGAGCGCCAAGAAGATGGTGGACCGGGTACGCCCAGAGGTCTGGGACATTGTGGAAGAGGTTATCAAAGAACACCCCGTGCTGCTCAACAGGGCGCCCACCCTGCATAGGCTGGGTATTCAGGCCTTCGAGCCGGTACTGGTGGAAGGAAGGGCCATTCAGCTGCATCCGCTGGTCTGCGCAGCTTACAACGCGGACTTTGACGGCGACCAAATGGCTGTGCACGTGCCCCTGTCCGCAGAAGCTCAGGCTGAAGCACGGCTGCTCATGCTCTCCACCAACAACATCCTGGTTCCGTCCAGCGGAAGACCCATTGTCACGCCTAACCAGGACATGGTCATTGGTCTGTATTACCTGACGTCGGTGAAAGAGGGTGCCCCAGGCGAAGGTCGTTACTTCGGCTCCGAGGAAGAGGTACTCCATGCGTACAATTCCGGCTCCATCAGCCTGCATGCGAAGATCATTCTGCGCCTGGACGACGAGGAGAGAACGCGCCTGGAGACCACCACAGGGCGTCTGCTGGTGAACAGCATTATGCCTGAAGGGTTTGGCTTCATCAATGAGGCCCTGGACAAGAAGAAGCTGGCTAACCTGGTGGACCGCCTCTACAAACAGCTGGGTGCGGCAGAGACAGCTCACGTCCTGGATAAGATCATGCAGCTCGGGTTCCTCTACAGCACCCGTTCCGGAACCACGGTATCCATTGCCGACATCGCCGTTCCCGCCACCAAGAACGAGCGGATTCGGGCAGCCGAAGAGGAAGTGGAGCAGATTGAGCAGCAGTACCGCAGGGGCCTGCTCACTGCGGAGGAGCGCTACCAGAGGGTGTGTGCGGTCTGGACCAGGACCAGGGAAGTTGTGACCAAGGACATGCTTGACAACTTCGACAACTTCAACCCTGTGTACATGATGGCCCGATCCGGCGCCAGGGGCAACGAGTCCCAGATCAGTCAGCTCGCGGGCATGCGCGGTTTGGTTGCAGACCCCACGGGCAGGACGTTTGAGATTCCCATCAAGGCCAACTTCAGGGAAGGCCTGACTGTGTTGGAGTTCTTCATTTCCAGCCACGGTACCCGCAAAGGTTTGGCCGACACCGCGATCCGCACAGCAGACTCGGGTTACCTCACCAGGAGACTGGTGGACGTGGCCCAGGATGTCATTGTCCGCGAGTATGACTGCGGCACTCAGGAATCCATTACGGTCAGCGCCATCAAGGAGTTCACCGGCGACAGCGAAGTGGTCATTGAGCCCCTCTGGGAGCGTCTAGCTGGTCGGGTAGCCGCACAAGATGTGGTGCATCCTGAAACGGGAGAGGTGCTGGTTTCCCGGGACGAGATGATCGATGATGAGTTAGCCCAGGCCATTGAGGAGGCGGGCATTGAGGAAGTGCAGATCCGCTCCGTACTGGTCTGCAAGACCCGCCACGGCGTGTGCGTGAAGTGCTACGGGCGCAACCTGGCCAACGGCAGCCTGGTGGATGTGGGCGAAGCCGTGGGCATCATCGCAGCCCAGTCCATTGGCGAGCCGGGTACTCAGCTCACCATGAGGACTTTCCACACCGGCGGAGTTGCCGGCGACGATATCACAGCCGGTCTGCCCAGGGTGGAGGAGCTCTTTGAGGCCCGTAAGCCTAAGGGCCAGGCCATTATCAGCGAGATCCCTGGGACGGTCAGCATTGTGGAGAGCAAGGGCGTGACCAAGGCCGTAGTGAGCGGTCCCGAAGGCGAAGCATCTTACGTGATTCCCTACGGCGCCCGCCGCCGCGTGAAAGACGGCGTCCAGGTGCAGGCAGGAGACCGCCTCACCGAGGGACCTGTGAACCCCCATGATATCCTGGCGGTACAGGGAATCCTCAAGGTCCAGGAGTACCTGGTCCAAGAAGTGCAGGAAGTGTACCGTTCCCAAGGGGTAAACATCAACGACAAGCACATCGAGGTCATCGTCAGGCAGATGCTCCGCAAGTGCAAGGTGGAGGACTCGGGTGATACATCCATGCTGCCCGGTTCGCTGGTGGATGTGTTTGAATTTGATGAGATCAACGCCCAGGTGGAGGCAGAGGGGGGCCAGCCCGCAGCGGGCAAGCCTGTGCTGCTGGGCATAACCAAAGCATCCCTGGCCACCGAGAGCTTCCTCTCGGCAGCATCCTTCCAGGAGACCACCAGGGTGCTTACGGAAGCTTCCATTAAAGGAAGGGTCGACAGGCTGCTGGGGCTGAAGGAAAACGTGATCATCGGCAAGTTGATTCCGGCGGGCACGGGCATGACCCGCTATCGCAGGGTGAGCATTGCCGTGGAAGGGCAGGAAGAAGGCGAGGCACCAGACAGTGGTGTCGAGGCCGAAGTGGAGCTTGTCTCAGGTTAGTTGTCTGAGGTGCCGTTCCGTAAGATTTTATTGACAGGGATGGCCCGAGATGATAGAATTAGCTGTGTTGCCCGCAGGGGTCTAGCGCCTCTGCGGGATCTCTGAGTAAAGGGGAGGGCCGTGATGCCACACAGACTTGAGACAGCGCAGCGGGTAGTCGGTACAAAACAGACTCTCAAAGCTATCCAAGCTGGAAAGGCGGAGTTGGTCTACCTGGCTCGAGATGCCGATGAACATGTTACCGGCCCCGTGCGCAGAGAATGCGAAGACCGCGGGATTGACATGGTTGAAGTGGACACCATGGCAGAGCTTGGCAAAGCCTGCTCCATTGAGGTGGGGGCTGCGGTGGCTTGTGTCATGAAATCTACACAGAATTAGACGGAAGGGAGGTTATCCAGCGTGCCAACGATCAATCAATTGGTTAGAAGAGGTCGCCGAGCACAAAAATCCAAGAGCTCTGCCCCTGCGTTGGGTTTTACCCAGAACACCTTGCGTGATGAGGTGATTTACAACGAAAAAGGGGCACCACAAAAGAGAGGCGTTTGTACCAGAGTCTACACAGCTACGCCCAAGAAACCCAACTCGGCCCTGCGGAAAGTAGCCCGTGTGAGATTAACCAATGGTATCGAGGTGACTTCCTATATCCCCGGCGAAGGCCACAATCTGCAAGAACACAGCGTTGTTCTGATTCGTGGCGGCAGGGTCAAGGACTTGCCTGGTGTGCGTTACCACATCATCAGAGGGACACTAGATGCAGCGGGGGTAGCCGATCGGCGCCAAGCCCGCTCCAAGTACGGCACCAAGAGGCCTAAGTAGGAAATCTTGGAATCTCTATGCAGAAGGGGTGAAAACCAATGCCGAGAAAAGGAGGCGTTCCCAAGCGGGATGTGCTCCCTGATCCCATCTATGGCAGCAAATTGGTCACCAAGTTCATCAACGCCATCATGATCGACGGCAAACGGGGACTCGCTGAGTCCATCATGTACGGCGCCTTGAACATGGCTGAAGAGAGAACTGGTACCAAGGCCATAGAGCTGCTGGAACAGGCAGTGAATAATGTAATGCCAGTTGTAGAAGTTAAACCCCGCCGTGTAGGTGGCGCTACCTATCAGGTGCCTGTGGAGGTGCGCGCTGACAGGCGGCAGACTCTAGCGCTGCGGTGGCTTGTCCAGAACGCCAGGGCCCGTGGGGAAAAGACCATGGTTGAAAGGCTGTGCGGCGAACTGCTGGACGCTGCCAACAACCAAGGCGGCGCAGTTAGAAAGAAAGAAGATACTCACCGTATGGCGGAAGCCAATAAGGCTTTTGCTCATTACCGTTGGTAATTCGCTGCCAAAGCAGTGGGCCGTGCACAAGGGTGCTCTAGCCACAACGGGGCGGGTGAGTCTACTCGGCTAGGAGGAGAAAATAGTGGGAAGAGACTTTGCGGTTGAGAAGACGCGAAATATAGGTATTATGGCGCATATTGACGCAGGCAAAACCACGACCACTGAAAGAATCCTCTTCTACACCGGGAAAGTTCACAAGATAGGCGAGACACACGAAGGTGGAGCAACCATGGACTGGATGGCTCAAGAGCGTGAAAGAGGCATCACCATTACCTCGGCTGCGACAACCTGTCACTGGAAGGGTCATCGAATTAACATTATTGACACGCCCGGCCACGTGGACTTTACTGTGGAAGTGGAGCGTTCCTTGCGCGTGCTGGACGGGGCAGTGGCAGTGTTTTGCTCTGTAGGCGGGGTTGAGCCTCAATCGGAAACCGTGTGGCGCCAGGCAGACAAGTATCATGTGCCCCGCATTGCCTATGTAAACAAAATGGACCGCGTTGGAGCTAATTTCCAGCGCGTAATGGACATGATGGCGGAGCGCCTGGGGGCTAATCCCGTGGCGGTGCAGCTGCCAATCGGCGCTGAAGACACCTTCCGCGGAATTATTGACCTGATTGAAATGAAGGCCCACTTCTATGTCGACGATATCGGCAATTTTGAAGAAGGGGAAATCCCCGAAGACCTTCGGGAAGAAGCGGAGTTCGCCCACCAGCTCCTGGTGGAGAAGGTGGCGGAAAGCGACGACGATTTGACCATCAAGTACCTTGAAGGTGAAGAAATAACGGCGGATGAGATCAGGCGCGCACTGCGTAAAGCCTGCATCGACGTGAAGCTGATACCGGTGCTCTGCGGTTCGTCCTTTAAGAACAAGGGAGTGCAGCCGCTGCTGGATGCAGTTGTGGAGTATCTGCCATCGCCCAGCGATGTGCCGCCTGTGGCAGGGGTAAATCCCGATACGGGTGCTGTGGAACACAGGGAGCTCACTGATGCAGAACCCTTCTCCGGCCTGGCTTTCAAGATTATGGCAGACCCCTACGTGGGGAAGCTGGCCTTTTTCCGGGTCTACTCTGGAACACTGCGGTCAGGAAGCTATGTCTTGAATGTAAGTACAGGCAAGCGGGAAAGGGTGGGGCGCATTCTGCTCATGCATGCCAACCACCGGGAAGATGTTGATCAAGTCTTCTCAGGTGAGATTGCAGCCATCGTGGGCCCGAAGGATATCTCCACAGGTGATACTCTGGCAGATGAGAAACACCCCATTTTGTTGGAGTCATTGGAATTCCCCGAGCCCGTGATCAATCTGGCAGTGGAGCCCAAGTCCAAGGCGGATCAGGATAAGCTTGGTTACGCCCTGCAGCGCTTGGCAGAAGAGGATCCCACCTTCAAGGTGTACACCGATCCCGAGACGGGGCAGACCATCATTGCCGGCATGGGCGAGCTGCATCTGGAGATCATTGTGGACCGCCTGCTGCGTGAGTTCAAGGTGGAGGCCAACATTGGCAAGCCGCAGGTGGCTTACCGTGAGACCATTTCCAAGGCCGTGAAAGCTGAAGGCAAGTTTGTGCGCCAGACCGGTGGTCGCGGTCAGTACGGCCATGTGGTCCTGGAGGTCGAGCCCAACGAACGTGGAGCAGGATTCGCGTTTGAGAACAAGATCGTGGGCGGAGTGGTGCCCAGGGAGTACATCGGACCGGTTGAAGCGGGAATCAAAGAGGCCATGCTCACAGGTGTTGTAGCGGGGTTCCCCGTGGTGGATGTGAAAGTGGCCCTTGTGGATGGTTCCTATCACGAGGTGGATTCTTCTGAGTTGGCTTTCAAGATCGCTGGCTCCATTGGCTTTAAAGAAGCATGCCGTAAGGCCGCGCCTGTGATCTTAGAGCCTGTGATGAGGCTGGAAGTTGTCACACCCGATGATTTCATGGGTGATGTCATGGGCGATATCAACGCCAGACGCGGTAGGATTGAAGGGATGGAACAGCGGGGGAATACGCAGATTGTTCGAGGTTACGTGCCGTTGGCGGAGATGTTTGGTTATGCGACTTCACTGCGCTCCATGACGCAGGGCAGGGCGCACCACACCATGACCTTCGCCTATTACGAACCGGTGCCGCCCGCTTTAGCAGAGGAAATTACCCACTCTGCGGGTATCTAAAACAAAACAACTTTCCCAAGGAGGAAGAAAAATGGCTAAGCAAAAGTTTGAGAGGAC
>FIZK01000053.1 GCA_900018335.1 uncultured Clostridia bacterium | reverse complement strand
CCTGTCTTACGCTGAAAGGCGATGAGGGCTCCGGTTTTTGCAGAGCTGAGCCGCGCCGCCGCCCGGCACACGGCATCCAAGTCCAGCTCCTCCCGCCCGGGCCCGCGGCCCAGCGGCCAGCTGAACAGCTGTCCCCTGCCGATCTGCTCCAACCCCCGCCGGAGCTCAGGGTAGAAGACAATGGGCAGCGCCACCAGAACCAGGGTTGTGGCCTGGTCCAGAAGCCAGCTCACAGTGCGCAAACTTAGCGCACGAGCCACTACACTGCCGGCGAAGATGACTGCCAGCCCCTTAAACAGTGTAGTGGCTCGTGTTCCCTGCAGGGAACGGATCACCCGGTACACCACATAGGCCACGATGAGAATGTCAATGGCATCGCGAAGTGTGAAGATCACCGAGTGTTCCCCCTTATGGCAGCCTTACTGCGCGGCCATAACCCTCTCCGCCGCTTCAGTAGCTCTGCCGAATTTCTTCAATTCGATTTCCAACACCGCCAGGGCAGTGAGCACATCCAGGGGTGTGGCATAGCCCATGTGCCCGATCCTGAAGACTCGGCCGGCATGAACGCCTTGGCCTCCAGCAAACTCCACACCGTACCTCTCACGGACGCGCTGGCGGAACTCATCGGCCTGGGGGAACTTAACCGCCGTCAGGGTGGGCGAAGCATCTGCGTCGCTCACCAAGAGCTCCAGGCCCAAGGCCCGTGCTCCCGCCCTGGCCATATCCCGCATGAGCAGATGCCTGGCGTAGACGTTTTCCAGGCCCTCTGCCTCCATCATTCTTAAGGCTTCCTCCAAGGCGAAGACAATATGAATATTGGGCGTAAAGGGCGTTTCACCTTTTTCCAAAAACTGCTGGTATCTGCGGAGATCGAAGTAATACCTGCTGGCCTCGGACTGCTCCATGTAAGTTTGGGCCCGCTCCGAAAGGGCTATAAAGGCCGCCCCAGGAGGCATCATCAGGCATTTCTGCGAGGCGCTTACCACCACATCCAGCCCCCGGGCATCCATTTCGCAGGGGGTTCCGCCCAGGGCGCTCACAGCGTCCACCACAAGCAAGGCCTGGTGATCTCCTCTGGCCCGGGAGATTGCCTCGATATCGTTGAGCACTCCCGTGGAGGACTCGTTATGGACCGCAAAGATCAGCTCAATTTCGGGATGCTGCGCCAGAAACTCGGCCACCTGATCTGGGTCGACGCCCCTATCCCAGGGAAACTCCAAGACATGCACCACTGCCTTGTAGGCTGTACACAGCTCAGCCCAGCGCTTACCGAAAAAGCCGCCCACTAGGCAGAGTACAGGCGTGCCGGGTGAGACCAAATTGCTTACGGCGGTTTCCATTCCGGCCGTTCCTGATCCGGTCACCATGTACACGGTGTTCTCCGTGCCAAAGAGCAGCTTCAGGCGTGACAAAACATCGGGGAACTTTTCTTTGAAAACGGCGCCGCGGTGGTTGATCACCGGTCTGGCCATCTGCAGAGACACTTCACTGGGTACCGGCACTGGCCCGGGAATGCGCAATTCTGGCTTGAAACGGTACATGCTCAGTCCTCCTTGTGCTGTAGCTGAGTGCTCTAACCTAAAGTAAGCGCTTTAAGCGTTTGGCGATGGCCATGATCTCCTGACGCCCGCTCAACGCTCCGAAATCCTCGACGATAACTCCCTGCTTTTCCATGTGGCCCATGAGCACACGCAGCGCCTTGGTTACACCGAGCATTCCGGGCAGGACGAAAGCACAGCCGCGCTTACCTTCCAGCCGGGTGACCCTTTTGATCAGGTTGTCCATCTCCGCAGGAATCTGCGGTTTCCACCATCCTTTGTAACCGCTTACAAAGCACACCAGCCCGTAGGGCGCTGTACTTACGGGGGAAGTGCCGGCACTGGCCGGCGAAACCAGGTCAACCTTGAGTTGTTCCCGTTCCAGCTCCTCCCGCAGTACTGCCACGGACTTCTGCGCTTTAGGGTCATCTGGGTGCAGTATCAAAACGCGCACAATTGTTGCCCCCCATCTCGTGTCCTTCTCTGCCTACTTCTCCAAAAAACAGGCGAATCCTGTCACCGCCTGCTGTGTTCGTAGGCGTAGGCCGATGAAGAGATGGTGTCGCCCATACCCACCGTGCTCACGGGTTCAGGAATGACATGGGCGGGGATAATCAACACTGCATGGGAGTCAAACTCCAAAATACCTTCTTCCAAGAAGCTGCTGTGCACATCTACGCCACGCCGGCGCATCTCTTCGGCAAAGATTTCCAGCTGCCTGAAGCCTATGGCGGACAGGGCGATCTCTCCAGCCTCCCAGAGCTGCTCATGGAGGACATAACCACCATATTTCGCCTTGATGCCGTTTACTGCCGAAGCGTAGAGGCAGGCTTCCCGCACGTGCTCCAGATCTACCCGCTGGGGATCCTTGACCAGAACAACGTAGTAGCCCAGGTTGTGCAGCTGAATGCGCTCAAATCCCAGCTCATCCATGATTCTCAGGGTACCATCGTAAAGGGTGTAGGCGCACTCATTGCTGTCTATGGCAGCACGCTCCTGCTCATAGCCATACAACCGCAGCACCCTTTTGATCTCATTCTCATTGATGCCAAAAGAGTGGATTTCCCGACCCACCGCCTTGAGCACGGTCCTTTCTGCCTCGTCCGCGGTCATGGGCACGTATTCATAGTGCAGGCGCAGATCGGGGTTTTGCTCCTTCAGCTTGTGCACGCTGCCCATGGCGGTATCTAGATAGGCCGCCAGTTCCCCTTCTGCCGCCGGAGCGTAGTGATAGCCGGCCAAGAAGGCTACATCCACCGCCTTACCCAGCTCCGGCAGGTACTCTTCCATATCTGGATCAAAGGCCATGACCACACCCTCGGGCCTGGTAGCCAAAATCACCCTGTTGGCCCTGGGAGTCACGATCACGTGCCCGCCAAGTTCAAAGCGTTCACCCTTGGCATATTCAAAAATCCAGTTTTCCTTGATCTGATCCCCAGGCCTGGCCGCGTCCTGTACGCTGACGATGCTCAACCCATCTCTCACCACCGGGACGTCCACTTCCGGGAAGAACATGGAAGCCTGCTTGGGGGAGAGCAGGGAAGTGTATACCATGGAATGGGCGCCAAGCCCGGCCATCTGGTTGGCGATGATGCCAGCTTGTCCACCCATGCTTTCCTGGCGCTCAGCGAAGACCTCCTCCAGCCAGTCAAGCATGGCCAGATCGCGGAGCACTATGTGCACTGACTTCCCTTCCTGCAGAGCCTGCATGAGTACGGCGAGAAACTCATTCTCATTGTTCACAGCTGGTATATCTGTGTCCAGCAGCTGCTTCACTTTCTGCAGATCAATGCGCTCGTTGGCCAGCAGGGGCGCCAGGTTGGCTTGCTCTAGATGAACCACGACGTCCACATTGGTGTTGAACGCCGCCAGTGTGTTTGCTGTGATTCTATGCTGCACAGCAGCTTTGACTCTATTCTGCCAGATCGTCTGCAACGATTATACCTCCTGTTGTTCGTTCTAATTAGTATACTAACACAACAGAACCACCTAGACAATTACGCCCGCGAGCCCGCCCTAGGGCTGCTCGTGGTAATAGTTGTACAACCCGGCAAAAATGGCTTCCGCCACACGTTTTTGGTAAGCGGCATCAGCCAGAAGCTCTGCTTCCCTGGGGTTGGACAAAAAACCCACCTCCACCAAGGCCGCGGGCATGGAGGTGTCCCGGAGCACCCGGAAATTGCCTGCCTTGGCCACACGCGTGTTGGGCCCCAGGCGCTTCACCAACTCAGCCTGGATCGCCTTGGCCAGCCGTTCGCTTGCCTGGTCGTTTTCATAGTAAAAGGTCTGCGCGCCAGACCATACCGATGCCGGGAAGTAATTGGCGTGAATGGATATGTACAGATCCGCCTGGGCTTCCTCGGCAACAAACACCCTGCGCTCCAGATCCTGGCGCTTGCGGTTGAGCAGGTGAGCTTCGCTGGAATCGGCCAGGTCATAGTCGCCATGGCGCACCATGATTACAAAGACGGCAGCCCTGCTCAGCAGCCTCTCCAGTTCCTTGGCAATGGCCAGGGTGATCTCCTTTTCCAAAACCCCCTTGGCACTCACTGCACCGGGGTCAATTCCCCCATGTCCCGCATCCAGGACGATGGTCCGGCCCGAGATCCCGCGCGTTGATCCCGTGGACACCGGCAGCACGGCAAGGCCCCCGGTCCCCAGCCAGATTCCCACAGTCAAACAGCCCAACACCCACCAAGCCAGATGCTGGGCCCGCACAAAGCACACGCGCATAAAAACACCTCCACACCAAAGCTATTCAGGTGCGGGGATGTTTACAACATCTAAGGACCCGAAAGCCCCCCTTCATATCTACGGTGTCGCAGCTGCCGGCAAGCCCCTCCAAGTAAGCTTGCAGGCTTTTCGCACCCTGCTTGGTGCGGATCACCACCAGCAGGCAGCCGGCGGGCTTGAGGGCCTGGTAAGCCTCGGCCAACAGGGGATAAACCACTTTCTTCCCTGCTCGAATGGGCGGATTGCT
>FIZK01000052.1:20034-20237 GCA_900018335.1 uncultured Clostridia bacterium | reverse complement strand
TCGTCGCGGTAGAGGAACATGACCACATCGGCAAATTCCTCGATGTTGCCCGAGTCCCGCAGGTCGCTCATCATGGGGCGCTTGTTCTCCCGGCTCTCCACGCCCCGGTTCAGCTGGGAGCAGAGAATCAGGGGCACATCGAGTTCCCCGGCGAGATCCCTCAGTTCCCGCACAATTTCCCCCACAATTAGGGTCCAGCTGCG
>FIZK01000052.1:0-19970 GCA_900018335.1 uncultured Clostridia bacterium | reverse complement strand
TGCAGGTAGTCGATGGCGATTAGCCCTAGGTCGGGGTGCTCCGCCTTGAACCTGCGGGCCTTGGCCCTGATCTCCGCCACTGTCAAACCCCGTTTGTCCACGATGGAGATGGGCAGGTGATACAGGTCGTTGAACACCTTCTGGGTGAGCTGGAACTGCTCATCGCTGAGCTTAGTCTGGTATTCATGGGACGTAACCGCGTGCTGCCCGCCCTGCTTGTAGGTGAAGAGCTCGCTGAGGACGATGCGGTCCCCCAGCTGCTCCGCGTCCATCTCCAAGCTGAAAATGAGTACAGGGATATCCCGCTTGGCCACGTTAGCCGCCATGTTCAAGAGCAGGGCCGTCTTTCCCATGCTGGGGCGGGCGGCCAGGATAATCAGGTCCTTCTTCTTAAACCCAGTGGTCATGCCGTCGATGGACGGAAAGCGCACGGAAAGCCCATAGGCGTCCTCCAAACCCTCCCGGCGGCGCAGCAGGTTGAGGTAGCATTTGCTCAGTACCTCCAAAAGGTTCTTCACCTCGTTTTCCGGGCCGCCGTGGGCCTGCGTGGCATCGAAGATCAGCTCTTGGGCCCTGGCCTGCAGGGCGGCCAGATCCTCCTCCTTGGGATCCAGGGCCATGCCCTTGATCACATCGCACGCTTTTATGATCCGCCTGAGCCCCTCCTGGCGGATGAGGATCTCCACGGAGGGCTCTAGTTCGCTGATGGATACGAAGGACTCCGTAAGCGCGATGAGCAGCTCCGCCGGGGAGTCCACGGACTCGGCCACCAAGCGGTTATAAATCTGGGTATAGGAAATACGTCCCTGTTTGTGATAGAGGTCCAGGATGATTTCGTAAATGCGGCGGTGGCCCAGATCCACAAAGTGGGACGGGCGCAGGCGATCAGCCACCTCGTCTACCTGGGTTGGATGTTTGATGAGAATCCCCAAAACCTGCCGTTCCGCGGCTAAATCCACGGGCAGGTCAAAACTCTGCCTGGCATCACTCGAATTCATCGGGAAATACCTCTTTCCATTTTTTCTCCGCCGGGCTCAGTTCTCTGCTTCCGGCAATGGGGCCCAGCACCTTGGTGAGGTGCGAATTCTCCAACAGGTCGTTGTAGGTGCGGATGCCCGCGGCGTGCCAGTTGCGCAGGATGCCTTCTAGATAAGGGAAGCTGGGCTGCGCAGCGGAAACCAGCATCTCTTCCACGGCCACGGCAATCACCTCGTGGGAAAGGCCCTTGACCTCCATCCAGTACAGAAGCTTGCGCATTTCCTCAGGGGAAGCCGCATCCACCCTGGCAGACCAATAGCTCACCAGCCATTCAAACGCCTCCGGTTCCACCTCTACGGGCGTTTCCAGGGCGGCGGCCGCTTCAGGCAGCTCGGGGACTACCAGCTGGATCTCCAGGCCCTCATCGTTGATCCACCCTTGGTCTGCCAGCAGGGCTAGGGCCTTGCTCACCTCCCACTTGGGAAGACCCATGGCCTCCGTCAAATCGTCAATGTGCATGGGCTTGCCCGCTTGAGCCAGAGCCAGAAGATTGATCCAGGCCAAAGTGGCGGCTGGCCCTAGGCGAGCCTGGCAGCCCAATATTTCCCGGGGCACCTGAACGGGCATACCCTCCACTCCCTTGAGGAGCACCCCTCTAGTTCTTTGGCCGGGCATACTCATTCCTCCTCCCCTTCCTCCACTAAACATTCCCACTCCTCATATTTTCCAGCCAAGCGGACTTGGATCTCCTGATACTCCTGGATCAGGGGCACGCTCTGGCTTTCATCCTGGTAGAGTTCTGGCGAGGCCAAAAGCGGCTCCAGTTCCGCCAGGCGTTCCTCCAGGGAGACGATCTCTGCTTCCAGGAGCTTCAGTTTGTCCCTGTGCCGCGCCGTGCTGCGTTTGGGCTTGGCCACGGCGCGTTTAGCCACACTAACCTGGGCCTGTGCGGCCTGCTCTGCCCTGGCCTGCTCGTAAGCCCGGTACCCGCCCGCATATTCCTTCAGCCGCCCGCCTTCCAGCGCCCAGATCTTCGTTGCCAGCTTATCGATGAAGTAGCGATCATGGGAAACGAAGATGATGGTGCCGCTGAACTCAGCCAAGGCCTGCTCCAAAGCTTCCCGGGCGAACACATCTAGGTGGTTGGTGGGCTCATCCAGCAGCAGCACATTGGGGCGGTGCAAGAGCAGCTTGGCCAGGGCCAGGCGGTTGCGCTCACCACCGCTCAACATGGTGGTCTGCTTGAACACATCTTCCCCCCGGAACAAAAAGCGGGCCAAGACGGAACGGAGCACACCAAGCTCCAGGCGGTGTTCGGCATACAGCTCCTCCAGCACGGTGTTCTCCGGATCAAAGCTGATCTGCTGGGAGAAATAGCCCACCTCCACGCCCGCGCCCCACTGCACAGAGCCCAAGGAATCCAGCTTTCCCGCTAAGATCTTGAGCAGGGTGGTCTTCCCGCTGCCATTGGGGCCCAGAAGAGCTATGTGCTCACCCCGCTTCACTTCCGCGGAGATGCCCCGCAGGACCGCCTTTTCCCCGAAGGATTTCCTGATGCCGTCCAAAACCAGTACTTTTTCCCCGGTGCGGCGCTTGGGCTCGAAGCGAATGGCCATGCTGGGATCATCCAGCACCCGTTCGATATCGGGCATCCTGGCCAGCTTCTTTTCCATGCTCTTGGCCTGCCTGGAGCGGGTACCCGCCTTAAACTTCTGAATGAACGCCTGCATCCGGGCTTTTTCTTCTTCCTGCCGCTCCAGGCTCTCCTCCAGCTGCGCTAAACGCTGGGCGCGCTGGGGCAGGTACTGGGAGTAGTTGCCCTTGTATTGGTAAAGCCTCTGGCCCTGCAGCTCCCAGATCTGCTGGGCGATCTTGTCCAGAAAATAACGATCATGGGATACAACAATAAAGGCCCGGGGATAGGCAGCTAAGAAGTCCTCCAGCCAGCGCGTGGCTTCCAGATCCAAATGGTTGGTGGGCTCGTCCAAAATTAAAAGAGACGGACGATCCAACAGCAGGCGGGCCAAGCTGATGCGCATCTGCTCACCGCCGCTGAAGGTGGGAAGCATGCGCTGGAGATCTTCCTGGGCAAAACCAAGCCCCGTAAGGACCTGATTGATCTCCACCAAATAGTCATAGCCGCCGCTGTGCTCAAAGCGGTCCCGCAGCCGCGAGTAGCGGCCCAGGGCCTCCTCTAGTTCCGGGCCAGGTTCAAGGAAAGCCAGCTCCTGCTCCAGCTGGCGCAGGTTCCGCTCCAGTTTGATCTGCTCTGCAAAGGGCTCTTTGAGGAAATCCTCCAAAGTTCTCTGCTCCTCGGGGGGCAGCTGTTCCAGAAAACCCAGGGTAAAGCCTCCTGGGCAGGTAATGCTGCCCCGCTCTGGGCTCAGTTCGCCAGCGAGGGTCTTGAGCAGGGTGGTTTTGCCAACTCCATTGGCCCCCACCAAACCAATACGGTCGTTAGGGCCGATTACTGCATTGATTTCCCGCAGGATTAGTTCATCACCATAGTACTTCCAGACATCTTCGATGATCATGGGACCCTGTCATCACCTGCCTCAAAAAACGCTCGTGCGCAGGGCCTGGCGCTCCCTATGCTTTTCTAAGGCCAGCTCAATCAAGCGGTCCAACAGCTCCGAGTAGAGCAGGCCGGTCTGTTCCCAAAGTTTGGGGTACATGCTGATTTGGGTGTAACCGGGAATGGTGTTGATCTCATTGAGGAAAATGTTTCCCTGTTGATCAATGAGGAAGTCAACCCTGCCCATGCCCGAGCAGTCCACGGCTTTAAAGGCGCGGCAGGCGTACTCCTGGACGGCCTTGGTCTGCTCCTCGCTGAGGGGTGCGGGGATGATCAGCTCCGAATCCTCGCTTTGATACTTGGCCTCGTAGTCGTAAAACTCATTGGCCGGCACGATCTCACCAGGAATGGAGGCTTGGGGATGGGAGTGGCCCAGTACGCTGCATTCGATCTCCCGGGCTCCCTCTAAACCCTGCTCCACCACGGCTTTGCGATCGAAACTAAGGGCCAGTTCCATGGCGGGGGCTAGATCTTTGCGGGATTTCACCTTGCTCACGCCCACACTGGAACCCAAGTTGGCTGGCTTGACAAACATGGGATAGCCCAGGGACTCTTCCAGCAGCCGAGTCACTGCTTCCGGCTCGCTGCGCCACTGGTAGTTAAACACCACTTCCCAAGGGAGGAGCGGCAAACCCGCCTGGAGGAACAGGCTGCGCATGAAGGCTTTATCCATGGAAACTGCGGACGAGGCAACCCCCGCTCCCACGTAGGGCAGGTTGGCCAGTTCCAGCAATCCTTGAACGGTCCCGTCCTCGCCGTAGGGACCGTGCAGAACGGGGAACACCACATCTAGGCCAGAGCTGCGCGTGGGATCGGGCACGATGATCTGATCCTGCCAGCGGCCGTCTTTGTCGATCTTGATGGGGATGACTTCGTACTTCTCCTTATCCAGGGCTTCAATTACAGACTGGGCCGACATCAAGGACACTTCGTGCTCGCCCGAGCGACCTCCGTAAAGAACGCCCACCTTCAGTTTGGGCATGGCGATTCCTCCCTTGTGCTTACTCACTCATTACACACGCAGATGGCGTCGATCTCCACCGTTACCCCCTTGGGTAGGGCGCTTACTGCCACGCACACCCTGGCGGGCGGGTTCTCCGGGAAAAAGCCGGCGTAGACCTCGTTCATCTTGGCGAAATCGCCCATGTCCGTGAGGTAAACAGTCACCTTCACGGCATTGGCTAAGCTGGTGCCCGCCGCCCGGGCAATGTTCTCCAGGTTGGTGAGGGCCTGCTTGGTCTGGGTGGCCACGCAATCGTAGGCGATTTCACCCGTAGCCATATCCACCCCCAGCTGCCCGGAGATGAAGAGCAAGTTTCCCGCCTTGATCGCCTGGCTGTAGGGGCCGATGGCCGCGGGGGCCTGATCTGTGTGCACTATTCTACGCATTGCCGTTCCCTCCGTGTCTGTTTTCAGTCTGTATACTAGTTTCCCGATCCAAGGGGCAATTCCCTTGAACCGGGCACGATCTTTTTTGTACAATGGGGATGGAGAGGCAGGAGGTGGAACCGTGCAAAAGGAAGTTCAGCGGAAAGAAGATGGCCGCTACATTATCTTTTACACTTTTTCTAAAAAAAGAAGGGTTAGGAAGTGATTCCATGTCGGAACTGCGCTGGAACCCGCAGCTTAGGCAGTGGGTGATTGTGGCTGCCCATCGGCAAGATCGCACCTACAAGCCGCCGAAGGATTTCTGCCCCTTCTGCCCTACCCTGCCGGGGGCGTTTCCCACGGAGGTACCGGCAGAGGATTACGACATCGTAGTCTTTGAGAACAAATACCCCTCTCTACGGCAGCCCCCGCCTCCTGTGGGCGAAGAGGGCAGCGAGCTGTACCGCACCGCCCCAGCGGAAGGGATCTGCGAGGTGGTGCTCTACTCCCCAGATCATCACACCACCTTGGCCCAGGAACCGGTGGGCCGCATCAAGAACCTCATCTCAGTATGGATGGACCGCTGCCAAGAATTGGGCAACAAGCCCAACATCCGCTATGTATTAGTTTTCGAGAACAAAGGAGATGCGGTGGGGGTTACCCTCCACCACCCCCACGGACAGATCTACGGCTTTCCCTTCATTCCCCCCACCATCGCAGCAGAACTGGACTCCGCCCAAGAACACCATACATCCACAGGCAAGTGCCTTTACTGCCAGATCCTAGAAGAGGAAACCAGAGACGGGCGGCGCATCATCGCGGAAAACGACGAGTTCTGCGCCTTTGTACCCTTTTTCGCCCGCTACCCCTTTGAAGTGCATCTCTATCCTAAACGCCATCTGCAGGGCCTTGTGGAGCTGCGGGAGGAGGAGCAGGAGTCTTTGGCCTGCCTGCTGAAGGAAGTCTTGGTCAAATACGATGGGCTGTTTGGCTTTTCCCTTCCTTATATGATGGCGCTGCACCAGGCGCCCAGCAAGGGCGAATACCCTTTCTACCATGTCCACTTTGAATTCTATCCCTTAAACCGCTCCGCGGACAAGCTGAAGTACCTGGCCGGCGTGGAGTCGGGCGCGGGCACCTTTATTACCGATATGACTCCGGAGGATCAAGCAGCCAAGTTGAGGGGAGAGGAAGTAGATGAATGAACTGAGTACAGCTGGACTGTTGGAGGAGTTTAAGGCCCGATTCCCCCGGGCCGGAAAGGTGCAGGCAGTGCGGGCCCCTGGACGGGTGAACCTGCTCGGGGAGCATACCGATTACAACCAGGGTTTTGTCTTCCCCATGGCCATAGATGCGGGTATCCAGATCGCCGGGGAGCTGAACGGCACGGGGCGGGTGAACCTCTATTCCCTAAACTATGCCGCCAAAGAGAGTTTCTTGCTGGAGGAAATCACGCCCAGCAAAAGCAACACCTGGGTCAACTACATCAAGGGCGTTGTCTGGCAGTTTCAAAAGCTGGGGCTGCAGCCTCAAGGAGCGGATCTGGTGATCCAGGGCAATGTCCCCCAGGGGGCCGGGCTGTCTTCCTCCGCGGCCCTGGAAGTTGCCGCAGCCCTGCTCCTGGATGCTCTGCACGGCTGGGGGCTCGGCGCGGTGGATCTAGTTAAGCTGGCGCAGAAAGCGGAAAACGAGTTTGTGGGCGTGGCCTGCGGAATTATGGACCAGTTCGCTTCCATGCTGGGCCAGAAGGACCATGCCCTCTTCCTGGACTGCCGCAGCCTGGAATATGAAGCGGTGCCACTGCCCCTGGAAAAACAGGGCTACGCGGTTGCTGTGGTGAACAGCGGGGTGCGCAGGGGCTTGGCGGGATCGGAATACAACACCCGCAGGCAGCAGTGTGAAGAGGCCGTGCAGCGCCTGCAGAATGAGCTTCCAGGAGTGGAATCCCTGCGGGATGTAAGCTTGGTGGATCTCAGCCTGGTGAACCAGCTGCCTGATCCCCTAGCGCGGCGCGCCCGCCATGTGGTGATGGAAAATGCCCGTGTGCAGCAGGGAGTGACCGCCCTCAAGGCAGGAGAACTGGAGGAGTTCGGCCGCCTGCTCACCGCGTCCCATAAAAGCCTGCGGGATGATTACGAGGTGAGCTGCGCGGAACTGGATCTCCTGGTAGAACTGGCCCTGGAGGTACCTGGAGTGTTGGGCTCCAGAATGACGGGGGCAGGCTTCGGGGGCTGCACCATTGCCCTCGTGCCCCAAACCAGCCTGCCCGCTTTTGAGAAAACTGTGAGCGAAGAATACCAGCGGCGCACGGGAATCCAGCCGGAGATCTTCGTCTTCCGCCCGGCTCCCGGTGCCCGTATTATAACAGAAGCAGATCCACAATCTTGAAGTAGATGATCAAGCACGTCGCATCCACTAAGGTAGTAACCACGGGCGCAGCCATAATGGCTGGGTCCGCTTTTAACGCCCTGGCGGCCAAGGGCAGCATGCTGCCGATGGTTGCAGCCAGCATCACCGTGGCATAAAGCGCCAGGGAAACTGCGAGGGCCATGGTATAGCTGCCGGGATGAAGCAGGATGATGCGCAAGAAGTTGGCTCCCGACAAGACGGCCCCCATGAGGGCGCTCACGCTCAATTCTTTGCGGAGAATTCGCCCCACATCCTTGGTATCCAGTTCATTCAAGGCCATGCCGCGGATGATCAACGTGGAGCTCTGGGAACCGGTGTTGCCCCCCGTATCGGTGAGCATGGGGATGAAGGTGATCAGGACGGGCAGGGAGATGAAGGCCGCCTCATACTTCCCCAGAATGCTGCCGGTGATCGTGGCGGACAGCATGAGAATCATCAGCCAGACGATGCGGTTCTTGGCCAGGGTAAAGACACTGGTTTTCAAATAGGGTTTATCCGAGGGGGCCATGGCCGCCATCTTTTGGAAGTCTTCCGTGGCCTCCTGGTGGATAACTTCCATCACGTCGTCGAAGGTGACGATGCCCACCAGCCGACTTTCCTCATCCACCACCGGCAGCGAGATGAAGTTGTAGTGGGAAAGCAGGGCCGCCACTTCTTCCTGGTCCTCGGTGGTGCGGACGGCGATCACGTTCTTTTCCATAATGTCCCCGATGATGTCATCGTCATCGGCCAAGAAGAGCTCCCTTACGGTAACCACGCCTTCCAGGCGGCGGTTATCGTCCATGACATAGCAGGTGTACACAGTTTCCTTATCAATGGCGGTACGCCGAATTCTCTGGAACGCTTCGGAAACCCGCATGGTTTTCCGCAAATCCACAAACTCAGCGGTCATGATGCTCCCCGCGGAATGGGGAGGATACTTCAAGAAGTGGTTGATCAGCTCGCGCACTTCTGGGGAAGCATTGCGCAGCACCCGCTTCACCACATTGGCGGGCATCTCTTCCAGGAAGTCCGCGGCATCGTCTAAATACAAGTCGTTAATGATGGAGCTTACTTCTTGGTCCGTGATCGCTTCTACAATATACTGCTGCATGTCGCTGGACAAATAGGAAAAGATCTCTGCTGCCCGATCCTTGGGCAGGGAGCGGAAAACCATGACCACATGCTCCCTTTGCAGCTCCTCCATGAAGAGGGCAATGTCAGCATCCTGCAGCACCGACAGTTCAGCTCTTACACCTTTAAAATCCTTATCTGCAATCAAACGTTCTAGATCGCGAAGGTCGATGGCCATTGTTTTTATCCTCCTTTCTAAATTCGGAGCATAAAAACGAGCAGCGACTCCTTAGGCCGCGGCCAGTCGGAGAAATGAGCACGGGCTCAAATCCGGCGGCCGCCCATCTGGGTCATTGCTCGCTTCCACACTTCGCAAGCCACTGTCCACTCATTTCTCCTCCCTTCATTTCTAATCTAGTCTACCCTTTTCAGTCTACACTAAGGCGGGCAGGCCTGCAATTCGAGGGAAAGAAAAAACCCGGTCTGTTGCAAAAATCTCACTGCAGCAGCCGGGTTGCGCCTTGTTAATTAGCCACAGGCAGGTCCTGGGGAAAGATTTGCCGTAGGAAATCCAGCACATGCTCAATGGGAATGATTTCCACACCCTCCACGCTTGTGGGCAGGTTGTCCAAGTTTTCCTTAGGCACAAACACCCTCTTCACTCCGCCCTGCTTGGCTCCGTAGATCTTGGCGTGCAGACCCCCCACCGGTTTCACCCTGCCCCGCAGGGAGATTTCCCCTGTCACGGCGATGTCCTGGGGAATGGGCAAGTCTTTCACCGCGCTGATAATGGCGGCCAGAATGGCCACGCCGGCGGAAGGTCCGTCGATACTGCCGCCCCCAACCACATTCACGTGCAGGTCGAAGTTGCTCAGCTCTTCACCTGTTAGGGCGCGGAACACCGAGGCCGCGTTGAACACGCTGTCCTTGGCCATGCTGCCCGCGGTATCGTTGAAGCGCACCTGGCCCTTACCAGGCTCCCTGCTGGGGAAGGCCACCGCTTCAATTTCCAATACAGAGCCCACATAACCGCTCACACCCAGGCCTAAGATGCGGCCCACTTCCTTGGTGGGAGAGGCCTTGGTAGGCGCATAGGAGCTCAGCCTGGCCGTTTGGATGACCTCCTGCATGTCCGCTACAGTAATCTCCAGCTGGCCGTGCTCTGCAGCACCGCGGTAGAGAGCCACGCCGAAGGCATCGGCCAAAAGCCGGGTTGCCCTGCGGCCCTCAATGGTGTACTCCGCGGCCAGCTCCGCCACTCCCGGTGCCAGCCTCGCGCCTAAACGTCCCGCCGCTGAGCGAACGATCTCCACAATGTCCTGGGGCGTCAGGGGGTTGAAAAACACCTCGGCACAGCGGGAACGCAGAGCCGGGCTGATTTCCGAAGGATCCCGCGTTGTGGCCGCGATGAGCACAAAGTCCGCGGGAGCTCCCTTGGTAAACAGCTGGTGGATGTACTTGGGAATCTGGGGATCGTGGGGATCATAATAAGACGATTCAAAGATCACCCTCTTGTCCTCCAGTACTTTGAGCAGTTTGTTCTGGAGCACAGGATCCATTTCCCCGATCTCATCGATAAAAAGGACTCCGCCGTGGGCTTCGGTGACCAAGCCCAGCTTCGGTTCGGGCACCGCACCGTCGGCCAGGTCCCGTTTGGCCCCTTGGTAGATGGGATCATGCACCGAACCCAGGAGGGGGTTGGTAACCTCCCGGGGATCCCAACGCAGGGTGGTGCCGTCCACTTCCACAAAGGGGGCATCCTGGCTGAAGGGAGTATACTCTTTCTCCTTGGCGTACTGCAGCGCTAAGCGGGCCACCGTGGTCTTGCCCACGCCCGGAGGCCCGTACAGCAGCACATGCTGGGGAAAGGGCGAGCTCAACTTGGTGAGCAGGGATTTGACTGCCTCGTCCTGCCCCACCACCTCTTCCAGCCTCTGGGGACGCATGAGCTCCGCCGTGCCCTTGGAGAGGCTGCGCTTTTCCAGCATTTCTAGCTCCGCATACTTCTTTAGAGTCTGGGCGTTATCAGGCCCCGCCTCTTCCTTCAGCACCTGCATGCGGAGTTCTTTGATGTAGTCCAGGTGGCGCTCCTGCATTTTGGCGCTCACCTTCTGCTCTAGTTCCTCTTCCACCGTACGCTTGGCCAAGAGATCGGCCAAATAGTCCTCCAACTCCTCCAGGACCTGCACAGCTTCTTCCGGCGTGCGCTGATCCACAATGGTGGGATCGTCGTGGACCAAGCGCTCCAGGGCCAGAATCCTATCTTCGATTTTTTCCGACTGGAGCAGCTCCAGGGAATCCAGTTTGCCAGCTTTAAGGACCAGCTGATCCTCGCCGTGCACTTCGGCCAAAATGGTCATCAGTGCTGCCACGTGCCTTTCCAGCGAGAGATCGTGATTGCGCGACTGTTTTGTATCCAATGGGGATAACCCTCCAACACCAAGTACTACGCCTGTTCGTCCACAACATTTACAAGAACTGTAACATGTACTTTCGGGTGCACTTTCACCACTACCGGGTGGGTGCCCAGGCTCTTTATTGGCTCCTTAATGTCTATCTTCCTCTTGTCAATTTCTACCGCGAACTGCCTGCGCAGCTGATCGGCGATTTCCTGGGGAGTGACAGAACCGAAGAGCCTGCCCCCTTCGCCTACCTTGGCCCCCACCTTCAACTGTTGGTCTTTAATCTTCTCTCCGATTTTCTGAGCCTCTTTCAGCTCCCGCTCTGCCTTCGCGGATTCCTTCTGCTTCTGCTGGGCAGCGTGGCGCAGATTGCCTGAGCTGGCCTCCACTGCCAGTCCCCTGGGCAGGAGATAGTTGCGGCCGTAACCTTCCGAAACCTCCACCACGTCGCCCTTTTTACCCAGGTTCTTGATATCTGCCTGCAGTATAACCTTCATAACCACCCCGCCTTTCTACTCATCAGCATCAGTGTCTTCCACCGTTGCCTCTAGTACTTCTCCTTCGGGAGTCATTAACCTGCGAAAGTCGAAAAAGCCGTCCGCCACCGTAAGCAGAACCAGAATCATCACCACTATGGGCACCGCGAAAAGCAGGATCACAAACAGCCCCCGCACAAATCCAGGCGTCTTGCGCTGGTTGAAATAATACCAGGCCAGGCTGAGTCCGGTGACCATGTAGGCACTGGATGAAACGAAGTACAGATTCACGGCTGCAAACTGCAGCCAGTTCGGCAGCGGCACCACCCTGATCAGGGAAGTGACCACCCAGCCAAATAGAAAGATGATGGAAAAGTAAGCCGGAAGCCGCCACTGGGTAAAGGGCTGAACCCAGGGAACGGAATCACCCATGCGCTTGAGGACCAGGCGCGCCACGGCCAGGTGTACAAAGGACATGCCCACGGAGGAGAGGAGCAGTATGGCGGGCAGGCCGTTTTTGATGGTCAGCGGAACCAGCTCCCGCAAAACCTGCAAGTTGGCCAGGGACTCCTCCGTTGCTCCCAGGCTGCGTGAAGTTTCTATGGCCTGCTCGATACCCTGGATGAAGGAGTTGATCATCTCTGTATACATATTGCCGCCAATGACCAAGGCATAAAGGAGCATATGCAGGGCGATGACCACCAGGTTGGCGAAAACGCCCACGCCCATGAGTTTAGCAAAGGAGAACTCCTCCCGCAAGGCCATGCCTAAAGCCACGCCCACAAAGCCCCAAATAATGATGGATAGGCCGGCAAAGACATGCCCCGTGACCAGGCCTGTGACCAGCGCGGATACCACCGACGTAACGATTCCCCAGCGGAATCCCTGGCGGTAAACTAAAAGAATGAGGGGCACAGGCACAATTAAAGCCGGAATGCTCAGGTACTCCCCGAGCAGGGTGAGGAGAACCGTCAGTGCCCCCAGCATGGCACCTTCAGTTAGCGATCGCGTCTTCATGAGTTCACCCTCTAATTGCATTCTAAAAAGGAGCAGCTGCGCTGCTCCTTTTCCTTAGTCCAATGTATAAGGCATCAAGGCCACAAAACGAGCTCTTTTGATTGCCGTTGTCAGCTGCCTCTGATGTCGAGCACAGTTGCCGGTGATGCGCCGCGGCAGGATTTTCCCGCGTTCTGTAATGTAACGGCGCAGACGGCCAACTTCTTTGTAGTCGATCTGATCGATCTTATCGACGCAAAAGGAACAGATCTTCCTTCTGCCTCGACGGCCTCTGTCTCTAGCCATTTCTTCGCCTCCAAACCACTTTGATTAAAACGGAACGTCATCAAACTCGGGTTCGGGCGGTCCTTCCACTGACTCTTCGGATGCAAAGTCCCTCGCACGATCTAGGAAGCGTACTTGATCGGCCACAATCTCAGCGGCCTTTCTCCGGATCCCATTCTGATCCTCGTAGGAGCGGATTTGCAAACGCCCTTCCACGGCCACAAGGCGGCCTTTGGTCAGGTGATTGGCACAGACCTCCGCCTGCTTCCGCCAAGTCACGATGTCGATGAAATCCGCTTCCCGCTCACCGCTTTGACCAACGAAGGGGCGATCGACCGCAAGCGTGAAATTGGTTACCGCTATCCCCGTTTGAGTGTAACGCAGTTGTGGGTCCGCTACCAGTCGCCCGATAAGAATTACCCTGTTTAACACCTGTCGTCACTCCTTTGCTCATTCTACGTCTCTTCGAACGAGCAGATAACGCACGACTTCATCGGTGATCTTAAGAATACGTTCGACCTCGGAAGTCGCTCCGCTTTCTGCTTTAAAATCGATCACCACATAGAAGCCTTCGGTGTAATTCTTGATCTCGTAAGCGAACCGGCGTTTCCCCCACTGGTCGACTTTTTCCACTTCTCCGCCCACACCGACGATGAGATCCTTCGTCCGTTCAATCTGGGCCGTCAGCGCTTCTTCGTCGAGCTCTGGGGAATAGATTACCATCAGCTCATACTCACGCACCGCAGCTTCACCTCCCCTCTGGACAAATGGCCCTAAGTCAAGCTTAGGGCAGGGCAGGTTTATTATACCACCGCACTAGATCGAAGTCAAACATCGCAGCCAAGGGACAGACAGAATGTTGTCCCATAAAATGCCAACAGAATGAGGTGACGTTTTGACTGACGGGAACCGGGACCAAGGAGCAGATGCTGAGGGATCCCGAGGCTATGCAGATCATCGCGAGTTCAGAACCAGGCCGTTCTTTTCCTCAGGGTTGTAAACGAAAAAGCGCTGCTACACGTTGAAGCGAAAGAAGATCACATCCCCATCCTGCACAACGTAGTCCTTGCCTTCAATGCGCTGCAGCCCCTGCTCGCGGCAGGCCTGCACGGAACCTTCGTCTACCAATATCTTCCAAGGAATCACTTCCGCCCGGATGAACCCCCGCTCCATGTCAGTGTGAATACGCCCCGCTGCCTGGGGTGCGAGCATTCCCCGGGGAATAATCCAGGCCCTGGTTTCTTCTCCTTTGATGGTGTAAAAGGTGATCAGATCGAGGAGACGGACGCCGGCTTCCACCAAGCGGTGCAGTGCAGGCTTGTCCATGCCCAAGTCCTCCAGGAACAGCTTTGCCTCCTCTGCATCAAGGTGGGTCAGCTCCCTCTCGAACTGAGCGGCCATGGTGATCACCTCAGCGCCCTCCCCGGCCGCCCACTCCAAGAACTCCGCCGGGGCCTGCTGCATTCCTTCATCAGTGTTCAGCACGTACATGACCGGTTTAGCAGACAACAGCGGCAAACCCGGTATGCCAGGCAGTGAGGTGCGGCGCAGGGGCGTGCCCTGTTCCAAAACTCCTTCGTACTCAGCTAACAGGTCCAGTTCTTCCCTGTATTTGGCCTCCCCTGTCTTGAGCATGCGCTCCGTACGTTCCCGACGCTTGCGGACGGTCTCAAGGTCTGCCAGGATCAACTCCAGATCCACAATTTCCACGTCGCGCAGGGGATCTACTCTGCCCGAGCTGTGGGCCACATCGTCATCGCTGAAAAGGCGCACCACGTGGGCCAAGGCATCTACTTCCCTGATGTGGCCTAGGAACTGGTTGCCCAACCCTTCGCCCCGGCTGGCCCCCTTCACCAGGCCGGCGATGTCCACAAACTCAATGGTGGCTCCAGTTAGGATTTTGGGTTGGCTAACCTGAGCCACGGCCAAGAGGCGTTCATCGGGAATGAGCACCACTCCCTGGTTCGGTTCGATGGTGCAGAAGGGGTAATTCAAAGCCGGCACATCCAACCCGGTGAGGGCGTTGAACACCGTCGATTTGCCCACGTTGGGCAGGCCGACTATGCCGATCCGCAGCGCCATTGATTTCACCTCCGGAAAAAGATAAACTAAAGGGCGAGCACAGCAGTGCCTAAGGAGGGTTTTGCCATGCGGCAACTTACCAGGGCAGCCATTATCGCAGCCCTTTACATCGCCTTAGTCTTTGCTTTTCAGTTTGCCAGCTTCGGGCCCATCCAGCTGCGGGTGGCCGAGGCCTTAACCCTGCTGCCCATGATCTATCCCGAAGCCGTGGCAGGCATTTATGTGGGCACGCTCCTGGCCAATATCCTGGGCGGCATGGGCCCCTGGGACATTTTCGGCGGCAGCCTGGTGAGTCTGCTCGCGGCCTACATCACCTACCGCTACCGCCGCCACCCGGTGATACCCTATGCTTCCCCCATCGTGCTCAACGCGCTTTTGGTCAGCCTGTATCTCCGCCTCTTCTTTGAGGTCCCCTCCTACTGGCTCTTGGTGCTGAGCATTGGTTTGGGCCAGTCCGTGGTCGTCTTGGGCTTGGGCCTTCCCCTGCTTCATTTCTTAAAGAAACATCAAGACCGATTTTTATAAGCCAGGATTTTAGCCCGCAGCCGTTCGCGCAGGGCGTCCACTGCCCCGAAGTCCATGGCCGCGGCGTAGCAGCGTTCCAAGACGGCATGGGTACCCTGGGCCTGCCTAAGCTCGGCAATGCCCAGTTCAACAAGCTCCCTAAAGAGCTCCCTGTCCCTGACGCCGGCCGTACTCTGCTCCGGTTCTCCACAGAGAACGCGCTGCCCAGACAGTGCATCGAGGGGCTCCAGATCCGTTTCGGTGAGCACCGCCACCTTGAGCTCGGGAAGGAGCAGGTGCGAAAGCTTAAGGGGATCCAGAGGATAATGGAAGGCCTCGGCCTGGAGGCCTGCCAGCTCTGCATGCTGAAGGAGCAGCTGCAGGCACTCACGCTGCCCCGCTCCCGGCGGCCCCGTGAGTATAAAACGCTTGAATCCCGCACTGAGGGAATCAATTTCGCTCACATACCCCTCGGGCGTCAGGGCGGCGGCAAAGAGGTGGCGAGCACGGCGCGGCGCGCCGAGGGACGCTTTGGCCTGGTTGATCTTCGCAAGGATTTCTTCCAAGAAAGCAGCGCAGTCCAGTTTTCCTCTGCTGCGGGCCGCGATGTTCTCCTCCACAGCCAAGGCCGCGGCGAAATAGCGGTACGCAGCGGCAAAATGCTTTCCCTTTACTTGCCCCGCGGCGGCGATTTCTTCCCGCCTTTCAGCCAGCCTCTCCCCATCCCAAAACGCGCCCAGGTAGATGAGCTCGTCGCGGCTCCCCGGCCATTGAGGTTCCTGAACATGGGGAAAGGTGGCATCCACCACTGCCACCCCCAATTCCGGACACGAAAAGGCATCTAGAGAATGCGAATCGGAGCTGCAGAAGAAGAGCTCCAAAGCAAAGCCCTCTTCCTGAAGCGCTGCGGCCAGGTCCTTCATGAGGCTGGATTTGCCTGTTCCTGGTCCACCCTTGAGGAGGTACACCCGGCGGGCATCCTCCCCGATAATGTTCTCGAAAAGCGAGTAGAAGCCCTTGGCGCCGTTACTCCCTGCAAACAGCCTGCGCACCTGCACTGCACAGACCTCCTTAGTCTAGAATAAAACCCCTTCCAGTATATTCTTCACTGCGAGGCCGTGCTTTTCCCTTTGATCTGGCGCACCAATTTATCCCGGGGGACCAAGATCACCCTGCCGCAAGTGGTGCATTTGAGGCGCGTGTCCACCCCTGGCTTGATTACTTCCCAGGTCTGGCCCCCGCAGGGGTGCTTTTTGCGGAGCGTCAAGATCTGTCCCACTTCATGCATGGAGATACCCCCCAAGTTCTTCCTGTACTGCAATTATTATAGCATAGGTTTCCGTCAATTTATTAGAGGGTATTGCGGTGCTGCGCAGAACTGTTGAGTAGATAATCAAAGTCAGATGAAAGGATGACCTTCTTGAAAAGGATTAATGCACTGCTTTTGATTGTGATTCTCGCCCTGTCGGTCTTTGGTGCACCCCTGGCGGCCCTGGCCGACAGCGAGGAAGTCGTGGCCAAGGTGAATGGCGCAGCCATTACCAGGCAGCAGCTCTTGCAGCAGCTGGAAGCGGAATACGGTGTCTATGCCCTGCAGGATCTGATCCAGAGGGAGTTGGTGCGGCAGAAGTCTGAGGAACTGCAGGTGAGCCTCGATGAGGATGAGTTTGCAGAGACCTTTGATTTGATCACTGCCCAGTTCGGTGGGCCTGAAATGCTCCAGCTGGTGCTGATGCAGAATGGCCTCTCCGAAGCCCAGTTCCAGGATCAACTGCGGTTCAGCATGCTGCTCAGCGCCTTGACCCGCGCTGAAGTTCAGGCAAGTGAAGACGACGTACTCCAGTGGTTTGAGCAAAACCGCCAAGCCTACGATCAGCCCTTGGCCGTGGAAGTCAGCCATATCCTGGTGGACACCGAAGAACTGGCCACTGAGCTCCTCGCCCAGCTGGAGGAAGGAGCTAGCTTGGCAGAACTGGCCCAGGAACATTCCCTGGATCCCGGCTCCGCTCCGAACGGCGGCTATATCGGCCTGATCACGGAGGGGCTCACCGTTCCCGAGTTTGAAGCCATGGCCTTTGGGCTGGAAGTAGGGGCCTTCGGCGTTGCAGAAAGCACCTACGGCTGGCATGTGATCACGGTCCACTCCAGGCAGGAAGCTAAGGCGGCTGATTATGCTGAAATTGCTGATCAGGTGGCCGAGGATTACCGCAGGGCTAACGCCATGGACGTGGAAAGCTATTTAAACAAACTACAGCAGGAAGCGGACCTGGAGATTATCTGGGAACCCAAATAACTAGGTTTGTCAGCAGGGGAGGCAGAAGCCTCCCCTGTTTTATTCTGTCCCCGTTGCCTGGTAAAGCTCCAAATACTTCTGGAAGCGCTCCCGATACAGGTTGGTCCTATCCGTTGAGGAAGGCCGGCACACCACTGTGGGGGCAGGGCCAGGCAGGGTTTCCACCTCTCCCCCAATGCTGGCCAAGGCCACCAGAGCGGCTCCCAAGGTGGAATCATTCTTGGTGCCGGTTGTCCACAAGTCTCTACCCAGAAGGTCGCAGGCCAGCTGCAGCCAGAAGGGTGCATGCATAATCCCTCCCGAAACCAAGATCCCCTCCGGAACACCCGCCGTCTCAGTGAGGATCAGGTAACACTGGTAAAGGTTCAGGAGCACTCCTTCCAAGATGGAGTAATAAAGCTCCGCAGGGCCGTGGTGGGCTTTCAGCCTCACAAAACCGCCTGGCCTGTTTTCATCCCAGCCCGGGCAGCGCTCGCCGTAAAGGAAGGGAAGGAAGATGGGCGCTGTTTCCACATCCACCGCTGCAGCAGCCCGGCCCCAATCCTCGTAGCCGCCGCTGCCATGCCCCCACCTGTCCAGAAACCAGTCGATGCAGTTGGCAGCTCCGTTGGTGGCTGCCCCCACCAGACGCTTACCTCCGTAGAGGTAGTAGCACCAAATGGACGGCTCTTCTGGAATCCACGGCGCATCCACCGCCAAGCGCATGGCGCCGCTGGTCCCCACCGAAAAGGACATGATCCCCCCGTGCGTACCGCCGCTGGCCACATGGTGCATAGCTCCATCCGCGCCGCCAACCGTCACCGGCAAACCGGGCTTCAACCCCACCTCCTGGGCGATGGACGCTTTCAGCCCGCGCCAATGAAACACTTCCCGCAGCTGGCCCAGCTGATCCCGGTGCAGGCCGGCCAAGTCCAGCAGCTCCCCATCCCAATCCAGGGAGTGAATGTTGAAAAGGCCTGTTCCCGAAGCGGTGCAGCTGGACACGGCCCGTTCCCCGGTGAGGGCTTGGTAGAGGTACTCCACCTGTGAAGAGACATAGCGCGCCTGTTTGACCTTTTGCGGACTTGTGCGGGCTAGGTGGTAATACTTGTACACTGGGTATGTAGCATGGACGACGCATCCCGTCTTCTGGTAGCATGCCTGCACCAAACCTCGATCCTTCCTTAACTGGGCTACGCTGGGAGCGGCACTTAGATCCGACCACAGGCTGATGGGCCCCAGGGGCCTGCCATCTCCATCCAGCAGCAGGAGGCTGTGCCAGGTACCCGCTAAGCCAAGCGCGGAGATTTCCCTTGTAGTGCGCCCCACTAGGCACTTCAAGGCCTGCAGAGCCGCGGCCACCATGCCCTCGGCATCCTGCGTCACTTTATCGGTCACGCTTTTGGGGAAGGGAACTTCCACCGCGTCCACTATCCCCTCTGGTGCAGAAAACAGAACGCATTTAGCCGCGGAGGTGCTCACTTCAAGGCCGATCACATTCACAGGACACCAGCTCCTTCCCTGCGGTACGCTAGCCCAAGCCATCCATGGCAGCCGTGCTGCGCAAAGTGGCGTGGCGCGCATTGTCCAGGTGCTGTTCTAAATATCTCACCGCCAGCTCCTTGTGGCCCCTCAGCACGGCTTCCACGATCTTGCGGTGCTCCACATGGGAGTAGCGCATTCTTGCCGCATCTACGTTGCGAATCAGGATCAGCAGCTCCTTCACTTGTTGGTAGTTTTCCATTAGGAAGCGGTTCTGGGAGGCGGCGAGGAAGAGATCATGCAGCTCCTCATCGATGCGGTCAAACGCCTCCGGGGTTGGATTGGCCTCATAGGCGTCCATGTCCTGTTTGATGCGCTGCAGCTCATCCAGATCGATCTGACTGAAGTAGTGATCCAAGCAGTACACTTCATGCAAGCGGCGCACCTCTAGGATCTCCCGCACTTCATCTGGCGTGAACTCCCGCGCGAAAAACCCGACGCGGGGCCGGATGGTAACCAACCCAAAGCTGGCCAGCCTGGTCAACGCATCCCGGACCGGCATTACGCTCACACCGTACTGCTCCGCAATCTCCCGGGGGTTGATCTGCTCCCCCGCCTTGATCCGCTGGCGAACAATGGCTTCCTTGAGGATGCTGAACATCTGGTCGGAGATGCTCTGCTTCATGATTTTCATGGTACCGAGCTCCTTTGGCAAGGTATCTCGTATACAATATCTGATATATCACGCTTGGGATTTGCGCAGGTGATCATGGTATTTTCCGCCAGCTGCGGAATTCCTTCTCCAAAAGAAGGAAAAAGCGCCCTTTCCCAGACGGGAATCGAGCGCTTGTGCTTTTGATACCTGCTTACTTCTAACTGTCTGCCTCCGGCTTGCGCCAACGGAGAACTGGATGTCGCGCCGCCCTGGCTTCATCCACCCGTTTCACCGGGGTGTTGTGGGGTGCGGAGGTAAGCAGCTCAGGATTCTCCTTCGCCTCCTCTGCAATGCGGCCCATTACCTCGATGAATTGATCTAGGGTAGATTTGGCCTCCGTTTCCGTGGGTTCGATCATGATGGCCTCATCCAC
>FIZK01000051.1:10661-15708 GCA_900018335.1 uncultured Clostridia bacterium | reverse complement strand
ACCAGCAGAGCCACGCGCCTGGGGGTGATCCCCGTGGGCTACGCTCAGGGTCTGGAACTGGAACCCCAAGGTTCCCCCTGGCGGCAGATCAAGCGAGCCGCGGCCCGGACCCTCTTCCCCAAACACCCTGTGTCCCAAGGCCAGGAGCCCATCCCCATCATGGGGCGGATCAGCATGGGCCTCAGCTGCCTGGATCTCACTGCGAGCGATCTGGAGGCGGGCGATGTGGTGACTGTACACATGCGGCGCGTGGCCGCGGGACGGCAGATTCCCCGTCTCTACTTCCTGCAGGGTAAACTCAAGTGTATCTTCTGGAATCACCAAGTTCTCAATCCTCAGGGAAGAAAAATCAACTTGCGGGGCCTTTTTTGAACAGGATCTCTTCTTCTGTGTGGCTTTCCGCCCGGGCCACATAGCCGTTGTGATCAATGATACTAGACTGTCCTTCAAATTCCAGATCCCACAGGCTTCCCACCAACATGGGGTTTACGGCCAGGCCAAACTCCTTATGCTTCACCACCGCAGCATAGCTGCTGCGCAGCCAGTCCTCCTGCTGCCAATCGTCCCAGGGATGGTTGTTGGCGGATGGTTGGATTAAAATCTCGGCTCCCAGCTCCTGCAGCCTCCCCCTAACCTCCCCGTGAAAAGCATCCAGGCAGATGGCGACGCCCAGCGCTCCAAAGGGGCTGCGCACCGCGCTCACGTAATTCAAAGGCGCCGGTTCCAGATCCAAGCCTGCCCTCTGTTCCATCTCCACGAGATTTACCTTGTGCTGTCGGTAGATCACGTGGCCCAGGGGAGTGATCACGGGCGCGGTGTTAAACACGCGGCTGGTCTGCCCCCAGCGCAGCGCAGCAGACCCGGCCACAATCCACGCCTGGAACTTCTGGGCCGCGTCAATAAAGGGAGTGAGGTAAATGCGTTCCATTTCCTGCGCGCGGGCGAGAAAAAGGGCGCGAACGGGAGAGACCCTATGCACCAGCATCTGATGGAGGACCGCGCCGGCGTTGTGCAGCAGCAGCGCGGTGCTGGCTTGGGCAAAGGTCCGCTTGGACCAGATCCGCTCTGGAGCGTTGCTCAGGATGCAAAAAGTGCCGATATGTTCAGGAAAGACCACCAGCAGAGGGCCCTCACCGGCCTCCCGGCGGATGCGCTCCATGATGCCCATGATCCTCGTGGCAAAACTCTGCTCTGTGCGGTAATCTTCTGCTCTCAGTTTCATCTGCACACAGGCGATCATTATCCCTCACCTCTCCTCTATGGTTCGCCTTCAAGGCGCCATTTCCTTGCGTGGCTCGGGAAAGTGTTCACGCCCCATGTTTGACACCCCATGCGAGGGCGGGTAAGATGAAAGGTGAAGGAGGTACGCCTGTGAGTACTGTAAACCAAGAGAGCGTGTTGAACCGTTTAGCACGCATTGAAGGACAGATTCGCGGTCTGCAGAGGATGGTTTCAGAAGGTCAGCCCTGCAGCGAAATACTGACCCAAGTTGCCGCCGCCCGGGCTGCGCTGGCGGGTGTGGCCACCATGGTCTTCGAGGTATACTCAAAATCCTGCATCGAGCAGGCCATTAACCAAGAAGAAGGCTGCAAGGAAGCTTTGGAGGATATGCTGCGCTCCTTGAGCCGGCTGTTGAAGTAGATACTGGCTAAGGCAGCCACTGCAGGGGATCCACCGTTTGGTCCCCTTTTTTGATCCGAAAATCAAGATGGGGCCCGGTGGTCAAGCCGGTCCGGCCCACCAGGGCGATGGTTTGGCCCTGCTTGACCAACTCGCCAACGCGCACCAAGAGCTTGGAGTTGTGCCCGTACCAGGTGGTCACACCGCCGCCGTGATCCAGCACCACGCCCAAACCGTAATTGCCCATGCTGCCGGCCTTGATCACTCTGCCGGCTTCAGCGGCCTTAACGGGAGTCCCCTCGGGTGCAGCAATATCGATACCTCCGTGGAAGTGACGGACGTTCAGAACGGGATGCATACGGTAACCGTAACCCGAGCTGATCCGTCCCTGGACAGGCCACTGGAGGCTGAGTTTACTGCCTGGGATCGCGCTGGCCGCCAGGGTCGTGGTGGGAATATACAACACCTGCCCCGGCAGGAGTCGATCCGGATTGGAAAGGCTGTTATACGCAGAGATGGTGGTAACCGTGGTATTGTACCTGCGGGCAATCTTAGTCAAGTTGTCGCCCCGCTGCACTGTGTAAGCTACCACGCTTTCTTCCATGCTGGCCAGAACTGCCCAGGTTAAGGGCCCCACCATCCCGTCGGGATCCAAGCCCGCGGCCAGCTGGATTTCTCTCACCGTCCTCTCCGTTTCGGAGCCGAAGATGCCGTCTGCCGCTAGATCATAGCCCAGTTCTACCAGGAGTTTCTGGAGGGCCAAAACCTCAGGGCCCTGCATGCCCCGCTTGAGCATGGGGTTTTCCGCGGCCGCTCCCACCTGAACCAGCACTAACAGAAGCGCCACAACAAGCAGGCTCTGGACGGCATGCTGCCGCCTGGGATGCATAAAAATCCCTCCCACAGCCTTTTGCACCTAGTATAGGCTGGGGAGGGAGAAAGTATTCTAGATAATAAACTAGAGGTTTTCCAGATAGTGATAAGCCTGCATGGCTGCGATGGCACCGTCGCCGGCCGCGGATACAATCTGCCTCAGGGGCGTATTGCGCACGTCACCCGCGGCGAACACGCCGGGAATGGACGTGTTCATGTCCGGACCCGTCACCACATAGCCCCACTCATCCAAAATGCCGGTCCCCTTTAGAAAATCCGAATTGGGGAAAAAGCCCACGTAGATAAACACTCCAGAACAGGGGATCACCTGAGTTGACCCATCCTGATTGTTGCGGACCAAAACGCCAGTGACTCGGTTGTCGCCCTGGATCTCCTGCACTTCCGAGTTGTAGACAAACTTCATCTTGGGATTGTTGAAGGCACGCTCCTGCAGGATGGCTTGGGCTCTTAAAACATCCCTGCGGTGAATTACTGTCACCGATTCCGCGTAGCGAGTGAGGAAAATGCCCTCTTCCACCGCGGAATCGCCGCCGCCCACAACCACCACATCCAGGCCCTCGTAGAAGGCCCCATCACAGGTAGCGCAGTAGGAAACGCCACGGCCCGACAGCTCCTTTTCGCCGGGAACACCCAGCTTGCGGGGCTGGGCACCGCTGGCAATGATCACGCTGCGCGCTTCGATCACTTCGCCGCCCACTTCCACAGTCTTGGGCTGACCCTCCAGGTTAACTTTGGTCACTTCTCCGTATTTCCATTCACAGCCTACGGCCAGCGCTTGTTGGTACATATGTTCAGACAGATCTGGACCGCCGATGTTGTCAAAACCGGGATAATTCTCGATCTCCAGGGTGTTCTGCATCTGGCCCCCGTACAAGCCCTTTTCAATAATGACCGTCTTCAGGTTGGCCCTAGCTCCATACAGACCTGCAGTAAGGCCCGCGGGCCCACCGCCAATAATGGCTAAATCGTACATACACCTCGCTCCTTCCCTTATTGACTTGCCATGGCCTCTGCCAAGCCTGGTGAGATCCAGGCATCCGTATCAGTGACCAATATGGCCTCCACCCCAGGCAGACGCTCCACCAAGGCCCGGCCCTCTGCCCAGCCCAGCACAAAGACGGCTGTGGAAATGGCATCGCACATGGCCGGGTCATCGCCCACAATGGTCACACTGCGCAGCCCCCGGGCGGGATATCCGGTAAATGGATCAATGATATGGTGGTAGCGCACGCCCTCCACGGTGAAGTAGCGCTGGTAATCTCCCGATGTGACCACGCTCTGATCATCCAAGGGCAGCACATAGCGAATGCTGCTGGGCTGATCTGGATCCTGCACCCCTACCCGCCAGGGGCGGCCATCTGGCCTGCGGCCAACTACGGAGATGTCGCCTCCAGCATTGATCAGGGCGCGCTCAACTCCCGCGTCGCGCAGAATCTCGATACCCTGCCCAACGATGAAACCCTTGGCGATGCCTCCCAGATCAAGCACGGTTCCTTGTGGGATGCGCACCGCCCCTTGTTTGCGGTTCACTTCTACTTGGGTAAAGTCCACGGTGGCCAAAGCCTCGCGCAGCTCGTCCTCCTCGGGCACTCGGCGAATATCGCTACCAAAACCCCACAAATCCAGGACCGCGCCAATGGTGAGATCAAAGGCGCCGTCCGTAATGCGGCTCATTTCCATCCCCAACTCCACGAGTTCCAAGGTCAAAGGGCTGACCTCAACCCAATCCCCGGCAGCGCGGTTGATCGCGCTCACTTCGCTTTCGGGAATGAAACGGGAAAACAGCTTCTCCAGCTCCGCCATGCGCTGAAAAACGCGTTCAACTAAGGCGGCCGAGTTCCGCCCGTCGACGCGCACATCCACCACCGTATCCATGAGGATCATGGAGCGTTGGGTGGTGGTTTCCTGCGCCTTGACCTGGGGTACCCATCCCATGCGGTACCCCAGGAGCGCGGCGCCTACAATCAAAAGAATCAATCCGAGAAGCAGGGCATACCGCTTCTTCATGTCCATCCGACCCACTCTTTTCCTAGCTCACCGCCGCTTTTTCCAACACCAGAGGCTTGCCATCCTGCCAGTCGATGGTCTTCATTGGGCACACGGCCACGCATTCCCGACAGTTGGTACACTTATCATAGTTGATGCGCGCCAGGTTGTCTTCCATGTAGATGGCGCCCGTGGGGCAAGTCTTCACGCAGCGCTGGCAGGCAATGCAGCCCACGCTGCACACTTGACGGACCGCACGACCGGTATCCAGGGACCGGCAGCGGATGTGTACTCCCTGCTCCTCGGGGACCAAAATGATGATGTCCCTTGGGCAGGCTTCGACACACTTGCCGCAGGCGGTGCAGTTTTCTTCAATCACAACGGGGAGCCCGTTCTCGTTCATATACATGGCATCGAAGGCGCAGGCCTTCACGCAGGAACCGTAGCCCAGACAGCCGTAGGAGCAGGCCTTATCCCCGCCCTGGGTTGCGTTGGCCAGCCGGCAGTCTTGGGGACCGTCGTAGGTTCCCCGCTGCTTCGCTTCGGC
>FIZK01000051.1:0-10600 GCA_900018335.1 uncultured Clostridia bacterium | reverse complement strand
CCGGGCAGCACTTCTTCTATGGCATCAATCTTCGGATCGGTTTCCACGGCAAACATTTTGCTGGCCACGGCCAAACCAATGGCAAACAGGGCAGCCAGCGATCCCATACTAATGAGGGACACTAGTGTAGTGTTCAAACCTAAACCCCTCCCAACAAGTTCTTAGATTAAGCCGGCAAAACCGCTGAACGCAAGGGACAGCAGACCGGCACAGATGAAGGCAATGGGTGCGCCCAGAAGAGGTTCAGGAACATCGGCAAACCTCAGTTCCTCGCGGATGCCCGCCATGAGAACCAAAGCGAGCGTAAATCCCAAGCCCGCAGCCAGGGCAAAAACCACCGATTCGATGAAGTTGTAGGAATTCTGCACGGCCATGATGGCCAGACCCAAAATGGCACAGTTGGTGGTAATCAGTGGCAGAAAGATGCCCATGGCCTTGTAGAGAGCCGGGCTTGTCTTGTGCAAAAACATTTCCACCAGCTGAACCAAGGCCGCGATGACCAAAATGAAGGCCATGGTCTGCAGAAATGGAAGCCCAAAAGGCTGAAGGATAAAGGTTTCAATCAGCCAGGTCACCGCCGCAGCCACCACCATGACGAAGGTTGTAGCTACGCCCATGCCAAAGGCCGAATCAACATCCTTGGAAACACCCATAAAGGGGCAGATGCCCAAAAAACGCACCAGCACGAAGTTATTGACCAGGAGTGCACTGAGGAAGAGCAAAAACAGATTCATGGCCGTACCTCCTTAGTAGCCCTTTTCTTCTGCCGTGCCGCAATCATGTTCATAAACGCCATCAAAATCCCCAAAGTGATGAAAGCGCCGGGCGGCAGGGACATAATACCAATGGTGGTTGCCCCGTCCGCCGCCAGTTGGTAGCCGAAGAGCGAACCAGATCCCAGAAGCTCCCGCACTGCACCCAAAACTGTGAGCGCCCAGGTGAAGCCTAAACCCATGCCCAGCCCATCCAAGATGGAGGAAATGAGGGAGTTTTTGCTGGCAAAGGCTTCGGCCCGCCCCAAGACAATGCAGTTCACCACAATCAAGGGAATAAACAGGCCAAGCACCTGGTGCAGGTCTGGCAGATAAGCGTTCATGAACAAATCCACGATGGTAACGAACGTGGCGATGACGACAATATAGGCCGGGATACGGACTTTGTCCGGAATCACCTTCCTCAACAAGCTGATCAAGGCGCTGGAGCAGATCAGCACGAAGGTAGTCGCCAGTCCCATACCCACACCGTTCTTGGCGCTAGTTGTCACCGCCAAGACCGGGCAGAGGCCGATCATGATCCGAAACGTGGGGTTTTCGTTCCACAATCCGTTAGCAAAGTTCTTCCACAAACGAGCCATGCTTACTCCCCTCCCCTATACACTGCCACCGCATCTTGCAGGCCGGAACGGACGGCATCGGCCACAGCCCGGGAAGAGATAGTGGCTCCAGAGATGATGTCAATGTCCTGGTTGATGGCGATGGGATCCTGCACCGTCTTACCCGCAAACTGGCTGCGGAAGCCTTCTTCCTCGATGCGCGAACCCAAACCTGGGGTTTCCGCGTGATTCAGAATCTTCACGTTGAGGATCTGGTCCGTGTTTTCATCCACGCCAACCAGCACCCTAACGGCACCACCGTAGCCATTGCCTTCCCCAACGAAGGCATAGCCCACGATCTGGCCCTGATCGTCCACGCCTTGATAAATGAGCGTGGTCCGCTGTTCCTTTTCCCGCATTTCCTTGGGATCATCTACGCCCAGCTCGTCGGGGCTGCGCCGGATAATATTCACCGTACTGGTTCCGGGCAGCACTTCCAAGACGGAACTCTCCAGGGCACGCGCGGCATTCTCTTCAATTATAACACTTGCTTTTCCATACACCAACGACAAAACCGCGGCAGATACCATGGCAATTACTGATAGAACGACAACCATGCGTACAGACTCATTCACTGACTTTCACCCCTTGCCCGTAGATCCGGGGGCGTGTCCACCGATTGAGTAGAGGAGTTACGGCATTCATGAGCAGAATGGCGAAGGTAACTCCCTCGGGATAGCCACCCCAAATCCTAATCACCATGATAATCACACCGATGCCTACTCCGAAAATCCAGCGCCCCGCCTTAGTTACCGGCGAGGTCACCATGTCCGTGGCCATGTACACGGCACCAAAAAGCACGCTTCCCGCCAGGAGATGAAACACGGGATTCTCGCCAGCCAAAAGCGCAAACACGGCCACCGTGGCGCCGATGCCCACGGGGATACGGTAATCGATGACTCCCTTGTAAAAGAGGTAGATCCCGCCCAGCAAGATGGCTAGGGCAGAGGTCTCGCCTAGAGAGCCAGCCACTGAGCCAAAGAACAAATCAGGAATACGGCTCACGGCTGCCCCCATGGCCAGGGGAGTGGCGGCAGTGACTGCATCAAAGGGCGCCGTCCATGTGGTCATGGCCCGGCCGAAAGAAGCGGTCAAAAACGCACGTCCCACCAGGGCCGGGTTGAAGGGGTTATGACCCAAACCCCCAAAGACCTGCTTGCCAATGGCTATGGCAACGGCTGCGCCCAAAATAACCATCCAGCTGGGCAGTGTGGGCGGTACGCTCAGCCCCAGCAGTACTCCTGTAATGAGGGCGCTGCCATCGCCAATGCGGATGGGCTTGTTGCGCAGACGCTGCCAGATGGCCTCCGTCGCTACTGCGGAAGCGGCAGACAAAAGCAGAACCCGCACAGCCTCCCAGCGGAAGAAGTAAACGGCTGCAGCCACAACCGGCAGAAGGCTGATCAAAACTGCAAACATAATCTTTTCAGTTGTATCTGTATCCCGAATATGGGGAGACGGTGATACCAGTAATCTAAGCTCCTCCATTATCCACCCTCCTTCAGCTTGACTGTCTTTCTCTGGCAACTATTTCCGCTTTGGCAAAACGGATGTAATGCAGCAGCGGGCGCTTGGACGGACAAATATAAGTGCAGCAACCGCATTCAATGCAGTCCAGCGCTCCGTATTCCCGGGCGTTATCCCACTGCTCGTTCATGCCGTAAGCTTCCAGTTTAAGGGGGAGCAAATTGGCTGGACACACATCCACGCAGCGGGCGCACTTAATGCACGGCTGGGAATCCGGCGTCTTGCTCTCTTCCATACCAAAGGCCAGAACGCCGCTGGTGACCTTGGTTACCGGGACATCCAAGCTGAATTGGGCCCCGCCCATCATAGGCCCCCCAGCCACCACCTTGCCAGGTGTCTGGCTGAATCCGCCCGCGGCCTCAATGAGATCCTTGAAAGCGGTGCCAATGGGTACCAAGAAGTTCTGCGGTTCGCCTATGGCAGAGCCGGTCACCGTCACCACCCTGGCGATCAGAGGTTCGCCGTCGCGCAGCGCCTTGGCCACTGCCCAAGCGGTTCCCACGTTCTGCACAACGCAGCCAGCCTGATAGGGCAAGCCCTGGCTGGGCACTTCCCGGCCGGTGAGAGCCTGGATCAACTGCTTCTCTCCGCCCTGGGGATACCTGGTGGACAGGGCCACAACCTCGATGGCCCCGGCCTTTTCCCGCAAAGCCGCTATGGCATCAGGCTTATTGTCTTCTACTCCAATGATGATCTTGCGCGCTCCGCAAGCTTTGGCCATGAGCTTGGCCCCGAGGATGATCTCATCGGCATACTCCACCATGAGCCGGTGGTCTGCGGTGAGATAGGGCTCGCATTCACAACCATTGAGAAGCAAATAATCGATGATGACTCCTTTGGGCGGAGCGAGTTTGGGTGCGGTGGGAAAACCTCCGCCGCCCATGCCCACGATGCCGGCCTCCGCGATGCGCTTTACGATTGTCTGGGCATCGAGCTGCACAGGATCTGGATGCGGCTCCCTTTCTACCCAATTCTCCTGGCTATCGTTTTCAATCACTATGCAGGTCAGGGACCGCCCAGCTGCACCGGGTCTCGGCTCAATAGCCGTCACCTTTCCAGATACTGGCGAGTGTACCGGGGCGCTGATCTTCCCGTCGGCTTCAGCAATCACCTGCCCCTTCAGCACCTCATCTCCCTTGGCAACCAGCGGTTTTGCTTCCCGTCCCGCATGCTGCAGAAGAGGCACCGCCAGTACTTCTGGTGCAGGCAGCGCCTTGATGGGAGTGCTGTTAGTGCTCTGCTTATTGTCGTTGGGATGAATGCCCCCGAAAAAAGCACGAACTCGTCGCATGTATTACTTCACCTCACACTTTTTACTGGCCATTCCGACTAGATATTCTGGTCTGGGGCTGTGAATCCTGCCTCTGGCAGATTTTTCGCACCGGCAAAACCCAGCTGCCTCCAAGCCTCATAAACCACTATGGCTACAGTATTTGCCAAATTCAAGGATCTTACGTCGCGCTGCGGCAGGCTGACCACGTGATCAGAGTAAGCATTAATGAGTTCCCCGCTCAAGCCCTTGGTTTCACTGCCGAAGACGAGATAATCTCCTGGTTCATAGCACACCTGGGAATAAAGCTTTCTCCCCCCCGTCTCCACAAAATACATGCGCTGGGGCTCCTGGGAGACAAGGAAATCTGCAAAGGAGTCATGCACCTGCAGTTCCAGGTACTGCCAGTAGTCCAAACCTGCCCTCTTCAGCCTGGGATCGCTGAGGAAAAAACCCAGGGGCCTGATTAAGTGGAGCGTCGCCCCCGCAGCCACGCAAAGGCGGGCGATGTTGCCTGTATTGGCCGCAATGTCTGGCTCCACCAAAACCACATGCATGCATTTCACTTCCCTTTTGCGCAATAAAAGAGGGCCACTTGGCGACCCTCGACCCAGTCTAGGATTTAAAACGAGTAGCGGATGAACACCTGCGCCTGCTCCTGCGTGAGACCTGCTCCCAACGTAAGGGGATGTTCCGACAGGGAGAGCAGAACATGCATGCTCAGCCCTTCCCCCACCACAGTGATATCCAACTTCACCTTTTCCTGGGGCTCTTGATAGGACATGCCAAAACCAAACGAACTACCCAGGGACAGGGAAAACCTCCACACACCCTGCCGCTGGAACTGCACGTAGGGAACTATGCTGTACTGGAACTCCCCAACCTCAGAAACGGAAAACTGTGCCTCCCCCGCTAAACCATGACCTATGGTGCCATACATGCGGCTGAACTCTCCGTAGGCTCCCACGTGGGGCTCGGTACTGCTGAGGAAAGTTGAGAGGATGGGCCTTTGAGTATTACCTCCAAACAACTCCAGACTGTAGCCGATATTACCCATGATCACCTGTTTGCGCCCGCTAAACCAGCTGAACGCTTCCTGGTCTCCTTCGCCATGGGTCAGATAGCCGTCGATGCCTGTTTTCTCATACCCCAGCAGTCCTTTGGACTTGACGCTTTCCTGGCTCAATCCTAAGCCAGTCTGCCAGCCCTGGGGTCCAAAACCAAAGGGCAGGTCCTCCGCTTCGAAGGCTGCTGCCGTGGTACTAACGGCAAGGAAGGCAAAGGCGATTAAGCCGAGAACACATAGACTGCGCACCCAGGGCTGCAATGTTCACCCCTCCCTCAGATCCTTTCTACCTTGGCATTGGGTAGACTGCTAATCTCCTCCACACTCAAGCCGGGGTTGAGCACAACACCTGACAGGTTCATGGTGCCCTGCAGGATCCCCTCCTTGTAAACCGAGATTTCGTGGGGAAACCAGCTGTCATCCTTGACCCTTACATACCATGTCTCGTCTTCAGGGGCATCAACCTTGAGCAGATAGTCAGTGATGCCTTCCTGTTCCGCCTTCTCTAAAATCTCCACCTGATACTGGGAGAAATCCAAGTAGGAAGTGAGCTGAGTCAAATCCTGGCCCATACTCAGCGCAGTCAGCGCCTCTTTGCTGGCATCCTCCAAGCCGCGGATCAAAATGACATTGGTAACCGGCTGAAAGGTGTGCACCTCCATGTTCGCCTGATCGGCCACCACAATTACACCCCGCACGGCACTGGGGCCTTGAAACTCAAGCCGGGCCAGTTTGTGCTCCACACTGACCTTAAGATGGAGCAGTACCTCTTCGTTGCGCCGTTCGCGCATCTCCGTGATGGCAATATCCACACAGAGATCCTCGATGTCTTCCACCACATCCTTGATCTGATTGACAACCTCAGCGGCCTCATCAGAAATGGAGATCTCACTCATCACTTTTTCATACTTCTCAGTAAAGGCGTCGGGTTCCTCCTCTACCACGGGAGGCTGGTTCAAGTTAAACTGAATCTTTTTCGGCGAGTCCTCAGCCAAGGCGACTCCAGAAAACAACGCGAGGGTAGAAAATGCCATGATTGCGAAACCAACTAAGATGAATGCTGTGAACTGATTTGAACGATACTTCATTCCCAACGACTCCTCGCCTCTATTTCATAATCTCCTAGCATCCTCAAGCCGGTTGCAAAGAATCCGGACAAGTTGTACAATATCTTTCAGATGCCTGAAAGGAGGGATGCCATTTATGCCCATCTATGAATACAAATGTCCAAACTGCGGCCGCTTTGAGCTGAAGCAGAGCATCAAAGATGACAAGCTGGACAGTTGTCCCACCTGCAGCGCTCCAGTTCAGCGCCTCATCGCAAAAAACGTTGGCATTATCTTCAAAGGGCCTGGCTTTTACGTAAACGACAGCAAGAGCGATTCGAAAAAGAGCTCCGCAGACGGCTCCAGCGTGGGGAGCTCTGCATCCTAATCCGCCTTGTGCGCACCTTCTTGGGAAGGTGCGTTTTTCTTTCACTCCATTCGGCCCACTCCCCCGGGTCTTGGCTCAGATCAAGGTGGCGTAAGCTCGGGCCTGGTGAGCCGGAATGTACTCCCTTCCCTGATTAAGGTGGGGGTCAAAACCCGCTTGCGCTGGAGCACCAGGGGAACCGGCTCGGCAATCTGCACCGGCACCACCTGCGGCGGTTCCGTTTTATACCAGCTGTCTCCCTGGAGGAAATAGAGGGCATCGTCCAGCCACTGCGAACCGCTGGCGTCCAGGCCTCTGCTCACATCCACCACAGCAGCCGGGTTGATATAAACGGCTGCCACCCGCTGGCCAGCCGGATCCACCAGATCCAGGGCCAGTACGGTTCCCTGGGGAGACCAGCTGAAGGACGCGATCTCGCCGCGGAACCCCGCTATTCTCCTCAGCACGTGGCCCCAGCGGTTCAAGACCCACAGCTCGCCCTGGGACCCGGCATCCACCAGTACAGCCAGATAAGTCCCCTGGGGAGACCAAGCGGCTTCCCTCACCAGGGCTTCTTGCGCCCAGGTGACGTACTCCCCCGTTTGCAGGTCAAAAAGCCGTACTCCTGCCCATGGCTTCTCCGCTTCTTCCAGCACATATCTGCCTTTGGGATCAGTTCGCCTATCCTGGTGTGAATTCCTGCCCTCTTTTAATCTTTCTAGGACCTCCTCCTGGGCAACCAGGGTGGGATCCGACCAGAACAAGGCCAGGCGTTCCTCCAGGCGCTTTTGCCTCTGCACAGGCTCGGGATGGGTGCGAAAGAGGTGCATGGGCTGTTCAGCGCCATCGACCTCAGCCAGTGTCTCCAGGAGACTGATGGACCCGGCAGGATCAAAACCAGCCTGGGCAGCCAGCTCCTGCCCCACCGCATCCGCTTCGAACTCCGCCTCCCGTCCCCAACCTGCCTGAAGCATCTGCACCAAGGTCACACCGGCCAGGCGGAGCAGATCACCAGATAAAAAGTCCAAAGCCGCGGCACCCACCTCCGCCAGGACAGAGAGCCCCAACTGCCTGAGGACCGCGTTTACCCCGTGCTTCTTCTCCACATGGGCGATTTCATGGGCCAGCACCGCGGCCAGTTGGGCTTCGTCTGATCCAATCAGGTTCAGAAGACCCCTGGTGATAAAGACAAAACCACCCGGCAGCGAAAAGGCATTGGCTTCCCTGGAGTTCAACACAGTGAGGGTGTACTCCACTTCAGGACGCTGGCTTTGCGCCGCCAAGCGGGCAAAGACCTCCTCAACCCACAGCCGCTCTTGAATGGGTAAGACATACTCCCCGCCGTACTCCTTGATCAGCTTAGGCGCGGTTCCGGCGCCCAGTGTGCGCTCAAACCGCGCTGCTATACCCTGGGCCGATGCCGCGGGTACCACTGCCCCCAGCACACACAGGAGCACGAAAACCGGTACAAACCTGTAAGCCTGCTTAGGACTCAAAACAACCACCGCCAGTGCATCAGAACATCCTCCAGCGGAGGAGCGCTTGCCGCCTCAGGTTTATTGTCACTATAAGCTATAGAAAAGCCCTCTCCACTGGGGAGCACCAGGAAAATGCGGAACTCCCACACTCTGCCGCCCTGGGCATCTTCATAGCTGTAGGCACAGGCAACACCGCCTTCCCCCGCCACCTTCACTTCAGTATACTCACCAACCAGCTCGAACTGTTCAAGGCCCCCTGGCCCTGCATAGAGTTCCACGGCGCGCCTAGCAAAATCCAGGGCCGAAGGATAACTCACGGGACCGAGCCGCTGGAAGTATAAAAGCTCGAAATCCCCTTCCCCGTAGAAAACCATGAGCTCCGGGGTGCTGTGATGGGCCTGGTAAACCCATCTATCCCCAATCTGCGTGCTGTAAAGGCCTGTGGGATCAGTGAGCATAACTGCCTCCGCCGCCCCTGCCGCCCAGAGCGCCGCGGCCAAGAGAACAACTGATATCACACTGCGCTCAGCCATGACCCCACCCCCTCAAGCGGAACTGCGCACCACCAGCTCAGCCTGGAGCATCTGCTGATTGGGAAAGGTGCCTGAACCGTAAATGTGTGCGGTGAGCATCTGCACCGCGATCTGGCCCAGTTCATAAATGGGCACATGCACCGACGTTAAGGCCGGCTGGACATAGGCTCCCAAAATGGTGTTGTTGAAGCCCACCACCGCCACGTCTTTCCCCACAGCAAAACCGCGCTCCTGTAAGGCACGCATGGCCCCAATGGCGATCAAATCATCCACGGCAAAGATGGCAGAAAACTCCAGCTGCTTCTGCAAAAGGCGCAGGGTAGCCTGGTAACCCCCGTCCACGGAAAACTCCGAGTGCTCCACTAAGGCGGCATCCATCTGGATTCCCTGCTCCTCCAGGGCTGCCCGGTAGCCCCGCAGGCGGTCTACACTCACCACATAGCGGGGATCCCCATCCAGACAGGCGATGTGCCGATGGCCCTTGCCAAGGAGATACTCCACCGCCGATTTGGCATCCGCGAAGTTGTCGTTGTTCACCCAGTTGATCGCCTCGGGTCCTTCGTGGCGCCCGATTAAGACAAAGGGGAAACCCTCGGCAGCCAGGCGCGGTATAAGCTTATCTCGGCGATGGGAAGCTAACAGTATCACCCCGTCCACCCGGCGCTGCCTGAGCAGGTTCAAGCATTCCTCGTCTTCCTGGGTAAAACTGCTGCTGGTGGACAACACTAAGTGCAATCCGTGTTTGTGAGCCACGGAAGAAATACCCTGAATGACGGCGGGAAAGAAGGGGTTGGTGAAATCCCCCTGCGTCAAGCGGGAGCGAATAACCCCAATGCTGCTGCTGGTCTGGTTGACCAAACTCCGGGCGATCGCGTTGGGATAGTAGCCCAGCTCCGCCATGATCATGCGCACCCGTTCCTTGGTGTTCGGACTGATGCGCGGGTGATCTGCAATCACCCGGCTGACCGTGGAGGGAGAAACGCCAGCCCGCCTGGCCACATCCTTGATGGTTACCTTGTTGTTCAACACAACCACATCCATTTATGGTGGTAAGCGGCACCCTTAACATAATACTACACAGGCCAGGTGATCCCTTCCCCCAGCTTTGCGGAGGTGATTCTTTGTCCAGCACTAAATCGAAACTGTTGGCAGGAGCGGCAGGTGTGGCGGGCGGCCTAGTGGCGCTGCGCTTCCTGGCCAGCCAAATCGTCCGCCAGAGCACAAAAGTCCTCATGACCGATCCTTATGTGGAGAACCTGTCGGAGCTGCTCTCCGCCACCAAGCGCACGGGCGTGCAGACCATCTTAGAGACAAACCTGCGGGCCCAGAAGGCCCAGGTCCTCCAACGCCCCTTGGGGAGCCCCCGCCGCTTCATGGACTTTGATGGGCTCATGTTTGTTTCCGCCCACCTGGATCGCCAGCCCCTGCCCCACACCACTGCGGTGAACACAGAGACAACCATCGGCCCCAAGAGCAAGAAGCCGCTCACGGTTTCCACACCCCTTTTGGTCTCGGGCATGGCTTACCGAAAAGCCCTCTCTGACCGTACCAAGTACGCCTTGGCCCTGGGAAGCAGGCTGGCCGGGACCGCCTCCAACACCGGTGAAGGGCCCTTTCTGCCCAAAGAACGGGAACTGGCCGAGCGCCTCATCATCCAGTACCCCCGGATACCCCTGCACCGCACAGTGGAAATACTGGCTCAAGCCGATGCCCTGGAGATCCAGCTGGGACAGGGGGCCAGTGCGGGAGGGGCCCAGGCACCCTACCCCCATCTGGTTCTGCCTGAACTTCCCCCCTTGAGGAAGAGCGAGGACCTTCCCAAAATCGTGCGCTTCCTAAAGCAAGTCGGCGGCGGCGTGCCGGTGGGAGTCAAGTTCTCCTTCACCGCCAATCTGGAGCGGGAGATTGATCTCTGCCTAGATGCGGAAGTGGATTTCCTGG
>FIZK01000050.1 GCA_900018335.1 uncultured Clostridia bacterium | reverse complement strand
ACGATTTCACCCAGCCGGTTGGCGTCACTGGTCAGCCTGGCCAAAAGCCATCCCGTGGCCCGCTTGTCGTAAAAGGAGAAAGACAGCCTCTGCAAGTGGGTGAAACCCTCATTGCGGATGGTGTAGGTCAGGCCCGACTCCACTTTCCCGGCCATGGAGATGAACAGGTACACGTTGAAGGACTGGAACACCACCAAAAAGGCAAAGGCGGCGGCAAACCAGCCCAGTCCTTCCGTGTTTTGGGGGACCACAAAGCGGTCCAGGGCGATTCTGGTCATGTAGGGGAAGGCGGCGTCGCCCGCCGCCAGCGCCACGGTACTCAAAATGGATAGGGAGATGTAACGTTTGTAGGGGCGGGCCAGATGCAGGATCTGGCGCCAGAGCCCCAAGTCTATTTTTTCGGCATGGACTTCCTCATGCCACTCAGGCTGCAATTTACTCACCTACTTCCTGTGCAACAAGTTCAGCTTCCAGGCGGTTCTGGATGTCCCAAATCCGTCTGTAGTTTCCATTTAGGGCCATAAGTTCATCATGGGTTCCCCGTTCCACGATTTCCCCGTCTTCCAGCACCAAGATCAGATCGGCGCTGGACAAACTGGAAACCCGATGGGAAATGAGGAAGGTGGTGGCAGTTTGGGCCCGCTTTTTCAGTGCGCCCCGGATGGCCAGCTCCGTCTCGGTATCCACTGCACTCAGGGAATCGTCGAAGATCAGGACTGGGCTGTTGGTGATCAGCGCCCGGGCCATGGCCACGCGCTGCTTCTGGCCTCCCGAGAGGGAGATACCCCTTTCGCCCACCAAGGTTTCATAGCCCTTTTCAAAGGTCAAGATCACGTCGTGAATGGCCGCCTCTTGACAGATGGCATAAAGCTCATCGTCGGGCACATCGCCGCTGGCCAGGGTGATGTTCTCCCTGATCGTCTTCGCGAACAGGAAAGGTTCCTGGGGGACAACGGCCACGTGCTTGCGGATCCAGCGCCGATCGATCTCCTTGAGCTCCACGCCGTCCACCTTGATGGACCCCTGTTCATAGTCGTAGAGGCGGGCCAGGAGCTGAACCAGGGAGCTTTTGCCAGACCCGGTGTGGCCCAAAATGCCCACGGTCTGCCCTGGCTCCACGGAAAAGCTCACGTTCTTCAATACAGGTTGCCCCGGCTCATAGCCGAAGGAGACGTTGTCAAACACGATCTGGCCCCGAATGGGCGGCTGCTCGTGGTTCTCGAACAGCACTTCCTGGGGTTCGTCAAAAACTTCCTGGAGCCGTTCCGCGGCCACCAAGGCCTTACCCATGTCCGTGAGGAGGCGTCCCAGGTGGCGTACCGGCCAGAGCAGCATCCCAGTATAGGTGCTGAACAACACCATGGTGCCGATGGTGATCTCCCCCCGGGCGGTGAAATAGGCGCCGGCCACCAGGGACAAACCGATCTGGAAAAAGGCCAGGAAGTCACTGGAACCCCAATAGCAGGCCAAAAGCCAGATCAAATGGTAAACCTTATCCCGGTGCACTTCGTTTTTGGCCAAAAAGCGCTTGATCTCATACTCTTGGTTGGCAAATGCCCGAACCACCCGGATGCCCGTGAGATTCTCCTGGAGCACCGAGGTGAGCTCCGCCTCCGTTTCATCCACTTCCCGGAAGGCTGCCCTCACTTTGCGGAAAAACACCGTCGCGGAAATGAACAAAATGGGCACTACCAACATGGAGATGAGGGCCATGCGCACATCGGCGCGGAACATGATGGTGCTGATCAGCAGTACCAGGGACAAAGAGTTCCCCACTTCCACCAGCTGTACGCCTAGGAAGCGGCGGATGGTATCAATGTCCGAGGTGCATCTTTGCACGAGATCCCCCGTATCCGCTTCCTTATGGTATTGGTACGGTAGACGCTGAATGTGATCGTAAGCGCGGTCACGAATGTTCTTGGCAATGCCCTCACTGGCTTGGGCGGCAAGCCTGCCCCTTAAGAACATAAAAAGCCCCCGGAATGCTGTGATGACAATCAACACTATCCCAGGGACCCAAAATCTTTGGCCTATTCCTTCCACGAAGTGGCGTATCAATGGCGGTGCCGCGACCGGCTGATCTCCAATGACCGAGTCGATGGTGATGCGAATCACTAACGGTCCAGAGATGGTGGCCAGGGCTGCCAAGGCTACGGACAGGATTGCCCCTAGGTACAGCAGTCGATTGTGTTCCATGTGATTCCACAAGATTCTCAGGGATTTCATGCTCTGATGCCTCCTTTCTTTTGCACAGTCTTAATACACCTTTTATCAATATAGCACGGTTGCAAGCTGGAGGCAAGCAAAACTTTACCATCTTCTGAAAGGGATTCCAGTTAAGAAATCGTAATAGTGTTAATAAGAATGGAACAAGTCTGGGGAACCGGAAGGGAGTTGCAGTTGGATGTATCAACCGGAGCCGTTTAAGATCAAGATGGTGGAGCCCATAACCCTCTTGGATCGACGCGAAAGGGAAAAGTGCATTGCTGAAGCGGGGTATAACCCGTTTTTATTGCGCAGTGATCAGGTTTACATAGATCTGCTCACAGATAGCGGCACAGGGGCCATGAGCGACAGGCAGTGGGCGGGCCTAATGCTCGGCGATGAATCCTACGCCGGCAGCCGCAATTTCTACCACCTGCAGGAGACAGTACAGGAGATCACGGGCTACGCTTTTGTTCTTCCCACGCACCAGGGCAGAGGGGCAGAGCAGATCATCATTCCCTATCTGGTGCGTCGGGGCGGGAAATATGTTCTGGGCAATATGCATTTTGACACTACCAAGGCCCATATTGAGCTGGCCGGGGCGCTGGCGGTGAACTTCATCACCCCTGAAGCCCTGGATACCACTGCCGAGTATCCCTTCAAGGGGAATTTCGATCTAGAGGCCATGGAAGAGTTTATCCAGGAGCACGGCCCAGATTCCGTGGCTGCCATAGTTACCACCGTAACATGCAACAGCGTGGGCGGCCAGCCCGTATCCATGGCCAATATGCGGGGAGCCTATGCCTTGGGGCAGAAGTATGGCATTCCCGTGATTATTGACAGCGCCCGCTTTGCAGAAAACGCCTACTTCATCAAGGAGCGGGAAGAGGGCTATGCCCAAAGGAGCATCCGGGAGATTGTCCGAGAGATGTTCTCCTACGGCGATATCATGACCATGAGCGCCAAAAAGGACGGCTTGGTGAACATTGGCGGCATTCTGGCGGTGAAGGAAGATGAAGAGCTGTTCCGTGCCTGCCAAGCTCTGGTGGTACCCTATGAAGGCTTTCCAACCTATGGAGGCTTAGCGGGAAGGGACATGGAGGCTTTAGCCATCGGCCTCAAGGAAGTTGTTCAGGAAGACTACCTGCGCCAGCGCATCAGCCAGGTGGAACTTTTGGGCCGGCAGCTGCAAGAGGCGGGAGTTCCGGTGCAGTCGCCCATCGGCGGGCACGCCGTCTTTGTGGACGTGGGACGTATCCTGCCGGAGATGCCCAAGACCCAGTATCCAGGTCACGCCTTTGCCGTGGCTTTGTACTTGGAAAGCGGCATTCGAGCTGTGGAGATCGGATCGCTCCTCTACGGCCGGGATCCCCAGACAGGTGCAGATGGCTTAGCTGATCTGGAGCTGCTCAGGCTCACCATCCCCAGGAGGACGTACACGGACAACCATATGCGCTATATCGCCGACTCCGTGATCAAGGTGTGCGCCCAAAAAGATCAGATCAAGGGCGTAGCCTTTGAATATGAACCGCCCATTTTGCGGCACTTCACCGCCCGGTTCAGACTAGTGGATTGAGAAAGGAGAAAGACATGGGCAGAATAGGACAGAATTGGGATTTAGACAGCATTTTTCCAGGAGGAAGCTCTTCCCCTGAACTGCAGCAAAGCCTGGCAAATGTAAAGGAGCGCATTGCCAAGCTGCAGGAGTGGGCAAGCGGGCTCACTCCTGATTTGGACGGGGAGCAGTTTAAGCGACTAACGGATGAGCTGCAGGAGATCGTCATGCAGCTCAGGCAATGCTCGGCTTTCGTGGGCTGCTTAACCGCTCAGAACATGCACGATGCCCAAGCCCGCCTGCTCGAGGGTGATTTGGGGCAGATCAGCGCCTCCTTGGCCGCGCTCCAAACCGGCATCGATCACCTCTGGGTGAGCATACCCCAGGCCAGATGGGAGGAGCTCTTGCAGGAACCCGGCCTGGCTGAGCTGACGTTTTACCTAAACGAAAGGCGGGAGCGGGCGAAAAGCAAAATGGATCCCCAGCGGGAGACTCTGGCCACGGATCTGGCTGTGGACGGCTACCACGCCTGGTCCCAGCTCTATTACACCATAGTGGGTCAGATGGGCGTGGAAGTGCAGCGGGAAGGCAAAACGGAGCGGCTCTCCATGGGCCAGGCGGCCAACCTCTTGTCCGACCCCGATCCGCAGCTGCGCAGGGACGTCTTTGGGAAGTACGAGGCAGCGTGGTCGCATGAAGAAGATCTGTTTGCCAGCGCACTCAACCATTTAGCCGGCTTCCGCTTAAACCTTTACAAAAACCGCGGTTGGGAAGATGTACTCGCGGAGCCCCTGGAGATCAACCGCATGCAGCGGGAAACGCTAGACGCCATGTGGGCAGCAGTGGAAGGGGGCAAGCCCCATCTGGTCAAGTATTTAGAGCGCAAGGCTAGGCTGTTGGGACTGGATCAAATCGCCTGGTACGATCTCCATGCTCCCCTCGGTGCCGCAAGCAAGCAGATTCCCTATGACGAAGCCGCTGCCTTTGTCCTGGAGCAGCTGGGCAGATTCAGCTCAGACATGGCCCAATTTACCCAAAAGGCCCTGGAAAGCAACTGGGTCGAGGCTGAAAACAGAGGCGGGAAGCGCCCGGGAGCGTTCTGCACCTCCTTCCCTATGAGCAAGGAATCCAGGGTGTTCATGACCTATTCGGGCACCATGAGCAGTGTGGGCACTTTAGCCCACGAATTGGGCCATGCCTATCATGGCTATGTGCTCAAGGATGAGCCCATGTTCCGCCGCGGCTACTCCATGAACGTGGCCGAAACCGCCTCCACCTTCAACGAGCTGCTGGTGGTGGACGGAGCAATCCAGGCCGCCGGTTCCCAAGAGGAAAAGGTGGCGCTCTTGGAGGATAAGATTGGGCGCAGCGTGTCCTTCTTCATGGACATTCACTCCCGCTTTCTGTTTGAAACCAGGTTTTACGAGGCCCGCAAAAAGGGCATGGTCAGTGCCGAGCGGCTCAGTGAGCTCATGCTTGAGGCCCAGCGGGAGGCCTTCCTGGACTGCTTGAAAGAATACCATCCCCATTTCTGGGCTTCCAAGCTCCACTTTTATATAACCCGCACGCCGTTTTACAACTTCCCCTATACCTTCGGCTATCTCTTCAGTTCCGGGGTTTATGCCAGGGCCCAGCAGGAAGGGCCGGGCTTTGCGGAGAAGTACCGTGCACTGCTGGCGGATACGGCATGCATGACCGTGGAAGACCTGGCCCGGAAACACCTGGGAGTGGACTTGACCAAACCAGATTTCTGGGAAGCGGCGGTGAGCCTCACCGCGGTGGATGTGGAAGAGTTCCTAAACATGACTGAGTAGAAAGACGCTGAACCGCAGCCCGTGATCCCCTAGGGCGATCACGGGCTGTTTTCTAGATTGAGCTGCCAAGTCGTTGAGGAGGGCTGTCTTTGAGCGGAACCGTTGGCCGTTATGGGCTGATTGGCAAGCCCCTTGGACACAGCCTATCGCCCTTCATCCATGAACGGATTATGGAAGCGGTGGGCATCAAAGGAGTATACAAACTGTACGAGCTGGACCAGGAGGATCTGTCCCGGGAGCTGCCCAGGCTCTTGCGCGAGCTGGATGGGTTTAACTGCACCATACCTTACAAGCAGTCTGTTATCCCTTACCTGCAAGGTTTGGCTCCTTCCGCAGAGCTTTACGGGGCCGTTAACACCGTCCATGCAGGTCTGGGGCACAATACAGATGGGCTGGGTTTCCGCAGCTGCCGCGTTCCCTTGGCGAAAAAGCGGGTGTGCATCCTGGGCGCGGGGGGAGTGGCCAGGGTGCTGGCCTGGGAAGCGGCGCGGGCGGGGGCCGAGGAGATTGTGATCTGCTCCCGCCGGCCGGAGCAGGGTCTGGAGCTGGCTGAGGCAGTGCAGGCCGGGGGCTTTGCCCGCATTTCTTGGGCCCCTTTTAACTCCGAAGGAAGCTGGGACGTTTTCCTCAACGGCACACCCCTGGGCATGTGGCCGGATGTGGGGGGGCTGCCCGTGCAGGAGAGGCAGCTCCAGGGGGCCCAGGTAGTCTTTGACACCATCTACAACCCCACCGCAACCCGACTTTTGCTCAAGGCTAAAGCCCAGGGTATGTGGGCACAGAGTGGGCTGCGCATGCTTGTGGAGCAGGCTGTGGCTGCCCAGCAGATCTGGAACCCGGAAAGGGATTTCAGCCAGCTGGAAGGCGAATTGACCCGGATTGAGCGGGACTTAGCCTGGGAGGTTTTCCGGCGCAGTCCCCTGAAGCTGATCCTCAGCGGCTTTATGGGGGCTGGGAAAACGCATGTGGGACGGATGCTCGCCGGGCGCCTAGGTGTGCCCTTCGTGGATCTAGACGAGGTTATCACGGCGCGGGCCCGAATGAGCGTACCTGAAATCTTTGCCCAGCGGGGTGAGGAAGGTTTCCGCCTGCTGGAGCGGGAATGCCTCGGAGAGGAGCTGCGCAGGCCAGGCGCCGTGGTTTTGGCCGCGGGGGGAGGCGCGGTGATTCAAGAGGGTGCTGAGAATCTGATTCGGGATCTGGGCGGTCTGATCATCTACCTTGATGTGCCCTTGGAAACGGCCTTGGCGCGCTGTGCATCTGGGCAGGAGCGGCCTTTGCTCAGCAGCGGACATAAAGCAGCTGCCGATCTTTACCACAGGCGGCGCCCCTTGTACGAAGCGGCGGCGGATTTTCGAGTAGATGCGGGGCTGCAGGATACGCAGATCGTGCAGGCAATTCTTCAGGCCTTGGCACTGGAGGTGTAAAAGAGTGCAGGGAGTATTCGTGGGGCCGTCCTTCCTGCGGGGGCGCGTTACGCCTCCGCCCTCCAAGAGCATGGCCCACAGGGTGCTAATCTCTGCCGCGCTAGCGGGGATGCCCCTGGAAGAAGTGGAAAAAAGGGGCCTCGGACGTGAGCTGGGGGAAGATATCCAGGCCACCATAGACTGCCTGCGGGCACTTGGCGCTCCCGGTCAGGATCCGCTGATCTTGGATTGCCGGGAGTCCGGCTCTACCCTGCGTTTTCTTCTGCCTGTGGCCGCAGCCCTCGGGCGCAGCGCTGTTTTCACGGGGAGTCAGGGCCTGGCTCGCCGTCCTTTGCGGGAATACGTTTCGATTCTTGGAAGCGGGGGCGTTCGGTTGGAGTTCCGGGGAGAGGAGAACCTGCCCGTTCGGGTGGAAGGCAGGCTGCAGGGCGGGGTGTTTCCCGTGCCCGGCCATGTCAGCTCCCAGTACATAACAGGCCTCATGCTGGCTCTGCCCCTGGTGGAAGGGGATAGCACCATATATCTCACTTCTCCCCTCCAGTCCGCCCCTTATGTGCAGCTCACCCAGGTGGTGCTGGCTCAATTCGGAGTTGTGGTAGATGCCTTAGAGGGCTGTGATGGCAATGCAGCCGGCTGGAGTGTGGCGGGGAAGCAAAGCTACCGCATCCCCCCAAAGCCCCTTGTGCTGGAGGCGGACTACTCCCAGGCAGCTTTCTGGCTCGCGGCCAGGTTTTTGGGGCATGAAGTTGAGGTGGACGGGCTTAATCCCCACAGCGTGCAGGGGGATCGAGCCATCCTGCCCCTTTTGGAGGAGATGGCCAGTTGGCCGCCTGGCGAGGAGCTGAGGATCAGTGCAGCCCAGATTCCAGATTTAGTACCCATCCTGGCCGTGGCCGCCTGTGCCCGGCGAGGGGCAACCGTAATCGAACAGGCGGAGCGGTTGCGGCTCAAGGAGAGCGACCGGCTGCATTCCACCACGGAGATGCTCCGGGCCATGGGTGCGCAGATCACCGCCGCCGACGATGCCCTGATCATCGAGGGCGGAAAACAGCTTCCAGGCGGCCAGGTCCATTCCCACAATGATCACCGCATTGCCATGGCTGCGGCCATTGCAGCCTTAAGCAGCCGCGACGGAGTTCGCATCATAGGGGCGGCAGCGGTGAGCAAATCCTATCCCAACTTCTTTCAGGAACTTAAGCGTTTAGGAGGGGATGTGCGTGGCATCTAGCTGGGGAGAACACTTGCGAGTAACCATTTTCGGGGAGTCACACGGCCCCCAGGTGGGAGTTGTGCTGGAGGGGCTGCCCCCGGGGGAAGAGGTGGATCCCGCAGAAATCCAAGCCCTTTTAGGAAGGCGCGCACCTGGTGCTTCGCCGTGGTCCACATCCAGGCGGGAGGACGATGCCTTTACCATCGTCTCGGGGCTGCACCAAGGCAGGACCACGGGTACTCCCCTCTGCGCCTATTTTACCAACAAGGATGCCCGCTCCCAGGACTATACCCAGTTTGCCCGCTTGCCCCGGCCCAGCCACGCGGATTACACGGGCCTAATGCGCAGCGCTGGTGCCAATGATCCCAGGGGAGGGGGGCATTTTTCGGGCCGGCTCACCGCGCCTCTTTGTCTGGCGGGAGCCATCTGCCTGCAGATGCTCAAAAGGCGAGGAATTGCCATTTATGGAAGGATCGCACAGATCGGGAAGATCATGGACGCACCGTTGGATCTGGCCCGGCCAGATCTGGCTTTGCTCCAGGAACTTGCTGAGAAGGATTTTCCGGTGATCGATGGGGCCAAAGGGCGGGAGATGATCGCCGCCATTGAAGCGACGCGGGAGGCGCGAGATTCCCTGGGTGGGATGGTGCAGGCCTTCGTACTGGGTCTTCCCCCCGGTTTAGGGGATTCCATTTTCGGCGGTGTGGAAAGCCGGGCTGCGGCCATTCTCTACGGAATTCCGGCGGTAAAGGGCGTTTCCTTCGGCGCCGGTTTCGCGGTATGTGGCCGCCGAGGTTCGGAGAACAACGATCCCTTCTGTCTTGAAAAAGGGAGAGTCCGCACCGTTACAAACAATGATGGTGGCCTAAGCGGCGGCATCACCAACGGCATGCCGGTTGTGGTCAACGTGGCCATCAAACCAACGCCATCCATCGGCCTCCCTCAGCAGACGGTAGACTTGGAGCTGGCCAGGGAAGAGACGCTCACCATCACCGGGCGCCATGATCCCTGTATCGTGCCCCGGGCGCTGCCGGCAGTGGAAGCGGCCATGGCCCTTGTTGCGTTGGATCTGCTCTTGGGTGCACACGGATGGAAAGGGTGGGGGAAGTGAGTGGACTTAAGGATCTGAGGGAGGAATTGCGCGCCATTGACAGCCAGATCCTGCAGCTGTTTGCGCGGCGGATGGCAGTGGCCGCCCAGGTGGCGGAGTACAAGATCCTAACGGGCAGCCCCGTGCGTGTTCCAAAGCAGGAAGCTGCGGTGTTGGCCCGGGCCCGCAGCAGCATGCCCCCAGGGCTGGAAGACTACGGGGCGGCCCTTGTCCGCACCCTGCTGCGCCTTTCCCGGGAGCGCCAATATGAACTAGTCTTGGAGCAGGATGCCAACTGGCAGCTGGTCCGTGCCTTGCCCCGGTCCTCCTCGGACACCTTGGCGGCAGTGCAGGGAGAGGCAGAAAAGGCCTGCATGCAGGCGTTTCCCCAATCCCGCATTCTGCCGGCAGAGGATGCAGCCAGTGCCTGCGCCTTAGTGCAGGCAGGGGAGGTGGATGGGGCACTGATTCCTCGCTCCCAGGCACTGCCGCTCCTGGCTGAGCAGGAGCTTTTTATTCAGGCCAGCGTAGCTACGGATGGCGGCTTCTTCGTCTTGGGCCGGGAGCTCGCCCTGGCCGCGGAGGCGGACCAGGCCAGCTTCCTTGTGGAGCTGGGCCCTGAGCCGGAAGCATTCGCCTTGGTTGTGGACCTCTTTGCCGATTTGAACATGCCCCTGCTTAACCTGCAGAACCTAAGTCCCTTTGCCCACCAAACCCTTTATTTCCTCGAGGTGGCCGCCGAACCAGAAAACCGCAGGGCGCAAAGGGCCCTTTACCAACTGCAGCACGAGACCTCGTTTGTGCGCCTTGTGGGCTGGTATCCAACCCTGTCTCAAAAAGAAGGGTCCGGGCTGGACTAAGATTTTTTTATGAAGGATTTTTTGTGGATAACGGATTCTCTGGAGCGGAGAGTTTGAATATTCGTGAGGACTTTTTGCCGCTGATGCGCAAAACGGCAGGGGTGGCTCGGGGCACCACAACGGCACATTTTCCTACAGCAGGAATTGAAAACGAAAACCGGAAGTAAATAAATGAAGAAGTAATCTTAGAAGGAGTGTTAAACTGTGGAGATTGCCCTGGTAAAAACTGCTGCCCCAAAGCCCAAGCCCGATCCAGCGACACTGGGATTTGGAAGAGTTTTTACAGACCATATGTTTGTTTGGGATTATACACAGGAGAAGGGCTGGCATGATCCCCGCATCGTGCCCTATGGTCCTCTGGAACTAAATCCCGCCTGCGCAGTATTCCATTACGGACAGGCCGTGTTCGAAGGCATGAAGGCCTACCGCGGGCCCGATGGTAAGATCCTCTTGTTTCGCCCTGAACAGAACATGGCCCGCCTCAACCGCAGCAACGCCAGGATGAGTATTCCTCAGTTCGATGAGGAGCTTGCCCTGCGGGCAATTAAGGAGCTGGTGTCCCTAGAGCGAGATTGGATTCCCACTGCGCCCGGCACTGCCCTTTATATCCGCCCGTTCATCATTGCAACCGATAATGTGTTGGGCGTGCGCCCGTCCAACACCTACAAGTTCATGGTGATCCTTTCCCCCGTGGGCGCCTATTACGAAGAAGGCCTTAACCCGGTAAGCATTTATGTTGAGCCCCATTTCGTGCGCTCGGTGCGGGGCGGTACCGGCTTCGCCAAGGCGGCTGGCAACTATGCAGGCAGCCTCCTGGCCCAGAGAAACGCCCAAGCTAAGGGGCATGCCCAGGTACTCTGGCTGGATGGGATTGAGCAGAAGTATGTGGAAGAAGTGGGGGCCATGAACGTGTTCTTCAATCTAGGCGGGGAACTGATCACACCCGACTTGGGCGACAGCATTCTGCCCGGTGTGACCAGGGATTCCATTCTGCAGCTGCTTCGTTCCTGGGGGATACCCACTGTGGAACGGCGTTTAGCTGTGGAAGAGGTTTTCCAGGCCCATGACCGCGGTGAGCTGGTTGAGGCTTTCGGCTGCGGCACCGCAGCGGTGGTGAGCCCCATCGGTAGACTGGAATACCGGGAGCGCATCATTGAGATCGGGGGCGGCAAGATCGGCGCCCTCACGCAGAAGCTGTACCACACCTTGACGGGCATTCAAAGCGGTGTACTCCCGGATCCCTTTGGCTGGGTAGTGGAAGTGGAAAGCTGAGCATTTTCTGGCCTGATCAAGAAAACTCGCTGAAGGGTTAGAACCTGCAGCGGGTTTTCTTTTTATGGTGACCTGTGGGGGAGTTAGAAAATCAAGAACAACAGCAGCAGGATCAACAGTAAGGGGGCGGCGCCGGCTGCAATGGCCAAAAGGACCTTGAAAAACGCCCAGCCCAGTTTGAAAAAGAGCACCACGGGTATGAACACCAGGGAGAGCAGGAAAAACGGTCCCAAAACGCCCAGCATGATCAAACCCACGATGAGCACAATGAAGATCACGGGCACAAACACAATGGCTGTGAACAGGGAAGGAACGCCCTTCACTTCGTAAATCACCTCGCCGTTTTCGTTTTCAGTCCTTTGCGGTTTTGAACCGGCCTGGTACAGCGCTGCCAGCCCTAAGCCGATGAGCAGCAGAGGCCAGATTAAACCGGGCCGGGGGATAATACCTAATTGCTTGGTGAGGAAATAGGAGCCAAAGAGGATTAAGGCTAATGCCCCAAGATGTTTCCCTTCCATATGCTGCGACCTCCCTTCGCCTTTAGTATAACAACCTGGGCAGCGGCGGACAATTCGCCTAGGGACCAATTTGGACTCCGCCTAGAGACTGAGTTCCTGGAACTGGGAAAGGCGCTTGACAAATGGAGGCCAGAGAGGATAATAGGGGCAGAACCAGGGGTGGAGAGAGGAGCATTCAGCATGGACGAGCTGTTAGCGATACTGCGGGCACATCAAAAACGCTATCCCCAGCTCACTGAGGTGGATCTGGTTAAGCTGGTCTACCAGAATGAGTTTGGCCCCGGCCACTTCATCGCCAATGAACAGGCCAGTTTAGAGCACCTGGAGGAAGAATACAGCCAGCTGGAACCTGCGGGAGCGGGCCGGGAGGAGCTGTTTGAACCCATCGGCGGCGGGCTGGTGCGGCTGCATCTGCGGGCACTGCTGGGCAGCCTGCCCCTGAGCACCGTGAACCGGTTTTTCGTACTCACCGCGGGGGAAGTCCGGGGGAGCAGGGCAGGGTTTGAGCGCAAGTTGGAAGTGCTGCGGGGATTGCTCCAAGATCCAGCGTTTGATGCCTTTTTGGAAGAGTACAAAGACCAAGGCTATCGCGCGCTCAGCCACAGCCAGCGCTTCCGGGCCCATTATACCCCCGCCTATCGGGTGGTGAAAAGCGATTTTGCCCTCTTTTATCCCGTGTTCCGGGAAATAGAGAGGCTGCTCAGGAAAGAGCAGCCCATTGTGGTGGCAGTTGATGGACGCAGCGGATCGGGAAAAAGCTCCTTGGCCAAGCTGCTCCAGGAAGTGTACGGCTGCAGCACCATCTCCATGGATCATTTCTTCCTGCAGCCGCACCAGCGCAGCGCGGCCAGGCTGCAGGAGCCTGGAGGCAATGTGGATTATGAGCGCTTCCAGGCAGAAGTAGCGGCCAAGCTCAAGGGCGGTGAACCCTTCCGCTACCAGATTTTCAACTGCCAGGACGGAAGCTTCACACCTTCCCCTGTCGTGGAAACGGGGCCCTTAACCGTTGTGGAAGGCTGCTACAGCCACCATCCCAAATTCGCTCAGATCTACGACCTCAAGGTCTTCCTCACCATTACCCCAGAGATCCAGCGGGAAAGGATCCTAAGGCGCAGCGGCCCGGCGATGCTCCGGCGCTTCGTGGAGGAATGGATCCCCTTGGAGGAGCGGTATTTTTCCACCTTCAGGATCGCAGAGCACAGCGAGCTCTGCATCTCCACTGACCAGTAAGGGGCTAGATCTTTTTGAAGATCAGTTCCTCCAGGGGGCGTTTAGGTACGTAATGCACATCATCCTCGCCCCGCCAATAGCGGATGTCTCCATCCCGGCCTGAGCTGGTGAGCTCCACCCGCTCTCCTGGAGCCCCCAAGGCTGCCACTAGTTCGATTTTCAGCCCCTGGGGAACGTCTAAGATTTCCGCCAAGCGGGGCCTGTCCACGGACCCAAGCAGGCAAGCGCCAAAGCCCAGTTCCCTGGCGCCTAGGATTATGTTCTGGGCGGCCAGGCCTAGATCAACGAGGTGGATCTCCCCATTTTCGCTGATGGAGGTATCGTTGAGGAAGACGATGTAGGCGGTGGGCCGCTCCTGAGGGCTGGGACCAGGCCAATCAGTGAGGTAACCGGCCCATTTCAGGCAGGAGAAAACCTTGGGCAGCGTCTCGGGGTCCTGCACCAAGACATATTTCCAAGGCTGCTTATTGGAAGCAGCCGGCGCCATGCGGGCGAGCGTAATTAGGCTCTCCAGATCCGCCATGGTGGGCGCAGGTTCCTGCTTGAATCTCCTGTAACTCCGGGTTTTCGTGATCAAATCCTTGAGCATGGGTAACCTCCTTTTGCTATGTTGTACTAGAAATTCCAGATCCCCGGCCAATAACCTTTCCCAAGTTAGGCGTTTAGCCTGCCTTCCCCTCAGAAAAGCAAAAGCCTCTTGCATAAAGAATCAGAAAATAGTATAATACAGAAAATAACTCAGACAGGAGGCCGTGGAACTGAGGGAGCGGGGGAAAGTCTTGGCTGAGCTGGCGGGCCAGTCCGGCTTGGCGGAACTGTACAGCCTAGTGGATGAACTGCATCTCAGGCGGAGGGAAGAAGGGCTTCAGGCCGCGGATCTGGGCTACCAGGAGCAGCTCAAGGCGCTCATCCACTTGGTGCACCGCCTGGGGCGGTTGGAGGGGGCGCAAAGGGCAGTAGATCAGCAGCTCTTGGCCCGGCTAAAAAAGGCCAGCCAGCACCTGCGCAGGGCCAAACCCAAGGGGCTGCTCCGCGCGGCCTTGGAGGTGCTGGATGTGAGCTGGCCGGGGCTTGTGGCGGCCTTTGCTGTGCTTTTGGCCCAGGAAGGCCTGGCCAAGTTCCTCGGGGCTAGGCTGCCCAAACTCCAGGATTACTTGACCCTGCAGCGCCTGCTCTACTTGTTTTTCGCCAGTCGGTTGGTGCAGGGCCGCAGAGGTCACCGCCAACCCAGGTATATGCTGGATGAACGTGAACTGCGGAAGGTGCTGCCCGAGGAGTTGGACTGGGCTGGCTTAGAAGTTCCCCTGCTGCCCCTGCCCGAACGGCGCCTGCTTTTGTCACCGGAACTACTCCAAGATCATCTGCTCCAGAAGTACCTGGAAACGGCCCTGTTCTACCATTCCTGCCGCGGCGAGGAAAGAGAGCTCAAATTTTGGGACCTCCCCGGGTGGCAGCACTTGCCAGCCGCAGCACCGAATATTTGGGTGAAGGGAGGGGGAACACGGCCGGCGGAGACGAGGTGCAGGGAGGCCTGTTTGCGGGAAGCAAAGCCGGCACAATGGCAGGATAGCGGGGGCGTGCTGGTCCCGGAAAAAAAGAGCGATAGACCCCACGGCGGCGAGCACACCCCAGAAAAGGAAAAGGACGGCCGAGGAGCTTAAGGGGCTCCTCGGCCCTTTTGAGGGACAAGGGGCGCAGGAAGTCCAGAACTTGTTGGGAATACATACAAAAAGGCACTGCGCAGGAACAAGTAGAGAGGCGGGCGAGAAAGATGATTAACCTTTTTGACCTCCAAGGAAAAGTGGCCGTGATCACTGGCGGCACCGGGGTTTTAGGCAGTGAACTGGCCAGGGGGCTGGCCAAGGCCGGCGCCAAAGTGGCTGTGCTGGGCAGGGATCCCCAGCGCCGGGATGCTGTGGTGGCTCAGATCACCGAGGCTGGTGGCGAGGCCATGGGCATTGTGTGCGATGTACTGGACCTTGAGCAGCTGCAGGCTGCGAAAAACGAGGTTCTAAAACGCTTCGGCACGGTGGACATTTTGATCAACGGCGCGGGCGGTAACAGGCAGCCGGCCACCACCAGCCCTGATCTGTCCTTCTTCGATCTGCCCGTGGATGAACTGGATTACGTTGTTAGGCTCAACTTCATGGGAACCCTCCTTCCCAGCCAGGTGTTCGGCAGAGTGTTTGCCCAGAAGCAGGAAGGCGTAATCCTGAACATCTCTTCCATGGCGGCCTACCGACCCATGACCAAAGTGGTGGGCTATGCTGCAGCCAAGGCTGCCGTGAGCAACCTCACCCAGTGGCTGGCGGTGCACTTCTGCCAGAACTACTCTCCCCACATCCGGGTAAACGCCATAGCGCCTGGGTTTTTCCTCACCGACCAGAACCGCTACCTGCTCACTGATGCAAAGACAGGCGAACTTACTCCCCGGGGCCGCGCCATTATGGACCATACGCCCATGGGCCGTTTCGGGGAGCCCTTTGATCTAGTTGGTACCGTGATCTGGCTGGTAAGTGATGCCAGCAAGTTCGTGACGGGAACAGTGGTGCCCGTGGACGGCGGCTTTATGGCCTATTCCGGCGTGTAAAGGGTACCGAAGCCCCATCTGCAGCCCGTACTGCCCTTCTGGGCGGTGCGGGTTTTTTTGGTTTGATCCGGGAACACTGAAAAGAGCATACCAAAAGAACAGGGTGATTTGGCGTGGGCTGGAACGGATGGCCCTTTGAACGGGTGGCGATCCTCCTCGCTTCCCTTGGCTTTCTCCTCATCTTTCTGCAAGTGACTCTTTTCCATTACCGCCAGAACTTCAGGCACTGGACCCAGTGGGTTCCCGTAATCGCCCTGCCCATTTTAGCCCTGAACGGGCTTCTGCTCACCGCCTTCAATGCGGATGGGGTGCGCAGGGTGTTCACCATCCTCTGCTTCGCCGATGTTGTAGGGGGATTGTACGGGTTTTACCTGCACCTGCGAGGAGTGGGGCAGCGGGTGGATGGCTACCGCCTACAGAACTTTCTGGTGGGGCCTCCCGTGGTCCTGCCCCTCACCATTTCGGCCTTGAGCCTTTTGGCTCTGCTGGCTGTGTACTGGAGTGCGGGGCTGTGATCAGAAACGAAAGCCTATACCCTGATTACGATGTTCTGGCCCTCCAGGATGAATGGGATGCGAACACCCGGGAGGTCGTGACCAAGCGCTTGGGGCCATTTGAGTTCAAGCTGCTGTCCCCATGGCAGCAGGATATGGTTAAGACACTAGCCCGGCAGCTGGCCTGGGAGAACAGGGACGAAGTACTCAGCTGGATTGTCGCGCACCTGGATGCGGAGCTGCGCAGTCCCGAAGGCGAAGCTCAGCGCAAGCCAGGCATCCCGCCCCAAAAGGAGCTGATTACTGCCGGCCTGGAAGCCCTGGAGAGATGGGCCAAAGAGAAGTATTTCAAGGGATTTCTCAGCATCAAGGCAGAACAGCAGCTGGAATTCTTGCAGCTGTTGGAAGTGGGGGGTATGCCCCAGGACCATGGCTGGAACACGGACAAACAGAAAGAGCTGTTCAAAAAGCTGGTTGGTTTGGTCATCTCCGCCCATTACTCCCACCCCTGGGTCTGGTCGGAGATCGGCTACGGCGGTCCGGCCTATCCCCGGGGTTATGTGCGGGTGGAACTGGGTCTGACCGATCCTTGGGAGCCTAAACCGGCTAAGCAAGCTGAGCGGGGGAGCTAAATGGGAAGCAGGGTTTCAACTCAGCACAACTGTGATCACTACAACGGAGAACGCCATCCGCACCTGCGCAAGCGCAAGTTTGGAGACCAGGAGGTCGATGCGGTCATCGTAGGCCTGGGAGCTGCCGGGGGAGTGCTCCTTTATGAGCTGGCCAGGGCGGGTTTGTCTGTGGTGGGGATCGAGGCTGGGCCTTTTTGGGATCCCCAAACCGATTTCGCCAGCGATGAGCTGCACGCCCAATCCCTGGCTTGGAACGACACGCGTTTGTCCGCAGGCCACGACGCCCTCCAGTTTGGCGCCAACAACTCCGGGCGGGGGGTAGGAGGAGGCACGGTGCATTTCACCGGGGTGTTTTACCGCTTCCACGCAAGCGATTTTAAGATGCGGACCCTGGATGGAGCCGCGGAGGACTGGCCCATCACCTACGAGGATCTAGAACCTTACTATTCCAAGATTGAAGAGGAGATCAAGGTGAGCGGGCCCAGGGAGTTTCCCTGGGGAGAATTCCACGGTCCCTATCCCTATCCGGAGCGCGATCCAATCAGCGGAAATGCCCAGATCTTCCGCCGCGGCTGCGAGGTCCTGGGTATCCGCAGCACAGTGGCGCCCTTGGCCATCCTTTCCGCACCCTTCGATGGGCGGCCACCCTGCATCAACCGGGGTTTCTGCAACCAGGGCTGCCTGCCCAACGCCAAGTTCTCCACCTTGATCCACCACGTGCCCAAAGCGATTGCCCAGGGAGCTGAGGTTTTGACGGACTGTATGGTCACCCGCATCCTCGTGGATCAGAGGGGCCGGGTGACCGGGGTGGAGTTTAACCATGACGGGAGCTATTACCAGCAGAAGGCGAAAGTGGTGATCGTCTCCGCCTTTGCCGTGGAGACCCCACGGCTGCTTCTGAATTCCGCCTGCAGCCAGTTCCCCCAGGGGCTCGCCAACAGCAGCGGGTTGGTGGGGAAGTATCTCATGCCCCACAGCGGCCACGACGTCTATGCCAGGTTTGAAGAAGAGGTTCGCCTGTACAAGGGGACGCCGGTTTTAGCCGTAAGCCAGGATTTCTACGAAACTGATCTGACCCGCGGCTTTATCCGTGGCTACTCCCTCCACGCCCACGGGGCAAGGCCCGTGGGGATGGCGGTGAAAGCCGCCACCAACGCAGGGATCTGGGGCCAGCGGCTGCGGGAGATCATGCTCAATTGGAACTACTACGCCCGCATTACCATGGTGGGTGAAGTGCTGCCGGAGGCCACGAACTGCGTGTCCCTCAGTGAAGAAAAGGACGAGTACGGGCTGGCCCGGGCTCAGGTGCATTT
>FIZK01000049.1 GCA_900018335.1 uncultured Clostridia bacterium | reverse complement strand
GTCTCGTATTCCACTTCGCCAAAGGCTCCTCCGTCCACGGTATAAGCGAAGTCGGCACCGAAATGCTCCACGTCGAAGCGATCAGCGCCCCGTCCGATTTCCTCGTCGGGGGTGAAGGCGATTTTGATGGTGCCGTGCTTGATCGAGTCATCGCTGAGCAGGATCTCAGCCATGGTCAAGATCTCGGCTATCCCAGCCCGGTTGTCCGCCCCGAGGAGCGTTGTGCCGTCGGTAACCACTAGATCCTTACCGACATAGTCTTTGATAAAGGGAAACTCTGCCGGGCTGAGTACGATGTTCTGCTCTGCATTGAGCAGAATCTCTCCCCCGTCATAGGCCTCCACCAGCCGCGGTTTGATGTTCTCATAGGGCACATCCCGCACAACGTCCATGTGGGCAATAAAGCCGATCACAGGCCCCTGCCAGTTGGGGATATTTGCTTCAATGGTACCATAGACATAGCCATTTTCATCCACCTGGGCATCCTTGATACCCAGGCTGAGCATTTCTTCAACTAAGGCCCGGGCAAACGCCAACTGCTCAGGGGTACTGGGGCAGCTGGCACTGGTGCTGTCCGACGCTGCAGGATACGATGTGTACTTAATCAGCCGATCATAGGCCCGCATGGAAATTCCTCCTCCTGGTTTATGCCGTTTCTTCAGTTATCCTTCGAGGAAACCAGTTCTTTACCTCCTGCCCTATCAGTTTTTCAGGAGGCGTTCGAACCGCCTCCTCAGATGCAAAGTATAGAGATGCTGGAGACGTGCATTTTTCTGCAGGGTTATCGGGCCTAGAGGAGAATGTGAAGAGTGGCACGCAGAGTGCCCACAATGATAGCACCTGTCAGTTCATAGGCGAAGGGGATGAGGCTATACGGTGAAAGGGTAGCGGAAGAGCTGAGCTCAGGAATGCTTCGTGGTGCAAAACTCGTTCATAGAGGAACACTGCTGACAATGGAGGGATTGACATGGACTGGTTTGTTGTATCAGTTGTTGTTTCCTTGTTGTCGTTTGCCACCGCCGCCTGGCTGTACCTGTGGGTCAGCAAGCAGAATCCTGGCACTAAGAAAACGCAGGAAATCGGCGCGCTGATCCGAGAAGGGGCGAATGTGTTCTTGGCAAGGGAGTATCGCCTCCTTGCTTACTTCGTGCTCGTAGTAGCGGCGTTAATCTTACTGTTCCTACCCCAGCCCATCTGGCATGGAGAGCCCAAGCGGAACCTGTTGATGGCCGCTGCCTACATCGCCGGTTCGGTCTTCTCGGGGTTTGCTGGAAAAATTGGCATGAACATCGCCACCATTGCCAACTCCAGGACCGCCACGGCAGCCACAGAGAGCATGGAAAACTCCTTTATGATTGGTTTTAGGGGCGGCGCGGTCATGGGCATGGCTGTCGTGGGCGCCAGCCTCTTGGGTGTCACCGGGATCACAATGTTAACCGGGGATGTGGCGCTGACTCTGGGTTTCAGCTTCGGAGCCTCTTCCCTAGCCCTCTTTGCCAAGGCTGGCGGCGGAATCTTCACCAAAACGGCTGATATTGCCGCTGACCTCGTAGGTAAGGTTGAGCTGGGGATTCCCGAAGACGATCCCCGCAACCCCGCGGTTATCGCCGACAACGTCGGCGACAACGTGGGTGACGTTGCAGGCATGGGTGCAGACCTGTTCGACTCCCATGTGGCTTCTCTCTCCGCGGCCTTGGTCTTGGCGGTAGTCCTGGACAGGGGAATTGGGAAATTCACTCAAATGGTATTCTGCTACGCAGCATCTGGATTGTTATCCTCCATCATCGGAGTTTTGGTGGCCCGGATCAGCAAAGGCGCCGATCCCACTGCCGCGCTGAATAAGTTGACCTATATCACCACCGCGGTGTTTGTGGGGATCACTGCCATAGCAACCGCTGTCTTTGGTTTCAGCTGGCACTATTGGGCAGCGGCCATGTTGGGTCTTGGCGTGGGAGTGATCATCGGTATTGCCACCGACTACTTCACCAACGACCTGCGTAAGCCGGTACAACAGGTGGCCTCAGCATCTCAGTCTGGCCCTGCCTTTACCATGATTTCAGGTATGAGCTATGGATTCTTAAGCGTCTTCCCCGCCCTGATCGGCATCGCCGTATCAGCGCTGGGTGCGTTCGTGATCACCAACGGTGTTGATCCCACCTCAATCACCGACGCCCTGTTCGGCATTTCCATGGCAGCCGTCGGTATGCTGTCCATCGTGGGCATGATCATTTCCAACGATGCCTACGGACCCATTGTGGACAACGCTCGGGGCTTGGTGGAGATGGCAGACCTGGGCGATGAAGCGCTGGAGATCACCGACGCACTGGACAGCGCGGGTAACACAGTAAAGGCCATTACTAAGGGCTTTGCCATTAGCGCGGCTGGTCTCACTGTTATCGCCCTGCTCGGTGCGTTCTTGTCCGAAGCCAACGAAGTCCTGCTGGCCAAGGGCATGGAACTGATCCAAGGCTTCGATATTATGAATCCCTTGGTCTTCTTTGGCCTGATCGTGGGTTCAGCCGTTCCCGCAGTGTTCTCCGCCATGCTCATGCTCGGTGTGAACCGCAATGCGGAGCGCATGGTTGCTGAGATCCACCGGCAGTTCGAAGAAATCCCAGGTCTGAAAGGGGGACACGCCAAGCCGGATTACGCACGCTGCATCGACATCGCCACCACCGGTGCCCTCAGAGAGCTGATTCCCGCGGGTCTCATGGCTATTCTGGTTACTCTAGTGGTGGGATTCATCGGAGGCGTAACAGCCATTGGCGGCTTTTTGGCTGGTAATATCGTGAGCGGCCTTCTGCTGGCCCTGTTCATGAGCAACTCCGGCGGCTTGTGGGATAATGCCAAGAAATATGTGGAAGCGGGTAACCTGGGCGGCAAAGGCTCAGTGGCCCACAAGGCTGCCGTAGTAGGCGACACGGTGGGCGACCCCTTCAAGGACACAGCCGGCCCGTCAATCAACACCCAGATTACTGTGGTTTCCTTAGTCTCATCGTTGACAGCGGGGCTGTTCATCCTCTTCTCCATCTTCTAAACTGAAGAAACGAACAGGGAGGCCGGACTCCGTACGAGTCCCAGCCTCCCTGTTTTGCGTTCAGGGCGCCTGTTCCCTAGATCCAGCCAAAGGCCTTGAAGAGCTTGTAGCGGTCCACAGCCAAAATACCCTGCCAATACCTGCGGGCCACGGCAAACTCCTGGGGATAATCCGCCCAGCCCCAGGTGATATCCCAGATACCCCATTCCGACCTGCTCTCCCAATAGACGCGCAGGTTTTCCTCAACCAGCGGCTTGAGTTCTTCGTAAAGGGGATCCGCGGGGTCTTTCACAAAATCCAGGGGAAGCGGCTGGTAGGTTATGCCCCAACCAGAGATCTCGCGGCTGATCACATCGAGGATCAACGTCCTTGCCTTCTGCTCCAGTTGGGCAAAGGAAAAGCCCACCTCCTCCGGGAACCTGTCCTGGAAGGGACGCAGCAGTTTCAGACACTGCCAGAAATTCTTCATACCGTGCCACTCCACGCTGTCTGCGTCCATGAGATACTCAAAGGCATGCCTCAGGGACATCCAACCCAGGGCAGCCTCCAGTCCTTGAGAACCTGACCAGTGGATGAGGAAAGCCGCCAGCTCCACACTGGGGTTAAACATCCAGTCTTTCTGGGCATCCGGCGTCCATTCCCACCACGGTGCATGGGGATAATTGTTGTTTTCGGGCAAGACAGTTGGCCACATACCCGGCTGAACCTGCTCCGTAGCCATGAGGTAGTCCATCAATCTCCGCACGATGTAGTCTTCTGGACCAGCCTGGATCTCCACTAGAATCTGGCCCGCCATCCAGCTGGCTATGGGCGAGGATTGGGGCAGCCAGAAATCGGCCTCCAGCCCGTGTCCAAATCCCCCGTCCTCATTCTGAAAAGCTGATAGATACTGGATTACCCTTTCTTTAGAACCTCCGCCCAGATGATACTCCCACAAAGCCAGTTCCAGCGGCCTGCCATACCGCCGCAGCCATTTTTCAGCCCTTTCCATTTAGGGCCCCTCCTTTGCTCGAAACGCCCGGGCCACCACCCGCACGGGGGAGCCTTCCGCTCCGATTTTTAGTGGAAACGCCATTACCTCGAAGTCCCGCACCTGTGCCAACTGTTCCAGGTTGGTGAGGTTCTCCAGAAGGGGAATACCGGCACCGAGCAGCTTCTGATGGACCAAAAACGGCGGCTCGTCTGGCGATGGCAGATCCATACCCAAGAGTTTGATCTTGCGCTCAACCAAGAAATCAGCCAGTTCCTCGTGGACAACCGGGTGCTGTGCATAATAGGCATCGGTTCCCCAGTGGCGGCTCCAGCTTGTCCACAGTAAAACGATCGCAGCTCTGCCCACTAAGGTTGCATATTCCGGGCGGTATCTGATGGGATTCTCGCCGCGCACATCGAGCAGGCACCCCCTGCCCAAAAAGCGGTCCAGGGGCAGTTCGCCCACCATATCCCCTTCAGCCAGAAAATGCAGGGGCGAATCCAAATGAGTGCCGGCATGCAATCCCGTTTGGAGGGTGTAGGCGGTGTATCCGTCCTTCGGTACACTGCGCCTCTGAAATAGTACAACCGGATCATCGCCTGGGTAAACAGGCATCTGGTTCTCGAAGGGATAACTTAAATCGTATAGCCTGGGCACTACATCACTTCCTGTCTGGCAGTTTAGCTAGGTAGGACACCAGATCCTCCCGAGTACCGTGGGGGAACTGGGAATAATCGGCTCCCTGGGGATTGATCAGATCATCGGTCACCAAGAAGAACTCCATGCCCAGCTCCACGGCTGGCAGATCCTCCACCAGATCGTTGCCCACCATGAGGCAGTCCTGGGGCGCAGCCCCGATGGCCTCCAGAATTCCCTGGAAGTAGCCTAGATGGGGCTTGGTAAACCGGGAGTTTTCGAAGGTGGTGATCAAGGCGAAGTCATGGGGATGCAGGCCAGCCCAGCTCATCCTTTCCAGGATGGCCATACTGGGAAAAAGGGGGTTGGTGGCCAGCACCGTAGTGTATCCCTTGTCACCCAGGATGCGCACGGCCTCCCGCGCCAGAGGAGTGGGCTGAACGATCCTTGCCAGGGTGCAGAACTCGTTGGTGTAAAACTCCTCAAAGAGCTTGTAGTGCGCCTCCTTTTCCCCGCCGATGCGGGATAGGAACAGCTGCCAGAAGCGTTCTTCGTTGGTCATGGACCCATCGTTTTGGATCATGGCTTCCACCCCGGCCATGACCACTTCCACCATCTTGGCCGGGTCGTAACCATAGGCGGCAGCCTTCACCCCCAGCTTCTGCAGGTACTCCCTTAAGAAAATCTCCATATCCATGGGCAGCAACGTGCCATCCAAGTCGAACAGGACTGCCTTCAAGTTATTCCTCCTCACACAAAGCTCCGGCCGCCTCTGCTCTAGATTTATCCGCCAAATTCGCCACCACTTCTGCATACACCTGCTCCACCTTGGAGCCGTCCCGCACCGCTGCGGCGAAATAGCCTTGTTCAAAAAGGACAGTGCCCACGCGCACGCCTTCAGGGGAGTGCGCATGCCAGGAGTCCAGCAGCAGTCCGCGATTGGGGTGCCCGCGCCGGAGCTCAAACGCAGTGGACAGGGCTATTTGAAACGCCTCCAAGGGACCACCCTCCAGAACAAAGTTCATCTTTTTCAGGGACAGGTATGGTGTGGCGGTGCTCAAAGCGGCCGAACCTGCCCATCCGTCTCGGGCTGCATACCTAACCTGCTGGATGCCGACCATGACGATGCTTCCGAAACACATGGGACAGGGCTCCATAGTAGTATAGAGGGTGTATTCGCTGATACTATGCTCCCTTTTCCTTAATTTGCTCAGCGCCACCATCTCGGCATGTGCCAAGTCGGTTCCAGCCAGGGGGGTAATGGACGGCTCATCGTAAATCCCGTTCTGGCCCCTGGCCACAATGTCCGGTCCGTGGGCCACAACGCAGCCCACAGGCACATTTCCCCGGCGGAAGGCATCCCACGCCAAAGCGAAAGCCTCCTTCCAGATGGGGTCAACCTCTGCGAACATAGCACAACCTCCTGAAAAACGCTTTGCTTAGGGTACTTCGACCTTTGGCAGAAATCCCCTTTTCCGAGAAAGATCTCGCCCTGTCCCCAGACTGCTTTCCAATATTGTTATGATAGTGTATAATGAAGTTAACAGGATGTAACATGGAGGGGAAATGATGACAAAAGACTATGACATGAAGGGCTTTTCCACCAAGGCCATCCACGGAGGACAGCAGAAAAACGCAGCTGGAGCCCTGGTCACTCCCATTTACCAAGCTTCCACCTTTGTCTTTGAATCAGCCCAGCAGGGGGCCAGGCGGTTTGCCCTGGAAGAAGAGGGTTACATCTACACCCGCCTGGGTAACCCCAACGCCACTGAGCTGGAACGGAAAGTGGCCCTCTTGGAGGGGGCTGAAGCAGCCCTGGCCACGGGATCAGGTATGGGAGCCATCACTTCTGCTCTCTGGAGTGTCTTGCAGCCGGGGGATCATGTGGTGGCGGGCCAGGCCCTATATGGCTGCACCTTTGCCTTTTTGAACCACGTCACCAGCAAATACGGGATTGAGACTACCTTTGTGGATGCCTCAGACCTGGAAGCGGTGCGCCAAGCGCTGCGCCCCAACACCAAGGTCGTCTATTTGGAAAGCCCAGCCAACCCCACCATGGCCATCGCCGATATCAAGAGTATCAGCGCCATAGCCCACGAAATACCGGACTGCATGGTTTTTGTGGATAACACCTACTGCACCCCTTACCTGCAGAGGCCCATTGAGCTGGGGGCAGACGTGGTACTCCACTCTGCCACCAAGTATCTCAACGGCCATGGGGATGTGATTGCTGGCCTGGTTGTGGGCAGGAAGGAGTTTATAGATCACGTCCGCTACTATGGAATCAAAGACGTAACGGGATCCGTACTCAGCCCCTTTGACGCCTACTTGATCTGCCGGGGACTGAAGACGCTGGCTCTGCGCATGGAAAGGCACTGCTCAAACGCCCAGCAGGTGGCGGAGTTCCTGGAGGGACACCCTGCAGTGAGCAGCGTTTGCTATCCCGGACTGGCCAGTTTTCCCCAGCGTGAGTTAGCCCAGCAGCAGATGCGCCTGCCCGGAGGGATGATCTCCTTCGAGCTCCAAGGAGGTGTGGAAGCAGGAGTCACCCTCATGAACAATGTCCAGCTGTGCACGCTGGCGGTGAGCCTCGGTGACACGGAAACCCTAATCCAGCATCCTGCCTCCATGACCCATTCCACCTATCCCCCTGAGGAAAGGGCCAAATGCGGGATCACTGACGGTTTGGTACGGTTATCGGTAGGTCTCGAGGACCCTGAAGATATCATTGACGATCTCAAAGGCGTCTTGGACACACTCTAAAGAAACAAAAGAAAGTGCACCCCAGATCAGGCGCAAAGCCGAATCTGCGGGTGCACTTTTCTGTGCAAAGACGAGTGGAACGCCCAGGTTC
>FIZK01000048.1:3455-3911 GCA_900018335.1 uncultured Clostridia bacterium | reverse complement strand
AACGTGCCCCAGACCAGCACCCGCTACAACCTCCAGGACGAGGAAGTACCCTTCCTGCAGATGGTGCTGCACGGTCTAGTGGATTACGCCGGAGAGCCTTTGAACTTGGCCGTGGATGTGCAGGAACATCTGCTGCGCGCCGCCCAGACCGCAAGCGGCCTTTACCTTAAGCTCATCGGGGGAGATGCCTCCCTGCTTAAGGAGACGGAGTACGCGTATCTCTTGAGCGTGGAAAGGGAGTACTGGCTGCAGGAGGGCGCCAGCCTGTACAGGCGTTACAACATCTATTTGGGCGATCTGGCCAGCCAGCGCATTTTGGATTTCCAAAGGGTCAGCCCTGAACTCACCGTAACCCGCTTTGAAGGCGGCGATGCGGTGGTGGTGAACTTCGGGGCTGAACCCGTGGATTACGAGGGATTTACCATTCCAGCCAGGTATTTCGTGCGCCTGAGGGGA
>FIZK01000048.1:0-3440 GCA_900018335.1 uncultured Clostridia bacterium | reverse complement strand
TCAGCCCTGAACTCACCGTAACCCGCTTTGAAGGCGGCGATGCGGTGGTGGTGAACTTCGGGACTGAACCCGTGGATTACGAGGGATTTACCATTCCAGCCAGGTATTTCGTGCGCCTGAGGGGAGTGAGATAAATGCGCAGAAGGCTCAAGCTCAGCTTAAGGGCGCAGAAGAGCGTGTTGGGGCTTCTCTTTACCCTGCCCTTCATCATGGGCTTTGCCGCCTTTTTGGCCTACCCCTTTGCCCAGTCGGTGATCTTCAGCGTGAGCAAGCTCACCATCGTGCCCACAGGCTACGAGCTGGATTATGTGGGGCTGGAGAACTACCGCCATGTGCTTTTGGTGGATCCCCGCTTCCGCCAGGTGTTTGTGGAAACGGTGGTGACCATGGCGGCGCGGATCCCCGTGGTGCTCATTTTCAGCTTCTTCGCGGCTAATCTTCTCAACCAGAGGTTCCGCGGGCGCATGCTGGCCAGGGTGATCTTCTTCCTGCCGGTGATTATGGGTGCGGAGATCAGTTTGAAGATGCAGCAGGCCGATTACATGCAGCAGGCGGTGAGCTTCAGCGAATCGGGCCTCTTGTCCATGGCCGCGCTGCAGCAGCTGCTCACAACTTTGAAGCTGCCCCAGGCCTTCATCGGCTTTATCTTCCAGGCCATCAACGAAGTGCCGCTGATCATCCGCTCCTCGGGGATCCAGATCCTGATCTTTTTGGCCGCCCTGCAGTCCATCCCCAAATCCCTTTACGAGGCGGCCCACATGGAGGGCGCCACGGCTTGGGAAGCGTTCTGGAAGATCACTTTCCCCATGGTCTCCCCGCTGCTTTTGGTGAATGTGGTCTACACCATCGTGGATTCCTTCACCGCGGCGGACAACGCCCTTTTAGAGCTAATCCAAGATGCGGCCTGGATGGGGTCGGGTTTTGGGGTGAGCACCGCCATGTCCTGGATCTACTTCGCTGCCGTTTTGGGCATCTTGGCCGTGACCATTATCCTGCTGGGAAGGAGGGTGCATTATGAGAGCTAGGAAGATGCTGGGTATAGGAGCGGTTGTGCTGCGCTTCGGCCTTTTGGTGGGGATCTGCTTTATTATTCTCTATCCCCTCCTCAGGCAGTTTTCCGCGGCCGTGATGCACCCCGATGATATGTATGATCTCACGGTGAACTGGATCCCCCGGCAGCTCACCAAGCTCAACTTCGAGGTGGCCTGGAACATGCTGGACTATCCCAGGTCCCTGTTGAACACCTTGGGGGTGACTGCGCTGCTCAGCGCCTTGGAGCTGGCGGCCACCATGATCATTGGCTACGGCTTTGCCCGCTGGCGTTATCCCGGATCTAACTTGGTTTTCGCCTTGGTGGTCCTTTCCATCGTGATCCCGCCGCAGATGGTGATGATCCCGCTGTTTTTGAACTTCCGCTACTTCGATTTGCTCGGGCTCATTCCCGAGCCGGGGATCAACCTCATCGGGAGCTTCTGGCCCCTGGTGCTCATGGCCTTAACGGGAACGGCCAAGCGGAGCGGACTCTTCATCTTCATCACCCGCAACTTTTTTAGGGGGATGTCTACAAGCCTGGAGGAGGCGGCCTATGTGGATGGGGCAGGGCATCTGAAGACCTTCTTTAGGATCATGCTGCCCAACGCCAAGCCCATTGCCATGATCGTCTTTTTGTTCTCCTTTGTCTGGAACTGGAACGACTTGTTCTACACCAATCTGTTTTTGCCAGGTGCGAAGCTGCTTCAGCTGGGGCTGGCCACCATCAACTCGCAGTACAATTTGCCCTGGGCAAACAAAGCCGTGGAGGGCACCTACATCCAGCTGGTGAACAACGCCGGCATGCTCCTCTACGTGCTGCCAGTTTTGATCCTCTATGCATTTTTGCAGAGGTATTTTGTCGAGAGTATTGAGAAGACAGGTCTTGTTGGTTAGGGGGGTGATAGGCACCAAGAGGAAAGAAGCGTTCGAGAAGCAAGGCACAAGGGAAGATGCAAGAATAGAAGAAGGAGGAAGAAAGATTGAAACGGTTGGTTAGTGTTCTGTTGGTTGTATTGCTGCTGAGCGTACCGGTTCTGGCTGCCGAGTATGACCTTGGCGGGCGGACCATCAAAATCGCCGGCCATTCCGCCGACGGCATGCGGGAGTATTTCGCCGATGGCGAAGGCCGTGGCCGCTTGGAGAAAGTGGAAGAGGCGTTTAACTGCAAGATCGAGTTCGTGCAGATCGATTGGGATGGAGCGGAGCACCGCATTTTGGCCAGCATCGTGGCAGGGGATCCCGTTGGCGACCTGATCTATGTGTCCAACCGCTGGCTCCCCCTTCTGGCCGGAAATGGGGCGCTCCTACCCTTGGATGATATCCTAACTGAGGAGTATTATGCAAGCCTCCCCGGTTCCCACAAGAACATGCGGGAGCTCTACTCCGGCTACCAGGGGAAAGCCTACGGCATCTCCGTGAACGGAAGCTACCAGCGCAACATGGACATCGGTTCCGCCCAGGGCTGGATCTACAACCGTGACATGTTCGTGGCTGCCGGCTTGCCCACTCCTAACGAGCTGCAGAACGAAGGCAAATGGAACTGGGAGACCATGAAGGAGCTGGCCATTGCCCTCACCCAGGATACCGATGGCGATGGCGTAGTTGACATCTACGGTGTGGGTGCACGTTTGGATCCCTGGCCCATCGAGCAGGAGATGGCTGCTTACGCCAACGGCGGCGGGATCATGAAGTTCGTTGACGGTAAAGCTGTTTACGCCATGAGCGATCCCGAGGCCATTGAAGCCATCGAGCTGTGGAAAGAGCTGGATCAGGTACACGGCTGCGTGATGGTGGGCGACAAGTATGATATCCGGGCCGAGTTCAACCAGGGCAAGGTGGCCATGTTCAGGCTGGACCTCTATGCTCTGCCGGATCACGCCAGGGAAGTGGACTTCGACTACGGCTGGGTATTCTTCCCCATGGGGCCCAAGGCTGATGACTTCGTGAACCCGGTTTGGGGTATGGAGATGTTTGTTCTGCCCATCTCCTGCGAAGAGCCTGCAGCCATGGCTGAGCTGGTTGATATGCTCTTTGAAACCACTGCCAAGTACAGGGATATCGATGCCTACGAGGATGAGTACGTGGAGTACTTCCTGCCCTACGTGAAGGATTGGGATTCCCTGGAGACCATCAAGCAGATGCTGAACAAGGCACGCCTCTGGGATAACATCCCGGGCCTGGGCAACGAGCTGAACGAAGCTCTGGTGAAGGCCACCATGGGCAGCGGCAGCGCCAAGAGCGAGATGGACGCCGTCGCACCTGTGATCCAATCCCTCTTGGATGAGGCGTATAACAAGTAAAGACCAATGCAAAGACAAATGGAGCTCCTAATGGGGCTCCATTTTTCCATGCTTAAATGTCACAGGTTAAAAGGAAAATGGTGGAGCCGTCGGGGAGAAGCCCTAAAG
>FIZK01000047.1 GCA_900018335.1 uncultured Clostridia bacterium | reverse complement strand
GGGTTTACCCGTTACATAGTGAAGCGCGCCTCATTGACATTATTGCCAGGGCGGGAGGCCTTTTGTCCACCGGCGACCCTGCTGCGGTGTCCCTTACCCGCAGGGGGGCAGAGGCCGAGATTATTGTGGCCAACATCCAGCCGGCCTTAAGCGGCAAACCCGGAGGGGACAACCCCCTGGTCAAACCCGATGACCTGATTTTTGTGCCGGAGGGTTATCAAAACGCACTGGTCCTTGGTGAAGTGCGCAATCCAGGCTCCTTTGCGGTGCGCGAGCAGAGCAGGATTCTAGATCTGTTAGCCGCGGCCGGAGGCACCACTGACCGGGCAGGCGAAGAGCTGACCCTGATTAGGGATGGCGTGCACAAGATCATCGATCTCGGCGCCCTGGAGCGTTTGGGCCTGCAGAACGAGAAGGTACTGCCCGGCGACGTGTTCTATGTCGCCGAAGACCAGCGGCAGGTTTTGGTTTTGGGTGAGGTGGCCAGGCCTGGAGTATACCAGTTCCGGCGGGGCGACCGCTTCCTGGATGCCATTGCCATGGCGGGAGGGCTGACTGATCAGGCCTGGGAGGAACAGGTGTCCCTGAGCAGGCAGACTCCAGACGGTATGGAAGTGACCACCCTCAATTTCCTTGAAGTGATGGAAAACCGATTCCTCGGCGATAACCTGCCCCTGCAGGGCGGTGATGTGATTCTGGTTCCCCGAGCCCAGCGTGGCGTGATCGTCTTGGGCGAGGTACAGCGCCCCGGTTACTACCAGTTCAGACCGGGGGATGGTGTGTTGGAAGCGGTCATGCTCGCGGGAGGCCTGCTGGATTCGGCAGATGAGCACCAGGTGTCTCTGACCCGACAGACAGATGAGGGCAGTGTGGTTGAGATCATCGATTTTGGCCAGCTGCAGGAAGAGCGCTTTTTGGCGGAGGATCACCTCCTGGCAGACGGCGATGTGATTGTCGTCCCCAAGGCCCGCCGAGGCGTGATTGTACTGGGCGAAGTGCAGCGCCCGGGTTACTATGAGTTCAAGCCAGGAGACGGGGTTTTGGATGCCATCATGCTTGCCGGAGGATTCCTGGATTCCGCGGACGAACAGCAGGTGTCCCTGTCCAGGCAGACCCCCGAAGGTGCCCTGGTGCAGCAGGTTGATTTCAGCCAGCTGAAGGAAGATCGCTTTTTGCGGGACGATCATTCCCTCGAAGATGGCGATGTGATCATCGTGCCGCGCAGCAGCCGGAATGCCCTGGTGTTGGGTGAGGTGCGTAACCCCGGCTACTACGTATTCGGCCCAGACGAGACGTATCTAGACCTCATTGGCCGGGCAGGCGGGTTCACCGCAGATGCCGATCCAGCCAAGGTAGTTGTGACCGTGGGCGGGCCTGAAGGCGTGATAACGGAGACGGTTAACCTAGATGTGCTCTCCGGTGCTGACTACACGCGCCAGCTGCGGGGCGGCGAAGTGATTACCGTGCCTAAGGCCAACAACAGAGTGCTGGTGTTTGGCGATGTGGTTCGCTCGGGTGTATACACTCTTCCACCACAGGGGCGGCTCTTAGATGTCCTGGCCGAGGCTGGTGGCCTTCAGAGCAACCTGGGCACCGCTCGGGTGGTAGTGACCAGGCAGGCTGCCGATGGGGAGCAGGTGTGGCAGATGAGCTATGGCGAGCTCATGAGTGCCCAGAGTGAGTACAACGTCCCTCTGGCGGGCGGCGATGTGATTTACGTACCGGCTACACGCACCCAGATTTTGATCCTGGGTATGGTGCAGAAACCCGGGGCCTACACCCTTCCCGCAGGTGCCAGACTCATGGATGCCATCGCTTTAGCAGGAGGACCCTTGGAGCGGGCAGCTCTGGAGAACGTAGGTGTGTATCGTGATGGGATTCTGGACGAATCTGAACACGTGCCCATGGGGCAGGACAAGGTACTGTTTACCGGCGATGCCTCGGAGAATCCGCTGCTTCAGCCGGGTGACATAGTGTATGTGCCGGAGACGACGAAGCCGAATTGGACCAAGATCTTTGGATTCGTCAACACCATTGCTTCGTTTACCAGTACTCTGTTTGGGATTTTCAAGTAGGTGGTGAGGACAATGGAAATGGAAGAAATGGATCTGCGAGAATACTGGGAAATACTCGTCAAAAAGAAGCAGCTGATCCTGGCGGTATTCTTTGTTACCGTTCTGGCGGTCACCATCTATAGCTTGGTAGCTACCCCCATATATGAGGCTTCAACAACCGTAATTGTGCGGGAAGGTGGTTCCGGTGCGGAAGCCATTCTCTTTGACGGCATAGCCACTTTGGGCAAAAACACAGCCCAGAACTATATACAGATCATGAAGAGTAGGACTGTGCTGGAGCAGGTTGCTGCCGAATTAGGCCGAGAGGAGCTGACCCCAACGGCCTTGGATAAGGCCATCACCATACAGCCCATCCAGGGCAGCGACGTCCTGAAGATTTCCATGCAGTCGCCTGAGCCTACGCTGGCCCAAGCAGTCGTGAACAAGCTTGCCGATGTCTTCATTTCCTGGAATCTGGACTACAGGCAGAACGACCGTAAGGCCGCTCGCCTTTTCATTGAGTCGCAGCTGGAAACGGTGGAACAAGACCTGAGGCTGGCTGAAGAGAGGCTGCAGAACTTCAAGGAGGAACAGGGGGTTCTGGCCCCAGCCCAGGAAACAACGGCTGTGGTGGGCCAACTCGCTTCCCTGCACTCCAACCTAACTGAACTGGCCATTTCCAAGCAGGAAATAGACGAGCGGATCAGACAAGTGCGGGCCAATCTGGCAGAGCAGGATGAAACGCTCATCTCTTCCACCACCATCGCCGATAATCGGCTGGTCACTGAGTACCGCAGTCGGTTGGCGGACCTGGAAATTAAGCTCTCCAGCGCCCGGGAGAAGTACACCGAGCGCCATCCCGAGATCTTGTCGCTTCAGGCGGAGATCGAAGATGTCCGGCGCAAGCTCACGGAAGAAGTTGAGCGCGTTGTGGGCACGGAGACCAGGACTTTGAATACCATTTATCAGCAATTATACGGTACGCTGATCAACTTGGAAGTGGAAGCCAATGCCTTGGCTGCCAGGGAAGCGGCTCTGCTGGCCATCATCGACGAACGGGAAAAGGACTTGAGCCATCTCCCCGCCCAAGAACTGGAGCTGGCCAGACTTACTCGCGATGCCAAGGTTTTGGAGGAGCTGTATATCCTGCTGCGCACTAGGCGTGAGGAAGCGCGCATCACCGAGGCTATGCAGACTGCAGATGTCCAGATCATTGATCGGGCTACGCTGCCTGAGAGGCCCGTGAAACCCAGGGTTAAGCTGAACATTGCCATCGGCGGCGTCCTGGGAGTATTCCTCGGTGTGGGCTTGGCCTTTCTAGTGGAGTTCCTGGACAACACCCTGAAGACCAAGGAAGAAGTGGAACAGGTTCTGGGACTGCCCGTGTTAGGGGAGATACCCGATTTGAACGGAGCACAAAAGGCAAAAGAGAAGAGATCTTTGCTGAGAAAAGGACGTGGATTGGGTGCGTAGACGTAAGAGGAGACAGATCAAAGAGCGTCCACTGATTATCCATGGCGATCCTAAGGCCATTGCCAGTGAAGCGTTCAGGACCTTGAGGACCAATCTGCAGTTTACCAGCCCGGACCGAGAAGTAAAAACCATCCTGATCACCAGCGCGGGGCCGGGGGACGGGAAATCAACCGTCGCCGCCAACCTAGCCGCGGCCTGGTCCCAATCGGGTTCACGGGTCGTGTTGGTGGGCTGCGACCTGAGGCGGCCCGTTACGCATGCCATTTTTGGAGTGAGGAACACCTCCGGGCTGTCAGCTTATCTCAGCGGCCGGGTTCCCCTAGATGAGGTCATCATTGAGACCAAGGTGCCCGGGCTTGATCTCATTCCAGCTGGGCCCATTCCCCCCAACCCGGCGGAGCTGCTGCAGTCTAAGGCCATGCGCCAGTGCTTGAGGGAACTGAGGGAACGCTATGATGTGGTGCTCTGCGATGGGGCGCCGGCCATTGCCGTGACCGATGCCGCGGTGGTGGCCAGCCAAACCGACGGCACTGTTCTGGTGATTCAGTCCGGTGAGACACCCAAGGAGGCTGCCCTCCACGCTAAGCAGCTTTTGGAGAGGGCCAATGCCAGGATCCTGGGCGTGGTCCTGAACAGAGTCAAGGTCAGCGACCGGACGAGCATGTACTATTACCATTACTACTACTCTGATGCGGAGTAGGCACCATGATTGACCTGCACACACACATCCTGCCCGAGATGGACGATGGGGCAGCAGATCTGGAAACTGCTTTAGCCATGGGGCGCTATGGGGAAGAGCGGGGCGTGGAGGTCATCGCCGCCACTCCCCATTTTTTCGGGCGCCTTTCCTGGGACAGCGTCAAGGAAAAGGTGGCAGAGCTGCAGGGACATTTTGCCCAAGCGCAGATCCAGGTGCAGCTGGTGGCCGGTGCCGAGCTGATGATGGATACCTCCCTGCTGCAGCTGGAGAGGGGGGAGATTCCCACTTACGGCGACCAGGGCCGGTTCTGCCTGATCGAATTTCCCATGCACCAGATTCCTGTGTATGCCGAGGAAGTGCTCTTCGACCTTCAGACTAAGGGTATTACCCCCATCATTGCCCATCCCGAGCGCTACAGCCCGGTGGTGCGGGATCCCAACCTAACCCTGGCTTGGCTGGAGAAAGGTTGCCTGATTCAGGTGAACACGGGAAGCATTTTGGGGCGCTTCGGATCCAGCGTAGCAGCTACCGCGGAGATCCTGCTCACTCATGACCTGGCTCAGTTTGTGGCCAGCGACGCCCACAGCCTACGCCGCCGCCCACTGGAACTTCCAGAGGCCCATGGGGCCCTTGTGGAACTGCTGGGGGGCGAAAAGGCCAGGGAGCTTGTGGACACCAACCCTCGGGAAATGCTGGCGGGCGATTTTGTCCCCAAGCGCACACCGCGCGCTTATGTCAAGCGGAGGCGCTTTTTCCTGTTTGGGCGCTGAGGCCCTCCGCATAGGATCCCCCGCCCTTCCGTATATTAACAACGGGAGGTGTTGCGGGTGGTCTTCTGCCGGCATTTGCGCACCACTAAAGATGGCGATGGGAAACTGGAGTTTCACTGCGTACACTTCGATCGGCGCATAGACCTGGATCTGCTGGAGGGATGCAGGCAGTGTCCGAAGTATGAAAGCAGTTAAGGTGCTCCCTGCTGGAAGGGGAATTGTTTTGCTGCAATGGGCTGTTGTGGTAGTCTATGTTTTGGCATTGTTCCTTTTTACGCGCCATGATACTTCTGGGGCGGGTTATACCGCGCAGCTGCTGGCCAGGTGGTTTCCGCATTTGAGCAGCTCTGAGCTGCGGCACTACGTCTGGCTGCTGCGCAAGGCAGGACATGTGCTGGCCTACGGGTTCCTCACTGTCCTGGTTTATTATGCTGCAACTAACACAAAAAGGCTCAGAAGGTGGGCTTTGCCCGTTGCAGTGGCCGCAGCTCTAGTGGTGGCCGCGGCGGATGAGAGTTACCAAATGCGCCTGCAGCACCGCAGCGGAGCCTGGACTGATGTGTTCATCGATTTTCTGGGCATAGCAGCGGTGGCAACAGCCCTGTGGTTGGGGGCTCGCATAAGGAACAAACACAAGGAGGTTGTGGAAGAAAATGCTGAGAACTAACGCGTCCAATCTAGTTATGCTTTCGGTTCAGGGCCAGATTACACCGCCTATGCAGCGCACCGCTTACCGCGTGGACAGAGAGGGAGTCCCCTTTGTGCTGCCGGGTACGGGGGGTATTGCCTATAACGTGAAGGTGGGCCAACCGGCTTTCGGCTGGGTCGGCGATCATGTGGAGCCCGGTGTTTCCACTGCAGCCAGCATCGATGATCGCGGCGGGGCCAGGAACCAGGCGTACAACACCCTGGCCTGTGTTGGCAACGAAGCAGTGGTGATTTCTGGCGATGCCAAGGGAGCCAGGGGAGTGGTCACGGGCAAGCACGGAGGAATCGAGCACGTGCTCATCGATTTTGCCCAGGAAGACCTGGAGAAAATGGTCATTGAGGACAAGGTGCTCATCAAGGCCTACGGACTGGGATTGGAGCTTTTGGACTACCCGGGCATCACCGTACGCAATTTGGATCCAAACCTGTTGGAGAAGCTGGGCATCACCGAGGAAGGGGGCCAGCTCATCGTTCCGGTGGCGGGGAAGATCCCGGCCAGGCTCATGGGTTCAGGGATCGGTGCTTCCACAACGGCCTCCGGCGACTACGACATCACCACCACTGACCAGGATGAAATCAAAGCCTTGGGCATTGACAAGCTCAAGTTTGGCGACCTTGTGGCCCTGGAGGATGCGGACAACCGCTTCGGGCGCAGCTACCGCAAGGGTGCGCTATCCGTGGGCGTAGTGGTCCATTCCGACTGCCTAGTGGCGGGCCATGGGCCAGGAGTAACCACGCTGTTCACCTGCATTGATGGAAGTCTTGGTGTGCGCCTGGATCCCGAGGCCAACATCGGCCGCATGCTGCAGATCGGTATCTACCGTTAGGGAAATCTGTCACAAAAGAAAAAGGCCCCACATGGGGGCCTTTGCGCGTACTAAGGATTACACCGTCTTCCGCAGGAGGGCGTTGCGCTCCTGCACTGTCACTTCCACGGGTTTGGAGTCGTCCTCTGAGATGCGAATGCCTGCCGCTTCGCGCAGCAGAGCGTTTTCCTGCCGCAGGCGGTCGAGTTCCTCCAACAGCTGCTGCAGTTCCTTTGGGCTAATGTTCATAGGATGAAGCTCCTCGCCAGTTTGATGTTCACTTTCTTCGTCAAATACCCGCATTTTCCTGCAAAAGGTGACAAAGCTAAAGGATTTTGTCTCGGTGAAGCTCCACCAATTCCGTTTTGGCCAGGGCTTCTTCCATGAGGCCCTCCACGTCCAGCTCCTCTTCGGCCCGTTCAACCTGCTGGATGGTTGGCCTGGTGGCTGGGTTTTTGGGCACAAAGACTGTGCAGCAGTCTTCGTAGGGCAGGATGGAAGTCTCGTAGGTTCCGATCTTTACGGCCAGCTCCACAATTTCTTGTTTATCCAGGCCGATGAGGGGCCTGTAGATGGGCATGTTTGTCACCGCGTTGATGGTGTGGATGCTCTCCATGGTCTGGCTGGCCACCTGGCCCAGGCTGTCTCCGGTAACCAGAGCCAGGGCACCTTCTCGTTGGGCCAGCCGGGCGGCGATGCGCAGCATAAAGCGGCGCATGAGGGTTATGCTCAGGGATGGATAGGAACCCTTAGCCAGCGCCTTCTGGACTTCCGTGAAATGGGCAACCCACAGCTTGAACCTGCCTCCGGCGTTATAGGGTGCGAGCAGCCTGGCCAGATCCAGCACCTTTTCCTTGGACTGCTGGGAGGTGAAGGGGTAGGAGTGGAAATGCACTCCTTCCAAATTGACGCCCCGCTTCATGGACAAGAAGCCCGCGACTGGGCTGTCAATGCCCCCGGAAAGGAGCAGCAGTCCCTTGCCTGCCGAACCTGC
>FIZK01000046.1 GCA_900018335.1 uncultured Clostridia bacterium | reverse complement strand
AAGGCCTCCCGCCCTGGCAATAATGTCAATGAGGCGCGCTTCACTATGTAACGGGTAAACCCCTGGGTTTCTCACGGCACCCAACACCATAACCTGCTGTTTCTTGGGGACAAAGACCACGTCATTGGGGCTGAGGACTAAGGGCTTGCCCCGGCCGGAGAGCAGTTCTTGGACGTTTACAACCTGCTCCGCGGGCTCGCCGTCCCCCTGGCTGCTCACAACCACCCGCTCCAAATCCGCGCTGTCCAAGGCCCCGCCGGCCATGGCCAGCAGCTCCAGGATGTCCAGTCCCTGCTGTCCCAAGGAATAGCTTGACGGCTGGCGCACTTCACCAAAGACCGCTACGCTGCCCGAGCGCGGAACAAAAACGGTGTCGCCGCTCTCGATCACAGGGTTGGCTGCTAAGTTACCGCCGTTCAAAAACTCGTTTACATTCACCTGCAGTACTTCACTGCGTTCGGTACCGGACGCATCAAGGGCATAACGGGTCACGGTTACGCTGCTGAGATCGGCAGTAGCGTTGGGGCCTCCTGCCAGAGCCAAAACCTCTGTTAGACGAGAACCTGCCTTGAGCTGGTAGTATCCTGACTGTCTTACTTCACCCAGCACCTGCACATGGAGGGTGCGAAATTGGGTCACGATCACCGTGACCTGGGGTTTGACAATGAACTCGGAAAGGAGCGTCTGCAGCTCCCCACTGATCTGGCGCGGGGTCTTGTCCACCGCCCAGATGTCTCCGACCAAAGGAAACGTAAGATAGCCATCTGGCCTCACGGCGACTTCCGTGGTCAGGTCCGCATGCCCCCAAACCGTTATGCGCAGAACATCACCTATGCCCAGCGTGTACTCGCTGGCCTGCGTGGGCACTAAACCACCAGCCACCACCAGCAGTATCAAGGCTAAAACAACACTCGTCCCCAGATTCTTCATCTTAGCGCCACCTCAGATTCAAACATGATTAGGGTTCCATCACAAAATGAGAACCGAGGAACCTCTCGGACCGCGGTTCTCCAAGATTAAGAACACACGACAACGCTATTGATTGAGAGCGGGTCTAAAGTAGAAGCCCAACACAGGCGCAGCCCGCTCAGTCTCCACATAGAACTGGGTATTGGCTTCAATCTGAACGTCCTTGCCCTTAATTAAGTACGCTCCAACCGCGCCAACGGGGCTGCCCAGGAGGATAATTCCGGCCATGCTGGCCCCGGCCGCAAGTTCCAAGGAGCGGTTCTTTTCCGTTGACCTTTCATCAACCTTGAGACGGACCGCGGTGCCATCCAGGGCCGGCACAGAACCGAAATCCAGGAGAACGCGCCCGTCCTTGCCCAATCGTCCAGCAGCAGTGACTTCAGTAACCGTTGCCACGCTGGTGGTTCCTGCAGGGATAACGACCCGCCCGTCCACCATCACATCTTCGGTGATCCTGTACACGATCCGATCACCAACCTGGGCAGTGCCTGAATCCACGGTCTGGTTGAGCGCTACCTTGACCAGCGTCTGGGCTGGCAGGGTAACCTGCTTCACATCCAGCTTGGTGGTCCCCCAGACATCCATCATCAGCCGTTCCGCACGCTGGGAAACTGTTCCCGACTGCTGCTCGCCGTAAAGCACCAGCTCCAAGCCCTGAAGCCTGTCAATCATGGGCTTATCCCCTGATAGGGTAGCGGAAAAACCCCACTCCGCCAAGTTCAGCAGCAGGTGCAGACCTCCGTCCACATCCGTGTTCTGCAGAAAGGTGAGCATGCGATCAATGCGCATGAGCACTGCGCCTTCCTGGGTCTGGCCGTAAATGTCCAACTCCACCTGCTCAATGCGGGCCAACAGGGGCCCCTCCTGCGTGCGGCCATACAGCATTTCTTCCACAATCTCCAATGAGCGCAGGGGAGTCACATTAGCGGACACTGCAGAAGGGATCAGGGCAACAACTAAAAGCAAACACAACACTGCGGCCATGCTCTTCCTCACATTGCATCCCTCCGTAGCCTTCAAAACTTTATGGAAAACGCCGCTTCAGCTTCGGCCCCCATGTCCCGCTCCACACTGCTGAAGTCAATGAGCCGATAGTTGAAGTGCAGGGAACTGTCGTTGAACAATTGATAACTCAAGCCCAATTCCGCCACGTTTCTTGCGTTCATAGATTCACCACTACCAGGAGCAAGTCCTCCCAGCTCGGAGAAATTCCACTCCTGGGTCATGCCCAGGCGCACCTGGCCGCGGTTCATGGGCAGAGTAACCCCCAGGGAAGTGACTAGCGGCGGGTCGTCTTGTTCGGCCGCATCATCCTGCAGCCTTTCCCGCAGTTTGTAGCCGGCGCTGAGCGTGAACATGTTAGCCCAATCCCAGCTCACATCCAATGAGGTGCTGGTCGCTTTGGGCACCAGTTGAGGATCCAGGGCCAGATCCACTGCGGTCTGAAGGGACACATCGCCCACCTTGACAGAAAGCCCGTAGCCGGCTGATCCGTCCGAAGCAGAACCGTCCAGGGAAGAACTGCCGGGCGGAGTGGCCCGCAGGGCACCGGTCACCAGCAGGTTGCCGATCTGGATGGGCTTTACCTGTTCAGATTGGGGTTCCTCTTGGGCCACCAAACTAATTGCCGGAGGCAAAAGGCGGCTGGCAGAAGAAAACTGCCCCGTCCAAACGTTTCGGGACTCTTCTGACGTCCCCATCGTTTCCATGGCGGATTCCACGACAGGAGAAGGCGCAAACCTGGCTGCTTCCGCTTTGCGCGCCGCAGCCAGCGCCTGTTCCGAATAGACCAGGGGGCGTCTGGTAAGGGAAAAGCCCCGCTCTGCAGCCCAATTCTGGGCATAGAGGAGTTCAAAGTCCTGGACAGCATAACCCAGGACCTCCAGCTCCGCGCGGAACTCTATGACCAAGCGGTAGAGGCTTTCCACTTCACTGGCTGTAAAGGCCTTTTCCGGCTCTACCCTTTGGTTGTACGTAAAGACCATATCATCAAGGTAAACATTGCGGCTCACGCCAAAGCGGCGGGAATCAAGGCGATCCTCACCGCTAATGTGCTGCAGCAGGCGGGCAACCAGCAGCGCCTCCTGGCTGCGATTAGGCTCTGCGGGCACGCTGAACCCGGGAATATCCCGGCGTTCCCCAAGCATCCTTATGGCCTCAGAGGTCCATCCCCCGCCCTGGGGCGGATCGGCAAAGGGAGAGCCGGCTAAGGCAGCCGCGGTAAAACCAGAGATGAACACTAGAATCAGACCCAAAAGCACTACTCCGCGCCTCACAGCTCTCCCTCCTTCCCTAACGGATGTTACCCTTCCGTATTTCTCCAAAACCCCGTGAAAACCTCCCACATTTCCTCAGTTTCCAGAATGTGGCACTACACGCACCTACCGCTTCTGCCCCTGCAGAAACCGCTGTGCCAAAATGACCGCCACATAGTCATCGTAGGGCTCCGGCGGAGTCTGCATGCTCACTGGAAGCAGCCGGCGCCAGCCCCGGGGCGGATGCTCAACCCAGTAGAGTTTCCTGGCCTGTTCAGAGGTATAGCGTTCATCAACTTTTTTCAGGGGCACTTGAGGCAGGGCACGCTTCACCTCTTCCACAACCCGCGCTGAACCCGTTCCATCACCTATAACTATTTGCTGCACCTGAAACTTGTGCACCCAATCCGCAAGTACCTTCAGATAGCCTGCGCGGGGCGCCACCTGTTTAATCAAAACTGCATCCCCTCGCACAACGGCCAAGCCGCATTTGTCCTGACCGGGATCAATGCCCAACACCGCCATGTCGCCACCCCCTGCACCCACAGCTTTCGTTCCTGCCATACCCCTTGTGAGGGTAAAAAAAGGTCCTCCGCAGAGGAGGACCCTTTCAGCAGCTCAGCTGCTCAAAGACTGGTTTAGAAGCTTACGGTCAGGCCAGCCTTGTAGCCAAACTGATTGGTGAGCGTGCCTGTATCCTTGTCGCTGGGGATGGTCTGTTTTACAGTACCACCCAAGGTAAGTTTGACGTTCTCGGTGAACGCATAGGCCAGATCCACGTTGTGGGTCAGACCGTAATCACGCTCATCCTGGCCGTCCTTGATGATAGGCAGCACGAAGGTTGCCTTGTAGTCCAGGTCAAGCTTAGCACCGCTCAGATCCACGCCGTAACCAACGTTGGCAGCAAAGGTGGCGTTGTCGTTCACGCCGTAGTCGCCAGCCTTCTTCCAGTTCGGCGAGCTTACGCCCCAACCGTTGTGCTCGTAAGCGGCGCTTAGGCCGTAGCGCAGACCATAGTCGTTGTTCTGGGCAAAGGCCAACTTAGCAAACGCACGCATCTTCATCTCCGCGTCGGCGTCGTTGGTCTGGGCACCCATGACTTCACCAGACAGTGTCAGCGGTACAAAGAGATCGAACTCAGCAGATGCGTCGGCCTTGAAAGCGACGATGCCCTTCTTGCTGTCATCGGTATGGGGCAAGCCTTCATAGTAGGCCCGTGCGTTCAGGCTCACAGGACCAAACTTGGTGCCAAGTCCACCTTCAACGCCGAGTCTGTAGTCTTTCTTGTAAACCAGTGCATCTGTTACGCTGTACTTCTCCTCCTGGAAGGCAACCTTAGCGTCAAGCTTCAGGTCTCCGAAGGAGGTCTCCACGGTGCCTACGCCGATGTAGTTCTTATCCTTAGCACTGAAGTCCATGGCGAAATCGCCAGTGTACTTAATGCCAGCCACTTCACCAAATAAGCCAATGCCAGCTGCGTAGTTGTCCTTAAACATTCCGCTGTGGGGCTTGGTAGCCTTACCTTTAATCCTCACGCCCAGCTCGTCCATGAACTTGTAAGAGAGGGCGGCAGCAGCGTCAAACTCGGTGTCGCCTTTTGCTTTCTGACCGGCAAACAGGTCAAAGGTCAGGCCGTCAATGATCTCAACGTTAGCAACGCCGCCAAACCCATAATCTGCACCAGTGGAAAGCACGTAGTTGAACGGAGACAGTTTGCCTTTGGCGACATAGCCCACGAGCAAGCTCTTGAGCGGTGTGGAAGAGGTCACTTCAACACCATACTTCTCCAGGGTGGTCTTCCATTCGAAAGGAGTCAGTGTCCAATCCACGAAAGCCTTAACGTTCGTAGCTTCGGAAGCCTTCACGTTGAGGTTCAGGCTGCCAGTCTGGCTGAACTTCAGCTCAGTCTCGCCAACCTTCTTCTCGGCATTCAAACCAAGTTTTCCGGAGAACTGAACCTTCTCAAGTACGCTTACGGCGTCCTGGAGGCCAGCTACGTCTTCC
>FIZK01000045.1 GCA_900018335.1 uncultured Clostridia bacterium | reverse complement strand
TGCTCAGGCTCTTGGCTGGGGTAGTGGATATTTACATGCCTGATCTGAAATACAGCTCACCGGAGAGGGCCCGCCGCTACTCCCAGGCAGAGGACTATTTCGCCAAAGCCCGCTTGGCGTTGCAGGAGATGGATCGCCAGGTGGGTGGTCTTGAGGTGAGCGCTGCAGGCGTGGCCCAAAGGGGCCTGCTCATCCGCCACCTGGTGCTGCCTGGAGGGCTGGAGGATACCAAAAAGGTGTTGGAGTTTGTCAGGGAGGAGCTCTCCCCAGATTGCATGGTGAACTTGATGGATCAGTATTATCCCTGTTACAGAGCTCATGAACACCCAGAGCTTCGCCGCAGAGTGAGCAGCACGGAGTTCAGAGCCGCCTGGGACTTTGCCCAAAGCCTGGGCTTGAGGCTGGCGAGATAAAGAGAAGCTGGAGTTTCCTCCAGCTTCAGCTTTTCTTAGCGCAGTTTGTGAATGAACAGGCCGCTGAGCAATTTGGGTTCGAACCAGGTGGACTTGGGCGGCATGACCTGGTTGTGGTCGGCCACCGCGATAATCTCCTCAATGGACGTTGGATACATGGAAAAGGCCACCTGCATGTCTTCGTTAACCCGTCTCTCCAGCTCCTTTAGTCCCCGGATACCGCCCACAAACTCAATGCGCTGATCCGTACGGGGATCCGCGATCTTGAGGATGGGTGCCAGGAGCTGATCCTGCAGTACAGCCACGTCCAGACCCTTGACCAGATCATCTTTGGGCACAACCCCCGGGCGGGGAGTGAGCCTATACCACTGATCCGCAATGTACATGCCGAAGGTTCCCTTCTGCTCCGGAGCATAGGGGGAGGCGGGGGCCTTTTCCAGTACGAATCGCTCCTCAACCTGCTGGAAAAACTCCTCCAAGGAAGCTCCGGCCAGATCCTTCACCAGACGGTTGTAGGGCCAGATCTTCAGGTCCGAAGCCGGGAAAAGCACGGATAAGAAGTAGTTGAACTCGGCTTCGGGATCGGGGTTCTGCTTCCGCATTTCCATGGCCACCCGCACCGCGGCCGCGGAGCGGTGGTGCCCGTCGGCGATGTAGAGGTTGGCCACGCCGGCAAAGAGGGATTTCAGCTCGTTCACGGTCTCGGGGCGATCCACGATCCAGCAGATGTGGTCCACGTTGTAGGCGCGGAACTGGTAAATGGGGTCGTGCTTCCGCACCCACTCATCGATCAGGCCGCTGATCTGTCCATCGTCTCTATAGGTCTGAAAGATGGGCCCAGTTTGGGCCTCCAAGGCCTTGATATGGTCTATGCGATCCTGCTCCTTGTCGGGCCTGGTGTGCTCGTGCTTCTTGATAACGTCGTTGTTGTAATCGTCCACGGAGGCGCAGGCCACCAGCCCAGTCTGGGCCCTGCCGTCCATGATTTGGCGGTAGATGTAGAAGCACTCTCGCTCATCTTGGATGAAGTGCCCCTGGGCCAGCATGTCTAAGAAGATCTCCCTGGCTTTGGCGTACACCTTGGGGTCATGGGGATCCGGCATTTCTGGGAAGTTGATCTCCGCCCGGTCGATGCGCAGGAAAGAGAGCTCGTTTCCCTCCACCATTTCCTTTGCTTCCCCAGAGTTCATCACATCATAGGGCAGTGCCGCGATCCTGTGTGCGAGCCTACCACTTGGTCGCACGGCGCGAAAAGGTTTGATAACAGCCACTGTTCAGCCTCCTCCGTGGTTTTAGTTCACCTTGTTTTTCACCGGCTGGCCTTGGGCGAACGCGAGCACCTCTTCCGCCACGAGGTGGGCCACTTTCAGCTGGGCTTCCTTGGTGGAAGCGGCAATGTGGGGGGTGGCGGTAACCTGTTCCATCTGCATGAGCTGGAAATCTGCCGGGGGTTCCTGGGTGTAGACATCCAGGGCAGCCGCGGCTAAATGGCCGCTGTCCAAAAGGCGTTTCAGGGCCTCTTCATCCACGATCCCGCCCCGGGCTGCGTTGATGATCATCACGCCTGGTTTGGTCTTCTTCAGGTTTTCCTCACCCAAAAGCCCCTTGGTTTCTGGTGTAACGGGCGTGTGCACAGTGATGATATCCGCGGTGGCCAAGATCTCCTCCAGGCTGCTGGCCTTGGCCCCTACCTGCGCCGCCCTTTCGGGAGTCAGGGATCGGCTGTAGGCCAGGACATTCATCTCAAAGGCCCGGGCCCTCTTGGCCACTTCCTGGCCGATGCGGCCGAAACCGATGATGCCCAGGGTCTTGCCGTACAGTTCGTTGCCCATGAAAGCGGAGCGGTTCCACTCGCCCCGGCGCATGGAGGCGTTGGCCAGGCACAGTTTGCGCACCATGGCCAGCATGAGTGCGAAGGTGTGCTCTGCAGTGGCGATGGTGTTGCCATCGGGGGCGTTGACCACTATGATTCCGCGCCGGGTCGCGGCAGCTACGTCAATGTTATCCACGCCAACTCCCGCCCGGCCGATGATCTTCAGCTTGGGCATTCTGTCCATAACGTCTTCAGTAACCTTGGTGGCGCTGCGCACCAGGAGTGCGTCATAGGTATCCAAGTCAGGTGCGTCGTTCACGTTTTGCTCCACCACCTCAACCTGGCCGCTCTCCAGCAGCGGCGCCAAGCCTTCCTTGGCGATCTTGTCCGAAACCAGCACACGGAACATGGCCATCCTCCTCTACAGACAAGTTTTCTCTAGGGTTTTACTATTATATCACACGGGATTCAAGAACTGAAATGGGCGGTGAGCACAGGCGAGGTTATTTGCCAATTAATGAGATTATGATAGTATAAAGGAAAATGAATGCGAAAGGCGAGGAGGCAGTGGAATGAAGAGAGCCTATAACTTCAACGCTGGTCCAGCTGCACTACCCTTGGAGGTACTGCAGGAAGCACAGGCGGAGCTTCTGGATTTTGGTGGCACAGGTATGTCCATTATGGAGCTCAGCCACAGGAGCAAAGACTACGACGCAGTCCATGGGCGGGCGCAAGAGCTTTTGCGCAAGTTGATGGGTATCCCTGAGGAATACGAAGTCTTGTTCCTCCAGGGAGGCGCCAGCCTGCAGTTTTCCATGGTCCCCTTGAACCTGCTTGCTGAAGACCAGACTGCCAACTACATCCTCACCGGCTCCTGGTCGGAGAAGGCCTTGGCGGAAGCGGCCAAGGTGGGTCAGACCAAGATCGGCGCCAGCGGCAAGGAGGGGAAATACAGTCGTATCCCTGCCCAGGAAGAGCTGGCCATCAGCGGCGATGAGGCTTACGTGCATATCACGTCCAACAACACCATTTACGGCACGCAGTGGAAGGAGTTCCCCTACACCAAGGAGGTACCCCTGGTTGCTGACATGTCCAGCGATATCCTCTCCAAGCCCATTGAGGTGAGTCAGTTCGCCCTGATCTATGCAGGGGCGCAGAAAAACTTAGGGCCCTCAGGGGTGACGGTGGTAGTTATCCATAAAGATCTCCTCAGCCGGTCCAGGGAGGATCTGCCCACTATGCTGAACTACAACACCCACGCCAAGGCCAGATCGCTGTACAACACCCCGCCCACCTTCGGCATCTACCTTTTGGGCAAGGTGCTGAGCTGGGTGGACCGCAAGGGTGGTGTGGAGGCCATTGCTCGGCAGAACGAGCTTAAAGCCAGGCTGCTCTACGATGCCATCGACCAAAGTGATGGTTTTTACCGGGGCCATGCCGAAGCGGACAGCCGTTCACTGATGAACGTCACCTTCAACTTAGCCACTGAGGAGCTGGAAAAAGAGTTCCTGGCCGAAGCGAAGGAGGCGGGCTTTGTGGGGCTGGGCGGGCATCGCTCCATCGGCGGCTGCCGCGCTTCCATCTACAATGCCGTGCCAGTTCAGGCCTGTGAAGCCCTGCGCGACTTCATGGCCGCCTTTAAGGCTAAGCACTGACGAGTGGCGTACTTGAGGAATTTTCGGGCTGTCCCAAGTTTCGGGACAGCTTTTCCTTTCGCGCCGTGTACTAGAAACTGGATTTTCCTTGAATGACCGCGGTCGTAGTGTTAAAATAATAGTACGATTTACGAGTTTGCAGTAAAATTATCTATATTTATGCAAACGAGCGGAGTAAATACTCAAATGTCAGGAGGAGGTAGTTTATGTCCAGGACAAGGGTAATCATCATGGGAGCCGCCGGTCGGGATTTCCACAACTTCAACACCTATTACCGCGACAACGAAGGGTACGAAGTGGTGGCGTTTACGGCAACACAGATTCCCGATATTCACGGCCGCAAGTATCCCCCGGAGCTGGCTGGGAGGCTCTATCCCCAGGGCATCCCCATCTACGATCAGAGCGAGCTCGTTGATCTAATCAAGAAGTACGACGTGGATGAATGCGTTCTCTCCTACAGTGACCTGCCCTATGAATATGTCATGCACCTCAGTGCCGAGGTCAATGCCGCCGGGGCCAACTTCGCCCTGCTGGGGCCCAAGCACACCATGCTCAAGAGCAGTAAACCTGTGATCGCGGTGTGCGCGACCCGCACGGGAACGGGTAAGAGTCAGACTTCCCGCAAGGTGGCGGAAATCCTGCTGGAGCAGGGCATCAGGGTTGTAGCCGTGCGGCATCCCATGCCCTATGGGGATCTGGCGGCCCAGAAGGTGCAGCGCTTTTCCACCATCGACGATTTGGCTAAGCACAAGTGCACCATCGAAGAGATGGAGGAATATGAACCCCACATCGAGCGGGGCAATGTGGTCTATGCCGGGGTGGACTACGAAGCCATCCTCAGGGCAGCAGAGGAAGATCCAGAAGGCTGCGATGTGATTCTCTGGGACGGCGGCAACAACGACTTCCCGTTCTACGAGCCCGATCTGCACATTACTGTTGCTGACCCGCATCGAGCTGGGCACGAACTCAGCTACTATCCAGGCGAGGTCAACCTGCGCATGGCCCATGTGGTAGTGATCAACAAGATCGACAGCGCCTCACCGCAGGACATCGAAACCGTACGGCGCAACATCCGCCAGGTGAACCCCGAGGCCGTGATTGTAGATGCCGCTTCTCCGATCAGGGTGGCGGATCCAGAGCTGATCAAGGGTAAGCGCGTGCTGGTGGTGGAAGACGGGCCAACCCTCACCCACGGAGAGATGAGGCTGGGTGCTGGCACCATCGCGGCGCAGAAATATGGAGCCGCGGAAATCGTGGATCCCAGACCAGCTGCGGTGGGCAGCCTCATTGCCACCTTTGCCATGTATCCCCATATGGGCGAGCTGCTGCCAGCCATGGGCTACAGCGATGAGCAGCGGGTTGATCTGGAGGCCACCATCGCCAACGTGGACTGCGATGCCGTGATCATAGGTACTCCCATCGACCTCAACCGGGTAGTGAAGATCAAGCAGCCCAACACCAGAGTCTTCTACGACCTGCAGGAGATCGGCAGCCCCAATCTAGAAGAAATTCTGGCAGAGTTCATAGAAAGGCATAAGCTGGGTAAGTAGAGGAAGCCGCAGGTGCGGCAGGAAGGAGTTGTTGTCCTTGGGCAGGACAGAAGAGCTGATCCGCGAGGTTGAGCAGTACAGTGCGCGCAACTACAATCCCCTGCCCGTGGTGATCGCCAGGGGCGAAGGGGCGTGGGTATATGATGTGGAGGGCAGGAAGTACCTGGATATGCTCTCCGCGTACTCGGCCCTGAACCAGGGGCACAGGCATCCCAAAATAATCCAAGCCCTCTTGGATCAAGCGGCCAAGATCACCCTCACTTCCAGGGCCTTTCACAATGAGACCATGGGGCCATTTTTGAAACGGCTCTGTGACATGGCCGGCTATGATCAGGCCCTGCCCATGAACACAGGGGCAGAGGCGGTGGAGACGGCCATTAAGGCGGCCCGTAAATGGGGACTGTTGAAAAAGGGAGTGCCCGAAAACCAAGGGGAGATCATTGTCTGCGAGAACAACTTCCACGGGCGCACCGTAACCATCGTCAGCTTCTCCAGTGAGGAGCAGTACCGCCGCGGGTTCGGGCCATTTACACCTGGCTTTATCACTGTGCCCTTCGGCGATGCTGAAGCTCTGGAAAAGGCCATGGGCCCCCACACGGTGGCGGTTCTGGCCGAGCCCATCCAAGGGGAAGGGGGAGTGCTGGTTCCTCCCCAGGGTTACCTGGCCAAGATGCGGGAACTTGCCAGTAAGCACAACGTGCTCATGATGCTGGATGAGATCCAAACGGGGCTGGGGCGCACAGGCCGCATGTTTGCCTACGAATACGAAACAGCCAAGCCCGATGTGCTTATCTTGGGCAAGGCCTTGGGCGGCGGGGTTTACCCCGTATCCGCCGTGCTGGCCAGCGCTGAAGTGATGGGTGTGTTCAACCCAGGTGACCACGGTTCCACTTTTGGCGGGAATCCCCTGGGCGCGGCTGTGGCCCAGGCGGCCTTGGAAGTCCTGCTGGAGGAAGATCTCCCGGGCAGGGCTTTTGAGCTGGGCAGCTATTTCATGGATGGCCTGAGGTCCATGCATAGCCCCTACGTTCAGGAGATCAGGGGCAGGGGCCTGCTCATCGGCGTGGAGATCAAGAAGGAATATGGCTCGGCCCGCCCCTTCTGCGAGCGGCTCATGGAGGAGGGTTTGTTGTGCAAAGAAACCCATGAGCAGACCATCCGCTTTGCGCCGCCCTTGGTGATCACCAGAGAGGAGATCGCTTGGGCCCTAGAGCGCATCCAAAAGGTGCTTGTTCCTTAGAGGAAGAGCAGAATTACGCCGGCAATGGAGATGAGTGCTCCCAGTACTTCCTTGGGGAGCACTTTTTCTTTGAAGAACAGCATGCTGAACGGGATGATCAAAACTGGCGACAGGGATGAGAGGGAAGAGACGATCCCCGCGGCAGTGTGCTGCAGAGCAACCAGGGAAGCGGTGACGCCCAGGAAGGGTCCCAGGACGGCACCCAGGCTGATGCAGCCCATGGCTCTCCTATCCCTAAGGGCCCTGGCCATTTCCGGCCATTTCCGCCGCACGGTGATGAGCAGGGTGAAGGCGGCGAAAGCCGCCAGCAGCCTGATCTGGGTGGCTGCCAGGGCGTTGTAGGAACCCATGCCCAGCTTGCTGAAGACAAGCCCCATAGCTTGTCCCAGCGCTCCTAGAAAGGCAAAGACCACTCCCCGCAGAGGGCGGTTCAGCTTGACCTTCTTTTCCTGGGGATTGCGGCTGAGGACAACTAGGGCAATCCCCAGCATGACCACGAAAATGCCCAAGAGACCCCGGAGAGAGATGCTTTCGCCTAGGATCACAAAACTGATCAAGGCCGTAATAGGCGGGCCCAGGGAGCTGATCAAGAGCGAGATGCGGGAGCCGATTTCCACCAGCGCCTGGAACAGGAAAATGTCACCTAAGACAAAGCCAATGAGGCCGGAAATGGAGAGCCAAAACCAGGCCTCCGGCGCCGCATCGCTGGGCAGGGGCATGCCCCTGGTGAGCAGAGCAGTGAGGGTCAAGAGGGGAAAGGCCACAAAGATCCGGAGATAATTTACGGCCAGAGATCCCACCCGTTTGCCAGCCACCTCAAAAGCCATGGCGTTCAGGCTCCAACAAAGGGCGGCCGTGAGCGCCGCCAGTTCTCCCAAATGTGAAATTGCTGTGTGTTCCATGTGCCCATCCCCTGTGTAGTGCAGTTTCTTAGCTATAGGATCAATTATAGTCTGCGGCCCCAGTAAAGGGAAGGGTTAGACGCAGGTAAAGAAGGGGATTGGCTGCGAGGAGGAGAACTTTACCAGCAGATTGAAAAAGGCACTGCAGAAGGGGGCAGGATTTATGCTCAAGTGGTGGCAAGAGCGGGTGGCTTACCAGATCTGGCCCCGCAGCTTCCAGGACAGCAACGGCGATGGAATCGGCGATCTGCAGGGCATCATCGCCCACCTCGATGAGCTGAAGGACTTGGGGGTGGGCATTATCTGGCTCAGTCCCGTCTATCCTTCGCCCAATGCGGATTACGGCTACGATATCAGCGACTACATGGACATCAACCCCGAGTTCGGCACCATGGCCGATATGGAAGAGCTCCTCGCCGAGGCGGAGAAGCGGGATATCAAGATCATCCTGGATCTGGTGATCAACCACACCTCAGACCAGCATGCCTGGTTCCAGCAGAGCCGGGACAAGAACAGCCCCTACCGGGACTACTACATCTGGCGCCCCGGGAAGAACGGCAGGCCGCCCAACAACTGGACCAGTTTCTTCGGCGGGCCGGCGTGGACTTACGATGAAAAGAGCGGCGAGTACTACCTGCACCTTTTTGCCAAAAACCAGCCTGATCTCAATTACCGCAACCCCAAGGTTCTGGAGGAGGTCAAGGAGGTTCTCCGCTTCTGGCTGGAAAAGGGGGTGGCGGGCTTTCGCTGCGATGTGATCAACCTCCTCTGGAAGTCGAGTCTGGAGAACGGCAGGTGGCGCGTTGGTCTCACGGGCCTGGAGCACTACCTTTCCCAAGAAGGCTGCCATGAAATCCTGCGCGCCCTCCGCAGAGAGGTACTGGATCATTACGACTGCTTCACCGTGGGGGAGACTGTTTTCGTCACTCCTCAGATGGCCTTGGATTTCACCCTGCCTGAGCGGGGGGAACTGGATATGGTCTTCTACTTCGAGCACATGGCGGCAGATGAGTTTTTGATCAAGTGGTTCAAGCGCAAGTTCAGGCCCGAACGCCTGGCCCGGGCTCTCACTAAGTGGACCAGGGAGGTGCCCTGGAACGCCAATTACTTGGAGAACCACGATCAGCCCCGCTCCGTATCCCGCTATGGTCATGAAGGTGAGTTCTGGAAGGAGTCCGCTAAGCTGCTCTGCACTCTGCTTTTGACCATGCGGGGAACCCCCTTTATCTATCAGGGCCAGGAAATCGGCATGACCAACTTCGATTTCACCAGCATGCACCAGATCAAGGACATTGAGTCGCACAACATCTACAAACTGGCCAAGCGCCTGGGCTTTCCCAGATCCTTACGCTGGAAAATGATCAAAGCCACATCCAGGGACAACGCCCGCACCCCCGTGCAGTGGACTGCCGGGCCCAATGCCGGGTTTACCACGGGCACGCCGTGGATCGAGGTGAACAAGAACT
>FIZK01000044.1:3465-4665 GCA_900018335.1 uncultured Clostridia bacterium | reverse complement strand
TTCTGGGCTTCCATTTTACTACTACAACTTCGACGCTGAAATACCGGGCCCGGATAACCCAGGCGCGTTTCATTCCGTAGATCTGTGGTTCTTCTTTGAGACCCTCGCCAAGTGCTGGCGGCCCTTTGTGGGCAAGCACTATGATCTGGCCCGCCAGATGTGCAACTACTGGGCCAACTTCATCAAGAGCGGCGATCCCAATGGGCTGGATGCAACTGGCGTAGAGATGCCGCGCTGGAAACCTTACACCAAAGGGGAACCGTTCGGGATGCTCTTTGGGGATGAACCCAAGTTTTCCAGGCAAAAGCCAAGCGCAGTGATGGATTTTCTGGTGAGCCAGTACTTTAAGGACTGAAGCCGGGAATCTTGCGCTAGTGGCACCCAACTTTGCGGCGTAACTTAGCATTTAGCTGGGATGGAGCTTACTTTTTTGTCATGAATAGATGATCTGAAAAAGGTATTTAACAACTCGGCGAGAATTATTCGATCAGAGTATTCAGAGAAGGGGGAAGATTAAAGGGGACAAACTCAAGAGTATCAGCTGATCCGAACGTGATGATTGGATGTTGGTTGCAGTACCTAGAAGAGAAGGGAGAGGAAAGTCTTGAAGAAGAGAGGATTATTGTTTCTGCCTCTGCTGCTGATTCTGGTTCTAGCTGGAACAGCGTTTGCAAAGGAGTATAAGGAGTTCACAGTCTTTACAGGCGAGCCTTTGCCAGACTATCCCGGCTCAACCATTGTCGGAGACATCATCGAAGAAGAAACAGGAGTTAAGCTGATCAGAGAAGCCCTGGTGGGCGATTTGGAAACAAAAGTGGGCTTGATGATTGCCAGCGGCGACTACCCCGATCTGGTAGTGGCAGCACACTTCACCAGCCTGTTGAAGGACGCTGGGGCGTTGCTTCCCCTCAACGACCTGATCGAAGAGCATGCTCCCAACCTCAAGCGTTTGTATGCTAACCATTGGGATATGTTGACACAGGAAGATGGAAACGTGTATTGGCTGCCGATTCAAGCTATTCCTTACGGCCCCGACACATCCCGTTATCCGTCCCTGGCTTTCTTCATGAACAAACGGGTGCTGAAAGAAGCAGGGTGGCCCGTCATCAAGACGCTGGATGAGTACTTCGGGCTCATCGAAGACTACATGGCCAAACATCCCACCATCGATGGCGAACCCACCATCGGTTACATTACTCT
>FIZK01000044.1:0-3437 GCA_900018335.1 uncultured Clostridia bacterium | reverse complement strand
TACTACCAGAAGCTCAATGAGATGTACAACAAGGGCGTTGTAGATCCAGAAACCTTTATCATGAACTACGACCAGTACATCGAAAAGCTGAGCTCTGGCCGCGTGCTGGGTACCTTCAACCAGTTCTGGCAGATGCAGGAAGCCCAGAACTATCTGCTGCGGGACAACCCGGACAGCATCTTCGTTCCCCTGCCCATCGTAATTGATCCGTTAGTAGAAGAGCGTCAGCGGGACATCCCCTACGTACAGCCCACACAGGGTATGGGTATCACCATCAATTGTAAGGATCCCGTTGGAGCCATCAAGTTCCTTGATTACCTGATCAAGGAAGACACCCAGAGGCTGCTCCAGTGGGGTATCGAAGGCGTACACTATGAAGTGGACGAAAACGGCCTCTACTACCGCACGCCTGAACAGCTGGAACTCTTCCGGGATCCAGACTGGGTACAGAACGTGTTCGGCAGACAGTACTTCTTCAACGCCTTCCCAAGCTTGAGGGGTGTTGACGAGAACGGCAACATGTTCTTCCCAGACACGCAGCCGCACCTGATTTACAGCGACAGCACCGATTCAGAGAAGGAAGTCATGGATGCATACGGCGTGAAGTCCTTCTCCGATCTGTTCAACGAGCCCATCTTCAAGAAGTACTTCCCGCTCTGGACCATCACCATGCCGGCTGGCTCCGCGGCGCATATCGAAGAGACCAGGATGAAGGACGTCCTCAACCGCTATGTACCCGAGCTGGTCATGAGCTCTCCTGAGCAGTTCGAGAGCATCTGGGCGAACTACGTCAAGGATATCAAGCCGCTCATGGTTGAGCAGATGAAGGTATACCAAGAGGGCATCGATTGGCGCATGGAGAACTGGTAAGACCTTGCGTTTTAACAGGTAAAAGGGGCGCTCTCGAGCACCCCTTTTACCCTATAATTCTTAAGTGAGTGAGTTGAGAAATATGAATACGTCAGTGAGTGCAGCTAGGCGCGGCAGCACCTTTTGGCACCGAGTAAAACAGCAAAAAGTGCTCATACTCATGACCATTCCTTTCTTGGTTCATGTCATCATCTTTAGATATGTCCCCATTTGGGGTTGGCTCATGGCCTTTCAGAATTATTGGCCGGGCAAGGGCATCCTTCAGCAGACGTGGGTGGGGCTGGAGAACTTTAAGCTCTTGTTCGATGATCCCGTTTTTTACCAAGTATTGAGGAACACGTTAGCCATGAGCATCATCAAGTTAGCCATGGGCACCATCAGTTCCATTGCCCTGGCGCTCATGCTCAATGAAGTGAGACGCATGTGGTTCAAAAAGACTGTGCAAACCATCTCCTACCTGCCCCACTTCATCTCCTGGGTGGTCGCGGCCAACTTAGTGAGGGATGCCCTGTCTACAGACGGAGGCATCATCAACAAAGTACTCATGGATCTGCGCATCATCAAGGAACCTATCATGTTTTTGGGCATACCAACGCTGTTCTGGTGGATCATCGGCGCCTCCCATGTTTGGAAGGAGGTTGGCTGGGGCGCGATTATCTATCTGGCAGCCATTGCTGCCATCGACCCCACCTTGTACGAATCAGCCATGATCGACGGGGCAGGCAGGCTCAAGCAGATGTGGTATATCACGCTGCCCTCCATCCGGCCCACCATCAGTGTGCTGTTAATCATGAACATGGGTTGGGTCTTGAGCTCAGGCTTTGAACAGCAGTATCTGTTGCAAAACGGCCGGGTGATCGACTACGCCAGGGTCTTCACCATCTACGAGCTTGACTACGGGATCAAGATGATGCGCTACTCCTTTGCCACTGCGGTAGGTATCTTCCGCAGCGTTGTCAGCCTTGTCCTGGTGTTCAGCGCTAACCAGCTGGCCAAGCGCTGGGGCCAAGAACGGCTGGTGTAGTGGTGCATGGGCAATCAATGTGGGGGTGGAATGAATGATTAGAGTTGGACGCAAAACCTGGGAGGACCGCATCCTGGATGCCTTCATCTACATTAGTTTGATTTTTCTGGTCATAGTCACCCTGTATCCCTTCCTAAACACACTGGCCGTTTCGTTCAACGACGCCATGGACAGTTCCAGGGGAGGGATCACCCTCTGGCCGAGGAAATTCACTTTGTACAACTACCAAACGCTGCTCACCCGCAGCCAGATCTACCATGCTACCCTGGTCTCCGCGGCCAGAACCGTTTTGTCCACGGTGTTCGGTGTGTTCTGCACCGCCATGGCAGCGTATATTATCAGCCGCAGGGAGTTTGTCCTCAGGAGGTTTGTCTCGTTCATCTATGTTTTGACCATGTACATTGATGGCGGGCTGGTACCCACCTACTTCCTAATGCGTTCCCTGAAGCTGACGAACAGCTTCTGGGTTTATGTGCTTCCGGGGTTGGTGTCTGCCTTTAACCTCATAGTGATTCGGACTTATATCGCAGGCCTATCGGAAAGCTATGTGGAGTCGGCGCGCATTGACGGAGCAGGTGAGTTCACCATCTTCCTGCGGATCATCCTGCCTTTGTGCAAACCTGTGCTGGCCACCATTGCCCTGTTCATCGCCGTAGACAACTGGAATGCGTGGTTTGATACCTTCCTCTACAACTCGGCCAATGCCCAGCTAAGCACTTTGCAGTACGAGTTGATGAAGGTTCTGCAGAGTGCAAACACCATGTCGGGATCGCTGCTCCAGGCTCTGTCCCGGGCTGCTGCGGGAACCACGAATACGGTGACGCCTAGGGCCATCCGGGCCACCATGACCATCATCGTGAGCGTGCCCATCGTAGCAGTGTATCCGTTCCTGCAGAGGTACTTCGTACACGGCTTGACCCTGGGAGGAATTAAGGAGTAGCGGGAAGACCGCACCGGACCCCATGGTCGCCAAGGGTAATCCAGCGCCCTATCGCGAATCACGCAGCTAGTGAAGCCCGGTTTTGCCGGGCTTTTTTGCCGCCTTGGCGCTGAGCTCAGTGCTCAACTCTTAGCACCAGATACCTTCATTCCGCCTGTGTTTCCTGTCAGTTGATTCTGTCAACCGAAATCAACTGAGAATCCATTGTGCAATGCACCCGGTCAATCTATAATTGAGCTGAGGTGTTCAACATGCGCGAGATCAACATCGGCAGGGTAATTATGCAAGGCCGCAAAGCCAAAGGGATCACCCAGGAGGAACTGGCCCAGTTTATGGGCGTTTCCAAAGCGGCGGTTTCCAAATGGGAGACGGGGCAAAGCTATCCCGACATTACTTACCTGCCTCAACTGGCGGCGTACTTCAACATTAGCGTAGATGAGCTCTTGGGTTACGAGCCGCAGATGACCAAAGAGGAGATCCGCAGACTCTATTACCGGCTTTCGGAGAAATTTGCCCAGGAGCCCTTTGAAGCGGTGATCGGTCAGTGCCAAACGATTATCAAAAAGTACATCTCCTGTTTTCCACTGCTTTTGCACATGGCAA
>FIZK01000043.1 GCA_900018335.1 uncultured Clostridia bacterium | reverse complement strand
TCTGCCAGCCGCGGCTGGGCCAGCAGGTCCTCCCAGGTCTCGAATTGGTTTTCTTCTGGAATCTGATGCTCCTCTGCGTACCTTGTGCGGCGGATTGGATGCGGTTCCGCTACGGCCGTCACATAGACTTCAGCGGGGTGCTGACTGATAAACCGTCCATAGGCCTGTCCCCTGTTACCCGCCCCAACTACCGCGATGGACACTCTGCTCATGGTACCTCTCCCTCCCCATCCAGGGTTGTTATCCCTCACGTCTAGCCTTCTGGATCTTTATGATGAACTGTTTAGCTAGGGCCTCGATGCTTGCGTAATCCCCTGTTTTGGCACCACCTGTCAGGCTGCCGCCCACACCCACTGCCACGGCGCCTGCCTTGATCCATTCTTCCACATTGTCCAAGCTCACGCCGCCCGTGGGCATGAAGAGCGCCTGGGGGATGGGCCCTTTGAAGGCCTGGATGGCCTTGGGGCCGTAGAGCTCCCCGGGAAAGAGCTTCACGATATCGGCGCCGTATTCCAGCGCGGAGATAACGGACTGGACATCACTAATCCCCGGCATGCAGGGAACTTGATACCTATTACACAGCTTCAAGGTCTCCAGGTTCAAAGAGGGGCTGACCACATACTGGGCTCCGGCCAGGATGGCGATCCTTGCCGTCTCAGGATCCAGCACGGTGCCGGCGCCGATGATCATTTCCTCCGGCTCGTAGGTAGCTGCCAGCTCCTCGATTACCTTGGTAGCCCCCGGCACCGTGTACGTGATCTCGATGGCGGCTACTCCCCCCCTGTAGCATGCTTCTGCGATGCGCTTGGCTTGGTCTAGGTTATCCGCCCGCACCACCGCAACCAAACCTGCATCCACAATCCTGCTGAGCACCTTCCACTTCCGCATGGGGTCCATTCCTTTCCTTCAGCTCTTCCGACAGCTTCGCCTTGGAGGCCGTCCCCTTCATTGTTTCACTTAGCCGGGCAGAAATCCTTTCCCCGTGTGCAAACTATGCCGGACTATGATAAGATCATGGCAAAAACAATCTACGGAGGATTGCATGAAGGAACGTAAGTACATTCTCTTTGATCTCGATGGAACACTCAGCGACCCAGGGGAAGGCATCATCGGCTCCCTGGCCTTGGCTTTAAAACACTACGGAATCGAGGGCGACCCGGAAATCCTGCGGACTTTCATCGGCCCCCCGCTGACCGACTCCTTCAAGCAGCACTATCGCTTCGACGATGAAAAGACAGCTGAGGTGATCCGTCTCTACCGCCAGTACTACCACGACCAGGGCTTCTACCAAAACGTAATCTACCCTGGCATCCCAGAGCTGCTTGCAGATCTCACCAAGGCAGGCAAGACTCTGGCCATCGCCACCACTAAAGTGACGTCCTATGCCCTGAAAACCTTGGAGTACCTCAAGATCGACCAGTTCTTCCAGGAAGACCTGGTGGTGGGCTCGTACATGGATGGCAGGCGGACCAACAAGGGTGAGGTCATCGCCACGGTCCTAAAACGCCTGGAAGGCGGCCCAGAGGATAAAGTGATGATTGGGGATCGGAAGTTCGACATCGTGGGCGCCAAAACGAACGGCCTGGATGTGATCGGAGTCACCTACGGCTACGGCCCCAGGGAAGAACTGGAAGCCCACGAACCCACAGCCATTGTTGATTCGGTCCAGGAACTGCGGGAGCTGCTGTTGGGATAGCCGGCTCCGCTGCAACCTGCTTTTCGCACCCTTGGGCAGAGAATTAGGTGGGTTTTCTGAATGGATTTTCGA
>FIZK01000042.1 GCA_900018335.1 uncultured Clostridia bacterium | reverse complement strand
GACCGGAAATAAGCAGCATGGATTGGACTGTACAAAGGCCAGTCCTCCAGTCGGAAGTAGATAGAGTGGGTTTGTACCTAGCTTTAGGGGTGGTCGACTTGACCGGTCAGGCACGGTATACCGATGGGACCACGGCCAACCTTAGCGACCGCGATTACGTCCTAAGGGCCCTAGCAGGGAAGCCTGCCATTTCAGACCTATTGGTAAGCAGAGTGGACAACAGTCTGGTGTTGATGTATGCCGTCCCCATAGCAGACAATGGAAAGATCGTTGGTGCTCTCATAGGACGACGAGATGGAACGGCGCTAACCGAAATTACCGACAGGCTGGGTTTTGGCGAACGTGGTTGGGCGATCATCCTAAATTCTGACGGAACACTATTCGCACATCCTAACAGGCAATACGTTTTGGATCAGCGCAACCTCTTCACCGATCAAGCAAACCTGGCCGAAGCGGGGGCAGCTATCAAAGAGTTAGGTGTGGGGAACACAGGTGTCGTTCGCTACAACCTGGATGGAACGCACCGTATAGTCGGTTTTGCTCCTGCCAAGTCCACCGGCTGGATGATCGGAGTAGGCGCAATGGAAGCCGATGTAATGGGTGACGTACGGGATCTACGCATCTTTTTCGCTTTAGCCGCATCAGCCTGCTTAGTTGTAGGCGTTCTCGGAGCCGTTTTATTGGCGCGTCAGATCGCACAGCCTCTACAAAGGGTACAGGATGTGATAGAGGCGGCATCCTTGGGAGATCTGACTCTTTCTGCAGAAGTCAGTTCAAAAGACGAGATCGGTTCAGTGGCCCAGGCAGTGAACCGAACGATGAACAACATGAAAGAAATGCTTGGGCTCATCACAAGTTCCACGGCGAACTTGGTGCAGACCAGTGAAAGGTTGGCGGCCACTGCACAAGAGGTCAGTGCTTCAGTGGAAGAAGTGGCCAGCACCACCAATGCATTCTCGGCAACTCTTGATACGATGAACCGGAGCGCCCAGGAGGTGAACGAAGCCGTCCACGGTGTGTCGCGCCAGGCTGCTTCTGGAACCGAGGCTATAGCAAACATGGTCCGTCAAATGCAAACGCTGCGCGGTAACACACAGAGCTTGGCCCGTGATGTTGCCGATCTCGGGGCGCTTTCCGGTGAGATAGGAAATATTGTGAATACCATCGGTGCCATAGCTGAACAGACAAACCTGCTAGCCCTCAACGCCGCCATCGAAGCCGCTCGCGCTGGAGAACACGGGCGAGGGTTCGCAGTAGTAGCCGAGGAAGTCCGAAAACTCGCCGAAGAAGCCTCTGCGGCCACCAAGAGTATCGAACAGTTGATTCGGCAGATTCAAAGCGGAATTGCAGCCATTGTGCGAGGCATGAATGACGGTTCCACGCAGGCAGAAACCGCACTCGAGAACGTCAACCAAAGCAGTGAGATTCTCGGCAGCATTTTAAGGGCGGTTGAGGAAATTCAGCGGGAAGTCAAGGCGTTTACAGGGGGATTGGACCAAATCAACAGCGGGGGACACGAGATAGCAAGCGCCACTGAAGAGCAGGCAGCATCTATGCAGGAAGTTGCTAATTCCGCTCAAGTTCTCCAGACTATGGGAGCAAGGCTGAAGGAACTCGTGGAACAGTTCAAAATCAGTGATGAGTAAGCAACGAGCCTAACCGAGGATGAATGGGGCCTGGACAGTCGGAAAACGTAGACAAACAGCGGAGTTTACGATTTGTGCATGCCTCAAAGGGTCGGCCGACTTCATGGAGGAAGTTGAGGAGGCGCAACGCCACTGGAACGTGCAAGTTAAGCTAAAGGAGCGTGCCCAGCTCCAAATTGAGTGGTCTGTTGGGTCTGTTGGGCTTCGAGTTCTTTGACAAAGACTGCCCCGATATGCTATATTTGGATCGGCATTACTGGAGGGGCGAAAGGGGGAACGGCTGTGGAACTGCTCTTTAAAGCGGCAGTGATCACCCTGGCGGGCTGTGTCGCGGGTAAGCTAGCCAAGTCCGTGCGCCTTTCCAAGCTGCTCGGCTATCTCCTGGCCGGCCTTCTCCTTGGGCCTTCGCTGCTCCGCCTGATTTCCAGTGCAGACTTGGCTGCTTTGCTCATCGCGGGCGAGGTGGCCTTGGCTGTGGTGGCCTTTAAGCTCGGCAGCGAGCTCGTATTTAGAGATCTGAAAGACTTAGGTAGGTCCTTTTTAGTCATCACCCTCGGGGAGGTGGCGGGGGCCGTTTTTGTTGTGTTTGCCATTCTGTACTTCGTCTTTAGGCAGGATTTGGTATTCAGCATGCTCATGGCCGCCGCTGCAGTGGGAACTGCACCTACGGCGGCCCTCATGATCATGCGTCAGTACCGCGCCCGCGGCCCGGTGGCCAGCACACTACTTCCCGTGGCTGCACTGGACGGGGTGCTGGGAGTGGTCCTCTTCGGTATAGCCCTTTCCCTGGCCAAAACGCATCTTGCTGCCCAGGGCGGCGCATTGAGCTGGTGGAAGTTGGTAAGCCAGCCCCTGGTAGAGATTGGGGGCAGCCTCATGTTGGGGGCAATCTTCGGTGTCGCTTTGGCCTTCTTGGGCAAGAAGGCGGGGGATACGGACGAGCTTTTGATCATGAGTCTGGCGCTGATCCTGGTGTGCACCGGTTCCGCGTACATGCTCAGCTTTTCGCCGCTCTTGGCCAATATCGCGCTAGGACTTATGTTGGCTAATGTAAGCCGGATTTCTAACCGGATCATTCTCTGCCTCAACAGCTTTACGCCCCCCGTTTACCTGCTCTTTTTCGCCCTGGTGGGGGCCAGCTTAGAACTGGCTGGATTGCCCAGCCTGCTGGGGGTAGCGGCAGCCTATATCCTGGCCAGGGCAGTAGGCAAGGTCCTGGGCTCCTGGGCAGGCGCCTGGGCTGTGCAGGCGGAACCCAGTGTCCAGAAGTACCTGGGGTTAACGCTCCTGCCCCAGGGGGCCATCTCCATCGCCCTGGCAGTTATGGTGCGGCGTCAGCTGCCCCAATACAGCGCAGCCTTTACCGCCATCATGGTGCTTAGTGTGCTGCTCTTTGAAGTGCTTGGCCCCGGTATTGCCAGAAGGGCGTTTCGCAAGGCTGAAGAAGTGGGTGGCCTGGGGCGACAACTGATTGGCTAAAAGGAGGAAGGCCATGTTTGCCTTGTTCTTGGTGTTGAACGATACTGATTACCTCGATGAGATTTTGGCCCGCTTTGTGGATGTGGGAGTGCAGGGAGCCACCATCGTAGACAGCCAGGGTATGGCCAGTGCCTTGGTGAGCAGCCGCGGCCGGGATTACCCCCTCTTCGGCTCCCTTAAAGCTCTGCTGGAAGGAGCCCGGCCTTATAACAAAACCATTTTTACTGTCCTTGAGAGTGAGGAACTTGTGGAAAGGGCCGTGGAGGCGGTGCGGGATGTGCTGTCCGACGCGGAGCACCCCAGTGTAGGCTTTATGTTCTCCCTGCCCATTGGCCAGGTCTATGATCTGAAGAGGGAAGGGTAAAGTGAGATGAAGTGCTACTGCCACGGCGAGACAACTACCTGTATTGATCGGGTCCCCATCTTCCACAGTCTGAATGCCCAGGAGAAGCAGGAAGTGGCCCAGATTACCCGTCAGAAGGACGTGGGCAAGGGCGAGTTGATCTATGCCATGGGCGATGAAGTGCACAGCTTGTTTGTGATCCATTCCGGTATGGTGAAGGTGTACCGCTTGAGCGATACGGGCAAAGAGCAGGTACTGCGCCTAATCGAACCCGGTGGTTTCTTGGGAGAACTGTCCCTGTTCAGCCCTTCACCCATGCAGCATTACGCCGAGGCTTTGGAACCGGTTACCATGTGCATCATTGAAGCGGCTCCCCTGAAGGAGCTGCTGGGCAAGTACCCCAGCATTGCCTTTAAGGTGCTGGAAGAGCTGAGCCGGCGGTTGGAGAGAACCGAACAGCTGCTGGAGGAGATCAGCCTCCATTCTGTGGAACGGCGCCTGGCCCAGGCCCTCTTGGATCTGAGCAAAGGGGGAAGGGAGATCGAACTGGCCATGAGCAAAAGGGATCTGGCGTCCCAGATGGGGATGACCAGCGAAACACTGAGCCGCAAGCTGTCGTCCTTTGAGGCCCAGGGCTGGATCGAGCAAATTGGCCAGCGGCGCATCATCATCAAGGATCGGCAGGGTTTGGAAGGAGTCCTGGAACGTGAGTAAGGAACGGGGGTTTTGGTACAACGTGGGCAGCGGTTTCCTGCTCGGTCTGGCCATGATTGTGCCCGGCGTGAGCGGTGGCGTCTTGGCCATGGTTTTGGGGCTGTATGAACCCATCGTGGCCGCCATTGCCAAGCCCCTGGAGAATTGGCGCCGGCATCTTAAGCTGTTTATACCGCTGGGGCTGGGAGCAGCCGCCTGTGTGCTGCTCTTGAGCAGAGTTCTCCAGTTTCTCTTTGCCCGCTACCCTCTGCCCACCGTCTATTTTTTCTTCGGTTTGGTTTTGGCGGGTTTGCCGTCAGTTTTCCGCCTAGCCAATGCCCAGAGTTTCGGGGTCTCCCACGGCCTGAGCCTGCTTTTAGGCTTTGCCCTGTTGCTGGTTGTGAGCGGGCTGCCGGCCGCGGAGGGGCCCAGATGGGCGCAGCTCGGTCTGTTCGGTCAGGCCATCAAGGGAGGCATCGTCGGGGCCTCCATGGTGGTGCCGGGTCTCAGCGTTTCCATGCTGCTTCTGGCCTTGGGGATCTACGAAGAGCTGCTGGGCGCAGTAGCCCAGCTCGATTTGGCCATCCTACTCCCGGCAGCCTTGGGGTTTGTGCCCGGCTTGGTGCTGGTTTCCAAAGCCATGAACTGGCTGTTTGAGCGGAAGTACGGTCAGATCTACTATGCCATTCTGGGGTTGATGTTGGGTTCGCTGGCCGCGGCTTTTCCCGGCGTTCCCCGCTGGGGTCTGGAGTGGATGCTTTGCCTTCTGCTCTTTGCCTGCGGGGTGTGGATCGGATCCCTCTTCAGCCGCAGCAACTAAAATGAGGGGTGTTGCAGGTGCTCAAGCTAGAAGAGTTTTTCAGCATGGAAGGCTGTCCAGTACCGGACTTGTTTAGCGATGTCCAGTATCCTTGGGAAGTGCTTCCCCGCATTGCTGCTCTCCTAGAAAGGTTGGTGGAGGACAACCGCTCCTCCTATCGGGAGATCGCGCCCGGGGTTTGGGTTGGTGAAGGGACCACCGTGGCCGATACCGCCCGTTTTTACGGCCCGGCGGTTTTCGGCAGGGACTGCGAAATCCGTCCCGGTGCCTTTGTGCGGGGTAATGTCATTGCCGGGGACGGAGTCGTCTTGGGCAACTCCAGCGAAGTGAAGCAGGCTATTTTATTCTCCCGTGTTCAGCTTCCCCACTTTAACTACGTGGGCGATTCCATCTTGGGCCGGGGTGCCCATTTGGGTGCGGGCTGCATTGTGTCTAATTTTAAGTCCACCAAGGAGCCGGTGAAGGTGAGGATCGGCGACACAGTTATAGAAACAGGCCTGCGCAAACTGGGCGCCATCGTGGGCGATGGGGTGGAAGTGGGCTGCAACGCAGTGCTAAACCCCGGCACGCTGGTGGGGGCAGGGAGCCTGATCTATCCCCTGACCTCAGTGCGGGGTTACATACCCGGGGGCGTGATCTGCAAAGGCCGAGAAGAGCTGGTTCCTTACCGTCCTAAGTAGCGGAACGCGCTTCCTGCTTCCGTGCTGAAGCGGGAGGGAGGGTTAGAGTGAAGGTTGTAAGGTCTGGTGAGCTGGTGAAGGCGATGGTGCCTCCCAGCTCTTCTGCTATGTGCTTGCAGATGACCAGGCCCCAGCCATGGTTGCCTGAAGGGTCCTTCTTGGAGGTCACTCCGGCGCGGAAGATCCGTTTCCCGTCCAGGGAATTGATCTCCGGGCCGTTGTTGCTCACCTTGAGCAGGCGGCGACCCTGGTCATCAGCGGACCAGGTGAGTCTCACCACCCCTTTGTCCTGGTAGGCCACCGCGGCAAACGCGTTATCCACCAAGTTCATCATCACTTTGGGCAGCAGCCGCTGTTCGTGGAAGTCGCTGGGGGGTTCCGCCTGCAGATTCACGGCAAAATCCACACCTAAGCGCTGGGCCTCTGCCTGTTTGACTTGGAGGATCGTCTCCCAGGCATCGGCGGGCAGGGTGGGGTAATTGTGGCGGTCCGAAAGCTTGGCGGCGCTGTAAGCAATACTGAGCAGAGCTTCTTCTGCTTTGCCCATCTGAACGTAGGTGGAAATGAGGGTCAGTTCATTGAGGAGATCGTGGCGCTCTTCCCTGAGGGTTCTCAGCGCGGCTTCCTGCACTGTGCTCCGCTTGAGGTGGTATTGGAGCACCTTTTCACTTTTACGCTCCTTTTGTGAATACTGGTAGACCATGACGATGAGCACCGGGAGGACCACCAGGCGTATGCCCAGGAGGAGCAGATAGGTGCGCCCCGGATTGGCGGCAGATTTGAGGACGGCAATGGTCTCATGACAGGAGACCGCGATGCTCAACAAGATAATGGCCCAGCCGAAGCCAAGGCTGGAAGCATGGGTATGGGCTTCCTGCCTAGTGTCGCCCGGTTTAGGGGCAACGAGGAAGAAGGAGGTCAGCATTAGACTGGGCAGGAAGGCCGTGTACTCGCCGGAGGGGCCAAGCAATTTGGCCGACCACGAACCCTCTAGAAGCTGGGGGAAGTAGTGTGCAAATAAGGGCGGAAAAACGCAGTTCCCCAAGGCGTAGAGGGATAGGGGAGTGAGGTAGGCAAACAGGGCATCTGGGAAGAGGTCCACCTCAAAGACCCAGATGAAACAGGCGAGATGAGTAACGGACATGAGCAGGAAACTCAGCTCAAGCAGGGGAAAAGTGTGGCGAAGGAAGAGGATGGATAGGCTCTGGAGCCCGGCAAAGGCAGCGATTCTCCATCCCGGTGCTGCCCGCCCCAGCAGGCGCAGAGCTCCAAAAGTCTGCACGAACTGCAGGAAGAAGAGCTTGGCAAATACCCCAACCCATGCTGACATGAGAACAGCCCCTTTTGTGCCAAAGTTCACTAAGGGGCTATTCGATAATTGGCTAATTTTCCCTGCCGACAAATTCCGTCATCTAACGTCATTTCAAGACTATTCAGCCGTCTTTTCCCAAATCTCCCTGGGTAAAAGGGCTAGGAACTGCTGCAGCTGGTGGGGATGGGCAAAGAAAACTTGGGCCGCGGTGGGGCTGCCGCCGCCCCGGCCGCCTAGGGGCTGGGCCTGTTCCTTCACCAACTGTCCTAGGTGGGGTCCTTGGGGCAGGTTGTGGGTGAGCACCAACCGTTCACCCAGGTTGATCACTACCGCTCCTGGTGTGAGGTTGAGCATGGCTCTGGCCAGCTGTTGGGCTTCTGCCACGCTGATCCCGGGCAGCTCGAGGTAATAGGGGCTCTGGCCTTCACTTACCAACTTTTGCGCCCGGAATTGGATCAGCTCCGCGGTGAGCTCTTCCAGCAGTTTCTCCGTTTCCTTCTTGCGTTCCAGCTCGCTTCTGATTCTTTCCTCCAGCTCCGCTTCGGGGACGGCAAGCAGACTCACTAGGCTGGTGCAGATTTCGTGCTTGCGCCGGTAATCCTCCCAAGCCCGCTGGCCGCAGAGGAAGTACACCCTGGTCATGCCCTTGTACTTCTCGGCTTTGAGCAACTTGAGCAGCCCAATCTGACCTGTCCTTTCCACATGCGTCCCTGAGCAGGGGGAGTAGTCGAAACCTTGGATTTCCACAATGCGCAGGGGGCCTGGCAGGTCAGGGACCTTGCGCAGGGGAACCGAGTCAAACTCCTCTGGCTGCAGTGTATAGGTGGACACGGGCAGATCCTCCAGGATCAGTTCATTGGCGCGCTTTTCTGCACCCAGCTGTTCCTCAGGGGAGAGGAGGGGAGCGGTGATGTCGATGCTGCAGTACTCCTCGCCCAAATGAAAGCTTTCTGTTTTGTAGCCGTACTCATCCTGAAATACCGCGGAGAACAGGTGCTGCCCGCTGTGCTGCTGCATGTGGTCGAAGCGGCGCTCCCAGTTAAGCACAGCGAAGGCTTCACCGCCTGTCAGGGGCTGGGGCAGGACGTGGTAAACCGTCCCCCCTTCTTCAAAAACATCCAGCAGGGGAACACCATTGATGGTTCCCAAATCATGGGGCTGGCCGCCCCCAGTGGGATAGAAGATGGTCTCTGCCAGCACCACCAGGTGTTTATCGCCTTGCTCACGCTGGGATACAATGCGCGTTTCCAGCTCCCGCAGGCGCGGTTGAGAGTAGTAGAGTTTCGAGATGGCCATCACTCACTTTCCAGTTCAGTGGGGAACAACGGTCCTGTGTCCTTTTTTATACAAACCCAGTTTCGTAAAGACGAAGGGTGCGCCTAAGGTCGCCCACAGGCCTAGCAGACAGTAGCGCACTACCACGCTGAAGCCTTCGGGCAGCCAGCCCACCACCGGCTTCAGAGCCTCTTTCAGCAGGAAAAGCACGGCCAGGCCCAATACAGCCTTGATCAGGTTTTGCAAAGGCGCGGCCTCTTCTTTGAATTGGATATAGAGCAGCTCTAGACGGTAGCCGATGAGGGCGCCCAAGAGAAAGCCTACGGTTAGCGGCCCATCGCCAGCGGGGTGCAGCAGGTAGAGGATGGCCGCGGCGATGATCGAGCCCACAATCCAGGTGCGGAGCCTGATTTTGAGCAGATCGATCTGGGCCAAGGGAGAGTAGGCCACAAGGAGCAAGAGGCCTATGGCTACCCCTCCCAAGACGTCAATGGGCCAGTGTACTGCCAGGTAGATACGGGAAAAACTGATCAAAAAGATGAGCACAGCCGCTCCCACATAGGCCAGGGGAGTCTTCAGTTTCAGGGCCAAAAATCCCCAGAAGGCAGTGCTGCCTTGGGCGTGGCCGCTGGGAAAGGAGTACCCTTCTTGGGTTACCAAGCGCAGTTCCCTGGGCGGCCGTTCCGTGCGGAAAATATGCTTCAGCCCGGAGTTGAGATAGGCGGAGAAAATGAAGAAAACAGAAAAGCGCAAGCCGAAGTGCTTGTCCACCAACCAGTAAATGAGGGGGATGGCCAGCATGTAAAACTCCACGGAACCTAGGTTGGTCACAGCCCGGAAAAAGGCTGTCAGGGCACTATTCCCGTGTTCCTGTACCCAGAGAATTACGTCCAGACCTTGCATGGAACAGTCCTCCTTCGGTGGTTTGCGATTAGTATTCGCAAGTAAAGGGGATTTGTCCTCCCTAAAGGGGCTTAAAGGAGGATTTTCCTGCGGGGAGGGGAACATAGAACCAATTGAGTGCCCTTAAGGGCTGAAGGAGATCGAGCAGTGAAGAAGATTAAGGAACCGGTAAATGCCCTGACGCATTTTGTGATGTTCCTGGCAGGTTTGATCGGTTTAGGTTTACTGGTCTGGAAAGGCTGGGGCACCACCTCCGGAGTTGCGGTGGGTGCCATCTTTGGCCTGAGCATTGTGCTGCTCTATGGAGCCAGCACCCTTTATCACTGGGTGCGGACCACACCCCAGAAGGAGAAGATCCTGCGCAAGCTGGACCACATCTCCATCTACTTGTTGATCGCCGGCACGTACACGCCGGTGCTGTACTACGGCTTGGAAGGGCTCTGGCGCTGGATTATGCTAGCCGTCATCTGGGTGCTGTCCTCCATAGGGGCGGTGATGAAGGTGTGGTTGGTTGATCTACCCCGCGTGCTCACGGCCGCCTTCTACTTGATTCTGGGCTGGTTAGCGGTGATCCCCTTTGGACAGCTGGTGCATAGTCTAGCCAAGCCGGCCCTGGTACTCATGGTGGCCGGCGGCCTGGCCTATACAGTGGGGGCAGTGATCTACGCCACCAAAATCTTCAACTTCGTCCCTGAGCGCTTTGGTTTCCACGAGGTCTTCCATATTTTCGTGGGCTTAGGGACGCTGCTGCATTTCTTAATGATATTTCTGTTTGTCTTGTAGAGAGAAGCACTTTGCGAGCGGAGAGATCACATGGCCAAACATAGAGATGTAATCCTAGTACTACTCATCACCGTGCTCTACCACACCATGAACCAGATGTTTGTCCCCACCTTCCCCATCTATATCGCAGAGCGGGGCGGCGATGAAGTGTTAGTAGGCCTGCTGGTGGGGCTGATTCCCCTGGGCTCCATCGTCGCCAAGAGTTTTTTTGGGAAAATGAGCACCCGGCGTTCGAATCTGTTGGTGCTCCGTTTGGGGTTGATAGTAGCCACCCTGGTCATCCTTTTGTACTTCCCCTTTTGGGGGTTCGGCTTTTTAGCCCTGGTGCGCCTCCTTCAGAGCATCGGCTTGGCCGGGTACGTCACGGGCAGCCAGGGGCTCATGGCTGAGCAGACTACCCCCGCTAATCGGGGTTTTTTCTTTGGCGTGTATGCTGCCATGATCGGTGTGGGTATGACCGCAGGCCCCCTCTTGGGAAGCTTTTTGGCTGAGGGTTTTGGCTATAAGGCCCTTTTTGGGGGAGCGGCTTTGGTGGCGGGGCTCGCGGCCGCGCTGGGCTTCGCCGTCGGTCGTGGTCCGGTCGGTGCCAAGCCGGGCATGGGCCGCAGATACCAGCCCCATTCGCCGTGGAAAAACCGCAGACTCATGATCGTCTGCGGCACCATGGTGGCGGGAGCGGCGGTGTTGGGCGCAACATCCGCCATGCTGGCCCTCCACGCCGCGGCGGTGGGCTTGGGTAATGGAAGCCTGTTCTTTGCCCTCTACGCCCTAACCTTCACCGCGGGCGGCGCCGCGGCCGGGGCCCTCTCCGACAGGCTTAGCCGCACCGTGCTCATCGTTCCCGGGTTCTGCCTGCTGATCCTGGGCATGGTCTTCTTGTCCGTCCTCAACGGCGCGGTGGTCTTGGCCCTGGCTGGGGTGACCGCGGGCTTGGGGCTGGGCACTGTGAACGCCGTCCTTTTGGCCATGGTTCCAGGCTACAGCATTAACGAGGTGGATGCCGCCAATGACTTGGCCTTTTTCGCCAATGCCTTTGATCTAGGCGTGGTGCTGGGATCTTTCGGCTTCTCCTTTCTCGCCGCCCGGTCCTTCAGTCTGTTTTGGCTGGCGGTCGCGGCCCTTGGTGTCCTGGGCCTGCTCTTTTACCTCCGGCACAACCCGGAAGGGCAGGGCACAGGAATTGGTACCCAAACGAAACAGGCTCAGGTGTGAACCTGAGCCTGTCTGCATACTGCTTAGTTTTCCAGGAACTGATTGGTGTAGAGGCGGTGGTAGTACCCCTTGGCCCTGAGCAGCTCTTCATGGGTGCCCTGTTCCAGCACTTTGCCGTTGCGGATCACCAGGATCACATCGGCAAAGCGCACTGTGGACAGGCGGTGGGCGATGACAAAGCTGGTACGCCCCTTGAGCACAGTCTCCATGGCCTCTTGAATCAGCTGTTCCGTCTCCGTGTCAATGGAGGATGTCGCTTCGTCCAGGATGAAAATGGCTGGATCGGCCAAGATGGCCCGGGCAAAGGAGATCAACTGCTTCTGCCCGGTGGAGAGCAGCCCTCCGCCTTCACCCACTTCAGTATCGTAGCCCTTGGGCAGCCGCATGATGAACTCATGGGCGTTAACCAGTTTCGCCGCCCGTTCCACCTCTTCATCCGTGGCGTCGAGCTTGCCGTAGCGGATGTTTTCCCTGATAGTTCCGGAGAAGAGGTGGGGGTGCTGGAGCACGCAGCCCAGATTGCTCTGGAGCCAGGCCAGGGGCCTTTCCCGGTAATCCACTCCATCGATGAGGATTCTACCCTTAGTGGGTTCGTAAAACCTGCAGGCCAGGTTGACGATGGTGCTCTTACCAGAGCCCGTTTCACCAACCAGGGCCACCACCTGTCCAGGCTGGATCTCCAGGCTGAACTCTTCCAGCACCGGCTCCTGGGGGTTGTAGGCGAAGGAGACGTTTTCAAAGCGGATGCCGCCCCGCAGTTTGGGCCAGTCGCCCTTCAGCCCCGGTTTGTCCTGGATTTCGGGCACGGTGTTCAGCAGGCCGATTACCCGTTCCGCGGCCGCGTGGGCCATTTGCAGCTCCGCAAAGATCCTGGCGATCTCCCGCACAGGCTCAAAGAACTGGGCTGCGTAGGAGATGAAAGCGGCCAGGACACCGTAGCTGATGGTACCTAAGGCCACTCCCGAGCCGCCCCGCCAAAGGGTGAGGGCAGTGCCCACACTGGAAAGCACCAGCACAATGGGCATAAACAGTGAGGAAAAGGTGGCCGCCCTGATGCTGGTGGCCCGTTGGCTTCTGGTAAGCAGCTCGAACTCTTCCAGGTTCTTTTCCTCCCGGCTGAGGATCTTGGTAGTGGCGGCACCCATAATCCCTTCGCTGAACGCCCCCGTGATCCTGGAGTTGAGGCGGCGCACTTCTCGGTAAGCCCGGAGGATCTGCCGCTGGAAATAGATGCTGGCCAGGGTCAAGGGAGGCATGACCACCATGACCAAGAGGGCCAGGCGCCAGTTCAGAAGGAACATGACAATGGAGTAAAGCACCATGGCCGCCGCGCC
>FIZK01000041.1:9577-17872 GCA_900018335.1 uncultured Clostridia bacterium | reverse complement strand
CTTTTTTTCAGAAGGTAAACACGCCTCCGCCTCGAAAAAGTCCTTAACATGGAAACTGGGAGGGAAGCCTGTGCAATACGACCTTGAAACGGTGGGACAAGCACTCATCGCCAAGCTCCGGGGTGAACTGGATCTGCATACCTCACCGCAGTTCAAAGAGCAACTTGCCAAAATCTTTACTACCCATCCCCAGATGAAGTACCTGATCATGGACGTACAACACCTGCAGTTCATCGACAGCTCAGGTTTGGGAGTGATTTTGGGCCGCTATCGCGAGTTGGAAGAACGGGGAGGCCGGCTTTTTTTTGTACAAGCCAATCCGCATATCAAGCGGGTTTTGCAGATGTCAGGCTTTCAAAAGATCTCTGAGTTTGCCGCTTCCACTGCCGATGTGCTAAAACGGGTCGAAGGAGGACATCTTTGATGGCAGACACCAATTGGGTCAAGTTCGAAATTCCCAGTGACACGCGCAATGTGGCTTTTGCCCGTACCGCCGTGGCCCTGTTCGCCAGCCAGCTGGACTGGACCCTGGACGAGCTGGAGGATATCAAAGTTGCCGTCTCTGAGGCTGTGTCCAACTCGGTTATCCACGGCTACCAACTGGGAGAGGGTATCGTGCGTCTGGAGGCCTCCTATCAAGACCACAAGCTGACCATCGTGGTGGAGGACTACGGCCAGGGTATCGCCGATATCGAACAGGCGCAGGAAACCGGCTACACCACCATCCCCGAGGAACGCATGGGTTTGGGCTTTACTTTTATGCATGAGTACATGGACGAAGTTTTGGTGTTCTCCCAAGTCCAGAAAGGGACCAAAGTCACCATGATCAAAGAGGTTCCGCGCCGCCCGGAAGGATAATCGGTTATGGAAATGGAAGAAACAAGGCGGCTGATCGCCCTATCCCAGCAGGGGGACTTACAGGCCCGCAGCAAGCTCGTTGAAGAGAACCTGCCTTTGGTGCACAATATTGCCAGGCGCTTTGTGGAGCGGGGGGCCGAGTTTGAGGATCTAGTTCAAGTGGGCTGCCTGGGTCTACTCAAAGCCATTTTGGATTTTGATCTCAATTTCGACGTGCAGTTTTCAACCTACGCCGTCCCCAAGATCATGGGGGAAATCAGACAGCACCTGCGCAGCGCACAACCCATGCGGGTGGCTCGTTCCCTGAAAAAGTTGGCCAGCGATGCCCTGCGGGCGCAGGATTGTCTGGCCCAATCCCTGGGCCGCAGACCCACCATTTCGGAAATTGCTTCCGAGCTGAACACCTCTCCAGAAGAGGTGGTGTGTGCCCTGGAAGCAGTGGCACCCGTCTATTCGCTGCACAGCACCCTGGGCAGCGACGACGATTCCCTGGCCCTTGAAGACGTTGTCGCCGTTCCCGACAGCCATGAACACTTCATGCTCAGGCAGGCCCTGCAAAAGCTCGAACCTGAAGAGCGTCGCTTGATTATCCTCCGCTACTTTGCGGAAAAGAGTCAAAGCCAGGTGGCGGAGGAGCTGGGAACCTCGCAAGCACAGATCTCCCGCATGGAAGCTCGCATTATGCGTCAACTGCGTCACGATTTGTAGAAAAGAGGGTTAGTTTGTCTGTCGATCTGCACATCCACACAACTGAATCTGATGGTACCTGGACACCCCAGGAGCTAGTGCGCCAAGCAGTCAAGCGGGGGCTCAGGACCATAGCCATCACAGATCACGATACCACCGCAGGCATCTATGCCGCACAGGCAAATGCGCCAGCGGAGCTTGAGGTGATCCCGGGGATTGAGATCAATGCCGCGGCTCCCGATGGAGCTGATGTGCACATCGTAGGCCTGTGGATCGATCCTGAGAATCCGGTACTCCAGGAACAGCTGCGCATCCTCCGGGAGTCAAGGATAGAGCGCACCGAGAGGATCCTGTCCCTGCTGCGCAGCTTAGGTATACCCATTACCCTGGATGATGTACTCAAGTATGCCAGGGAGGAAGTGGTGAGCCGCAGCCACATTGCCTCTGTGCTTTTGGAAAAGGAAGTTGTGTCCAGTAAAGAAGAGGCGTTCCAGCGCCTCATCGGGGAAACGGGGCCTGCCTATGTGCCCCGCTATAAGGTGGAGCCGGACGATGCGGTGGAGCTGATCATTAGGGCTGGGGGCGTACCCATCTTGGCGCACCCAGGCCTTTTAGCCAATCTCGACGTCCTGCCGATTCTGGTCGCCGCGGACCTGGTGGGGCTGGAGGTGGTTCATCCCAGCCACGATGAGGCTGAAACGGAATTCTACCTGGATTTGGCGCACCAATACGGCCTGCTGCCCAGCGGCGGCTCCGACTGCCACGGCCCTGGGGGGAAGGATGAAGTTTACCTGGGGCGCTACACAATTCCCGAAGCTTGGCTGAGGCAGCTTGCTGCCAGGCGCTGAAGACGGGGGGGATCAGCCTGCCTGTTATTCCCTGAAGGGCATTGCCTCTCCGGCTCGAATTAGCTGAGTAGAATCTCCTTAAACCGAAGGGAAGTCGCTGAGCTAATTCGGAACTTGAGGGAGTTGGGGGAATGTCGGAGATCATGGGGGATAAGATCGAGCTGCGGCTGAAAGCGCCCAGCCGCTGCCGTATGCTTTACGAGATCCTGCTCAAAGGCGAAGTAATAGGTGAGATCGAGCTGGACCACATCGCTTGGCGCAGCGGCGAAGCGGAGCTGAAAATCGGGATATCCAATCCTGCCAGGCAGCGGCAGGGTTACGGAACCGATGCAGTCTCCACCCTGTTGGAACACGCCTTTGTCACCATGAACCTAGGCCGTATCTACCTCAGGGTGCATGCCGCCAATGAAATCGCCGTGCGCTGCTACGAAAAGGCGGGTTTCAAGAAAAAAGGCAGGCTGCGCCGCTGCATAGGGGAGGATATGGAAGAAGAGATCCTGCTCATGGCCATCTGCCGGGATCAGTTCTTGCAGGGAAAACCTTCCAAAGCTGGCTAGAACCGCACTATAATGCGGTTCTTTCTTTATCTATCCCCCACAAGCCCCAGGCACGCACGAATCTTATACACGGAAACTGGAATGGAGCAAAGGATTATCTACGACTGTGTCGAAAACAAAGACATGTATTTCTTTAGCACGCAAACGGAGGGGTATTGATGCTCAAGATTCTCGCACTCGGCGGTCCAGTAATGATTCCTCTACTGTTCTGTTCAATCTTCGCACTTGCAGTGGGCTTGGAAAGACTGTGGTATTTGCTGCGGTCACGAGTTGACAGTGATGATCTGCTGGAAGATATCAAACTGTCTCTCGGCCAGGGCAAAGTATTGGAAGCCATGCAGATTGCCAAGAAGGCCCGGGGCCCAGTGGCCGCGGTGCTGGCTGCTGGTATAGCCCACTATGATCAGAGCCGCGAAGAGATCAAGGAAAGCATGGACGCAGTAGGCCGAGATGAGATATACAAGATGGAAAAACGCATGATCGTATTGGAAATGATTGTTTCCATCGCTCCGCTGCTGGGCATTTTGGGTACAGTGACGGGAATCATCCAGAGCTTCAACGTCGTTGCGGCGCTGGAAGGCATTGGACAAGCTGCTGAGCTGAGCGCGGGTATTGCCGAGGCGTTGATCACCACCGCGGCCGGTCTGACCATTGCCGTACCTACCATGGCCCTCAACGCCTTTTTGAGCAGCATCATTGACAAGAACATAGCCGATATGAACAAGAAGTCCACCGAACTGCTCAATCTTCTCGATGCGAGGAGTGAGTTTTAATGAATTTCCAGCGCATGAGAAGGTCGCATCGCGGACCCGATATCACACCCATGATCGACGTTATCTTCTTCTTGCTGGTCTTTTTCATGGTGTTTTTCACGGTGAGGACAGCTCCTTTAGGCCTGAATGTGGAGCTTCCCCGGGCGGTTACGGGGAATCCCCAGGCCAGTGCTAGATTTGAAGTGGCTGTGGATAAATCCGGCGCGATGTACATCTCCGGCCGTAGAGTAAGCCAGGCTGAGCTGCAGCAGGCACTGGCCGAAAGGCTGCAGGTCAATCCCGACATGTTCGTGATCGTGAAGGCTGACAAGGAGGTGCGCTACGAATACGTAGTGAATGCTCTGGATCAGGTCCGTAATGCCGGCGGATACCGGCTGGGCTTGGCCGTTGAGCAGGATAGGTAAGGGGAAAGGAGAGAGGTATGTGCAAAACCCTTTTGGTGATGAACCGCGGCTGAACAGGTTCGTATTGATCTCCGTAGTTCTACATGCCCTTCTGTTCTTTACCTTACCCAATCTAGGTTCACGCCTGGAAGTTGATGTGCCAGGCATGGCGGGAGGAGGCGTGATCCAGATCATGCATGTGGAACGCTCGGTGAATCCCCGGCCATCGCCCACTACCGATCCCCTTTCGCAGGGCACGGTGCCCAGGGTTACTGAACCCAAGCCCCTTCCTGATCAGCCTGCTCAAGAAGATGCTGTTGCCCAGCCCCAAAGGCCCGAAGAAGCGGAGCCTCTGGTAGAGCGGGCCAGCCCCGAGACGCCTGAACCAGAACCCACGCCCGACCCCGAGCCCACCGTTCCTGAAGAGGAACAGCCCACGCCGGAGCCTCCCAGGGAAGAGGTGCTGGAAGAGGAGGGTGCAGGCGAGTTGATCAGCAGCGAGGCAGGGCCGGAAGTGGCAGCCGAACCCCAGGCTAGAGAAGCGATCGACCCGCCCGCTGAGCCGCGCCCTGAACCGGAAGAGGAAAAGCCAGTCTCGCAGAATGTGAGCGGTTCCGGAACGGGCACCGGTGGGTCAGACGATGAGCCGGGCACAGCACAATCTGGGACGGGGACCGCAGAGACGGCTCCGCCGCCGCCACCACCCCCGGCCAGCGGCAGGGGATTGCATGGGGGAGGAGTTCCCACGTATCCAAAGAACGCGGAACACGACGGAGTTGAGGGAGTGGTCTTTCTCGTCATCGAGGTTTCCGCGGACGGACAGCTGCTGAATGTGATTTTGGAGCGATCCTCAGGCGATCAGCGCTTGGATACGCAGGCTCTTAGATATGTGCAAGGCATGTGGACTTTTGCCAGCCAGCCCCATGACTACAGCATGGATGTTGCAGTTGTTTTCAGCAAAGAGGATAATCGCTTCGTATCGAGTGTTGAATACGGCGAGGTCCGTTGGCTGAACGTGCCTTAAAGGGAGGATAGAGCGGATGCCAAAGAAGAAAGTCGTTCTCGCGGGGTTGCTAACTCTATCGCTTTCTGTGCTGTTTGCCACGGCCGCCTGGGCGCAGGAGATAGTGGAGATCAGCAATGAATACATCAGGATAGTTGTGAATGACGGGGAGCTCAATGGCGGTAGGTTCTCCGTGGGGACCACGGGAGGAGACCCCGGCCGCGACACCGATAACAACAAAGCTCTGATCTACGGGGGCGATGATCCCTGGACTTCGTACACAACGGTAAAGGTGGATAATCAAAACTGGATCTACGGAAACCCAACGGATAGGCGGGCAGGCTATGAAGGCCTGTACGGCGAGTTGGTTCAGCCTCCTACTGTGGTGGACGGCAAAATCGAAAGCAGCTGGATGCTCGGTCCCATTCAGGTCTGGCAGGTACTCAGCATCACCAGAAGCAGCACCACGGGCCTTTTGGATACGGCCCAGATTGAGTACCATTTAGAGAACACAGACACAGAAACCCATATGGTTGGCCTGCGCCTAATGCTCGATACCATGCTGGGGGCCAATGATGGGGCTCCATTTCGAGTAGAAGACCGTGCCCTCACCAGCGATACAGTGTACTATTCCCAAAACATGCCCGAGTTTTGGCAGGCTTTTGACTCCCTGTCCAGTCCCCAGGTGATGGCACAGGGAACGCTCCGGAGGTCGGACATTGTGCCTCCTGACCGAGCCTATTTCACCAACTGGGGAAGCGTGGCCGATGCCGCTTGGAATTTTGACTTCATCCCCGGACGGGATTTTACCCGCGTTGGGGAATGGGAACTGGACAGTGCCATCGCCCTCTTTTGGGATCCAGTGGTTTTGGCTCCCGGCGAGTCTCGAAGCTATGTTACTTATTACGGTTTGGGCGGTGTGACCATCGCCGCCGGCGATCTGATCGTTGGTCTAACCTCGCCGGCCCAGGTACCTGCCGATTCGGAGGGCTTCCAAACCTTCTCCATCACCGCCTACGTGGAGAACGACGGCGAAGGCGATGCCCTGGACGTGGTTGCCGAGCTCAAACTCCCCAAGGAGCTTGAACTAGTGGGCAGCCCGGCGAGAGTCTCCCTAGGTGATCTGCCCGTGGGCGAGACCGCCCAGACGGGATGGCAGGTTAGGGCGCAGAGCAACGCCGAGGGAGTGTTCAGTTACGAAGTGGTGGTTACCTCCACCAATAGTGAGACCAATAAGGCCAGCCGCTCCATCGAAGTGCTCAGCCCCGCGAGGCTGCAGGTTTTGGTGAGCGCACCTCCGGCACTGGGGGTAAAGAACGAACGCTTTGACCCTGCCACCTTCGATGTCACGGTATTTCTGCGCAACGAAGGCGGTACCGCCTACTACGGCGGAACCTTCGAACTGCTCCATCCCATGCTGGAACTCTTGCCAGGCCAGAGCGCCAAGCGGTTCCCAGGCACCATTGAAGCGGGCGAAGAGCTGTCCTTTAAATGGGTGCTGAAGCCCCAGGACGGCTACTTCGGTGGGGGACCTCTAGGTTCTTCCTTAAGAATCACCTCACCCCGGGGTGAGCAGAGGGTTCTTTCCATGTCCATCATCATCCCGCTGCTCAAACCCAAAGTGTGGGTGGGTGAGCCGGAAGTGGCCCGCGGCGGGCTTGTGACTGAGGGAGAGTACTTCAAGCTGCCCATCTGGGCCACCAATATACCGGATTTCCTAGGTGTTGAGCTGGATCTATCCTTCGATCCCGAGCGTCTGGAGATCGTAGGCAAGACGCTGGATCTGACCCGGGGAACCCTGTTCGTGAGCGAAGGTGAACCCGCGACGGCGTCCTGGACCATGCCCTTTATCGCCAACGATACGGGGCAGATCTTGGGACTGAAAGCGCAGCGCACCAGTAAGCTGAACAACGCCTTTGGGACCTTGATGACTATTCACTTCCGCGCCAAAAAGGCTGGCCTAGCCCGGGTCAGCATCGATGGAGTGAAGATCATCATCCCAGATGCCGTCCTTGATCCTTCGTATTTCGAGACCGAACATAGAGACATTTCGATTCAACCAAGATAGCGAGGAGGCTCATCAAATGAAAAGGAAAATCATCTACGGACTGGTTTTGGCCCTGGTTTTCAGCATGACTGCGCCCGCCTTAGCCGACACAACGATTAAGGACGTCCCCGTGGACCACTGGGCTTACCATGCTGTGAACACGGTTGTGTCCAAGGGCTACTTAACCATGTTTGAAGATGGAAGTTTCCAGGGAACCCGGGCAGTTGACCGCTACAGCCTGGCCAGCGTAATCGCTAGGCTCTTGGAGGATATTGAGGTGGCGCGTGTGCGGGGCACCACTGGAGACGTGGCGGCTATCGGCGATTTGCGCACTCGGTTTGAAGAAGACTTGGCCACCTGGTATGCGGATCAGCAGAGCCTGCGCGACAGCGTGCTGCGCATTGAGGAGAACGCCCTGGTTGCCGATGAGCGGGTGAGTCGAGTTGTGGCTGCCCAAGTGGCCCTGCAGGAAGAACTGGAGGCCATGCGCCAGGATATCGTAGCTCAACAGTTAGCCCTCGCGGACCTACAAGGCATGCTTGCACAGCAGACCGGAGATGTAACGGGCCTTACTGGAGATGTGGCAGGTCTTACTGGAAATTTGGATGATCTTTCCACCAACCTCTCCGAGCACGAGCAGCGCTTGACTGAACTCCTCAATGCTGTATTGGTCCTGGAGAAAGAGATCATCAACCAGGGGGATGAGATTACCCGCCTGGAAAACTGGATCGGTGAAAAGGACGCGGTCTTTGCCACCCTCCAGAGCTCCGATGCGGACCTCAGCCAGCAACTCCAACAGCTGATCGCCAATAACCAGCAGCTGGAAAAGGATCTACAGAACGTGGCGGTGCTGCTGCACGGAGAAAGGCAAAAACGTGAGGAGCTCGCGAGTGAGCTGGAGGCTGCCAAGACCGAGATCGTGGTGTTGCGGGAAGACCGCTCCATGCTGGAAGACATCAAACAGGAAGTGGGCTCCGATGTCAATGCACAGCTCAACGCCGCCCTCATCCGGGAGCAGCGCCTGGAGCGGCAGATCAAGACTTTGGAGGAAGAGTTTAACAGCTACCGAACTGAGACCGAGCAGGCGCTCAAATCAGCCAAGACGATGGGCATCATCGGTATTGCCGTGGGGGCCATCG
>FIZK01000041.1:8558-9539 GCA_900018335.1 uncultured Clostridia bacterium | reverse complement strand
TGCAGCCCAAAGAGTATCAGCAGCTGGTTCAAGAGCATTTACCGCCCCGTCCCATCGTGAAGAACATGCTGTGGGCGTTTTTTGTTGGCGGCCTGATCTGCACCATCGGCCAGGTGGTGCTCACCATTGCCCAGAGTTATGAACGGACCAAGAACGAAGCCGCGGCGGTGACTCTAGCCGCCATGATTCTGCTGGGGACCATACTCACGGCCTTGGGCGTCTATGACGAAATTGCGGAAAAAGCTGGGGCCGGGGCCGCGGTGCCCATCACGGGCTTTGCCAACACAGTCACTTCCGCGGCCATGGACTTCCGACGGGAAGGGTTCCTTCTGGGTATGGGATCAAAGATGTTTATCATTGCCGGGCCAGTGATCGTCTACGGCATTCTGTCGGGCTTCATCGTAGCCCTGATCAAATCGCTGGTGTTAGGGCTGCTCTAAGGGGGATGGCCGTGGACAATCGCCTGGGCACAAGCACCCTCACGTTCAGCAAAGGCCCCCGTATTACCAGCCGTTATACTCTCGTGGGCCCCATGGAAGGCAAGGGGCCCCACGCCCTAGACTTCCATGAAATCCTCTCTGATGATTCGTTGGGTCAGAAGACCGCTGAGAAAACTGAACGCCTCATGCTGGAGCTGGCCATTACCAAAACCCTGGAGCAGCATGGTACGCGGATCAAAGACGTGCAATTCCTCATCGCCGGTGACCTGCTCAATCAGATCACAACATCCAACTTGGCAGCGAGTACCCATACTGCGCCTTTCATAGGCATTTACGGAGCCTGCTCCACCTTTGCGGAAGCCCTTGGATTGGGAGCGGTGCTGCTGCAGGGGGGCTTTGCCAATCAGGTACTCATTGGAACGGCCAGTCACTACCAGACGGCGGAACGGCAGTTCCGCTATCCCATAGAACTCAATGTTCAGCACCTCTCCACCAATCAGGTCACAGTGACTGGAGCAGCCGCGGCCATCTTGAGCTTCGC
>FIZK01000041.1:0-8537 GCA_900018335.1 uncultured Clostridia bacterium | reverse complement strand
AGCGCGGCCCCCGCATCACCCACGCCACCTTTGGTTCGGTGGTGGACATGGGGCTAAAGGATCCCCATGACATGGGCAGCGCCATGGCCCCAGCCGCGTTCCAGACCATTCAGCAGCACCTGGCTGACACTCAGCGCACTTTGGCCGATTACGACATTGTGATCACGGGCGATTTGGGCAAACAGGGCAGCAAAATGCTGCGGCTGCTTCTAGAAAGGGAAGGGTGCAGCGGGCTGGAGCGACTGCAGGACGGCGGAAGCCAGATTTTCGGCGATTGGCAGTCGGTGGGATCAGGCGGCAGCGGTGCTGCCTGCATTGCCGTGATGACCCTGGGTTACGTACTCAACTGCCTGGAGTCAGCCAAGGCCAAAAGGGTGCTGGTAGTGGCCACGGGAGCGCTGCTTAGTGCCCTCACAGTGCTGCAGGGGGAATCCATCCCCTGTATAGCCCATGCCATTGCCCTGGAGCAGTAGGGAGGAGAGATATGCAGTATCTTATTGCCTTTCTGGTTGGAGGCGTTATCTGCGCCTTGGCCCAGCTCGTCTTTGACACCGTGAAATGCTCTTCCGCCCACGTCCTGGTGGGCCTGGTCTGTTTGGGAGCAGTCCTAAACGGACTGGGACTGTACGAACCCTTTCAAGAGTTCGCAGGCGCAGGAGCGCTCGTGCCCGTGCTGGGCTTTGGCAGCTCCATCACCACGGGCATGATCTCAGAGGTTAAGCGCTTAGGATGGGAGGGGCTGTTTACAGGGGCATTTGAGATCACGGGCTTAGGCCTGGCGGCAGCAGTTGTGTTCAGCAGCATCCTCGCCCTCTTGAGCAAACCGCATAAATGAACCGGGAACCCCAGTGGAACAGCACTGGGGTTTCTATATTCTCCCGCCAAGGGAAGGAAAACCTCCCACTGAGTAGAACTTAATGGAAAAGAAGAGGAAAGCTCAGCCCTATGTAGAACGGAGTTGTATCTTGACACTATCGGATTCAACAAAAGGGGGATCCTCATGGAAGAGAAGCAATTGGTGGTCTTTCGGCTGCACAATGAAGAGTTTGGAGTGGAGATTACCGATGTGCGGGAGATCGTTAAACCCCGGCACATCACCCGATTGCCCCACGTGGCCGATTACATTGAAGGAGTGACCAACCTGCGGGGCGAGGTTATTCCCGTAATCTGCCTGCGCAAGCGCTTCGGGCTCGAACCTCAAGAAGAGACCCAGGATACCCGAATCATCATGCTGGAGATCAACGACGGCATGGTGGGGTTTATTGTGGACGCGGTAACTGAAACCCTGCGCCTGCCTGAAGATGCCATCGAACCGCCGCCAAGCAGCATCGCCGGACTGCGCGCTGATTACCTGGCCGGTGTGGGTAAGATCGATGATCGGCTGTTGATTCTGCTGGATGTGGACAAGATTCTCAGTACCGATGAGAAGATTCAGCTGCAGAGCCTCCAGGAGCAAGAAGCGCAAGAGGCGCAGTGAAGCTGCTCAAGTAAAGACTCCATTCTGCCGATAACTAACGAGAGAAGTGATCTTTTTTCACAGCTCGGCAGTGCCTTCCCGCGACACAGGAGGTGAGTAAGGTGGAGGACATTCTAACCCAAGAAGAAATTGACCTTTTGATCAAAGCTGCCACGCAGCCCGACCTCGAGCTCGACCTGGAAACGGAACCGGAGTCGCCGGGCAGTACGCGCTACGACTTCAGCAGACCCAACAAATTTTCCAAAGAGCATCTGCGTGCACTGCATAGAATCCATGAGCAGTTCTGCCGTACATACGCTGGATACATGTCTGCTAAACTTAGGCACAGAGTGGATCTGAGGGTGCACACCATCGAGCAGATCCTCTTTGGTGATTTCGTGCGTTCTCTGCCTAACCCCTCTGTTTTGAGTATCTACCAAGTCCAACCCCTGGAAGGCTATGCCATCGTCCAGTTCACCCCAGATATTGCCTTTTTGCTCCATGATAGGCTGTGCGGGGGCGATGGCGTACCCATACGCAGAGCGCGCAGTCTGACGGATATAGAAGTTGCCGTGTTGAAAAGGCAGGTCCTCAGCGTCTTTTCTTCCCTGCTCAGCGATGCCTGGCGCGAAGTGTCTGAACTGAACTTTGCGCTAGACTACATGGAAAACAATCCTCAGTTTCTGCAGGTTGCCGCGGATCGGGACGCGGTGGCCCTGATCACTATGCGCTTTGAGCTCAATGAGATCAGCGATATGATCAGCATCTGCCTGCCCCATCGTACGCTGGAACCCATCCTGAAGGATCTCACCCATATCCGCATGTTTGAATCCCTGCAGCAGCCTGACCCGCGCCGCATCGAACTCTTGAAAGAGCAGGTGCGCGCGGCCGTGGTTCCTGTGGAGGTTGAACTGGGACAGACCACGGTCACCGTTGGAGATCTACTGGATCTGGCCCCCGGCGACGTGGTGGTTCTGGACCGCAAGAAACACGAGACGTTAGATGTGAAGATCGGGTCCATGACTAAGTTTAAAGGAACACCAGGCAGGCTCGGTACGCGCTTGGGAGTGGTGATCACCACCGTCTTGGAGCCCGAAGAAGAAGGAGGGCTGGTTGATGAGTGATGATCAGCTCATGACCCAGGAAGAGCTCGATGCCCTGCTCCAGGAGCATCAGAGAAAAGGCGACAGCCTCGAACCGGAGACAAACGATTATTTAAGCGTCATCGAACAGGATACGCTGGCCGAAATCGGCAATATCTCCATGGGATCGGCCGCCACTGTCTTGAGTACCCTGGCCAACCACAAAGTAAGGATTACCGTCCCCAAGGTGTATGTGAGCACAGCCCGGTCGGTCGCGGAATCCTATCCCATTCCCTGCATCGTGGTGAATGTTGGCTATGTTCAAGGACTGCAGGGAGCCAATGTCCTGGTAATCCGGGAAGAGGACGCCTTAGTGATCGCCAGCCTGATGATGGGAGGAGATGGGACAAACGTCCCCACCGAGCTGGATGAGCTTTACCTCAGCGCCGTTACAGAAGCCATGAACATGATGATGGGGTCAGCCGCAACGGCCATGAGCGAGCTGTTTGGCCGGTCCATTGAGATTTCGCCCCCCGTTACCACATGGCGCGATCTGGCCCAGGATCCCCTGACCACGGACATACCCGAAGACGAGCCCATCGTGGTAGTGGCTTTCCGCATGGAAATTGAGAATTTAGTTGACAGCACCATGCTGCAGATCATCGATATTGGTTTTGCCCGGGACATGGTGAGCGCCCTGCTTCCTGAAGAGGAACCAGTGGTGGTGCCTGAGGTTAAGGAAGTGCCCGCGGCAGCCCAATGGGCCGATCTGAAAAAGCAGCCGGTACAGAGTACCGCGCCGCCGACGCCCGCCGCGGACCCGCCTGCTCGGCCTGGGCATTACGATCTGGGTAATGTCAACATCGATCTCATTCGCGATATTCCCGTACAAGTACGGGCCATCCTGGGACGGACCAAGATGTCCATTGACAACATTCTCAGACTGGGGCCCGGCCACATCATGGAATTGGAGTCCCTGCATGGGGAGCCCATCGACCTGTACGCCAATGATACCCTAATTGCCCGGGGAGAAGTAGTGGTAGTGGGGGAGCAGTTTGGCATTCGGATAACAGAGATCGCCGCACATCAGGATCGCATCACCAGCATCCGGTAGAGAAGCAGTCGGTGAAGGGGGGAAACGCATGGATTTGAGCTCATTTCGGGAAGTGTTCGCCGCAGAAGCCCGCGATTACCTGCAGTCCTTAAACGAAGAGCTGCTCAGCTTTGAAAGAAATCCAGAGGACGAGAGCGCTATCGATAACATGTTCCGCGCTGCGCACAGTCTGAAGGGTATGGCCGGGACCATGGGATTCAGTGAACTCGCGGAGTTCACCCATGAGATGGAGAGCGTCTTGGATCTCTTGAGAACCGGTGAACTAGAACCCACTACAGACGTAATCAATGTCCTGTTTCGGGCAGTGGACACCTTGGAGCTTCTGCTGGATCAGACCATCAATGATGAGATGATCAGTCCCTATGGTGAGCAGATGGCCGCCCTAAAGGCTCTGGTGGACTCTCCGAGATCTGTGGTAACCCAGACCAAAGATGAGAGGATGTTTTCCGCCGAGCTGAACGAGTTCAACCGGGAAACGATCAAGCAGGGCATTGCCCAGGGCTACCACGCTTTCGCGGTGTCCGTCGTGCTCAAACCGAACACCATCCTCAAATCGGTACGGGTGTTCACCGTCTTCCAAGCCTTGGAGGAAGTGGCCACCATCGTGCAGAGCAATCCATCCGCCGAGGACCTTGATGATGAGAAGTTTGACCGCCAGTTTGCCCTGGTCGTCTTGACCAAGGAGTCCGAGCAGAACATCCGCCAGATTGTGGAGGGTATTTCAGAGATCGAGAGTGTCCTTGTGGAAGAGGTTTCCCTCGACGATCGCCCTGAAGCAGGACCGCAGAACGCGTCCGAAACCGCTGCGGCGATGGACGTTTCTGTTAGCGCGACGCCCGTACGCACCTCGCGCCACGATCCCCTTGTACGGGTGGAAACAGAGCGGCTGGACAAGCTGATCAACTTAGTAGGGGAGCTGGTGATCAGCCGGACGCAGGTGATCGAAATGGTGAAGGGCGGCGAAAGCGCTGATCGCACCGGTGCCCTGGATCAGCTTGATCGCATCACCACTGAGCTGCAGTATGCAGCCATGAGTCTGCGCATGGTTCCCATAAAACAGGTGTTTGACCGTTTCCCCCGCATGGTGCGGGACTTGGCCCAGGCCAGAGGGAAAGACATTAACCTGAAGATTTCGGGGGAAACCACAGAACTGGACCGGTCCATTGTGAATCAGATTGGCGATCCCCTGGTCCATTTGATCCGTAACTCCATCGATCACGGCATCGAGTCCAGGGACGAACGCATAGCCAATGGTAAACCCGAAGTGGGGACCATCCGCTTAAGCGCGCGCCATGAGGGCAGCCACATTCTGATCGAAATCAGCGATGATGGAAGAGGATTGGATGTTGACCGTATCAGGGACAAAGCAATCGAGCGCGGCCTGCTCCCCGGCGGCACGAAGGAGATTTCCATGACCGAAGCGGTCAACTTGCTGTTTCATCCGGGATTCAGCACTGCCGAAACGGTGACAGACCTGTCCGGACGTGGTGTGGGTTTGGACGCAGTGAAAGCCACCGTAGAATCCCTAAGCGGAACCATCGACGTTGAGTCAGAGCCAGGAGAATGGACGCGAACAACTATTAAGCTGCCCTTAACCCTGGCCATAATTAAGGCTTTGTTGGTTGAGGTTGACGGCGAAACGGTGGCAATTCCTATCCAAGCGGTGAGAGAGAACATTCAAATAGAGCCGGGGCAGGTTAAGAGCATTCAGCAAAACGATGTGATCATGCTCCGCAACGAAGTGCTTCCCCTTTATGACTTAGGGGAATGTCTCGGCTTTGAGCCCGTGGACCGCAGTGGACCCCTTCCGGTGATCATTGTTGAGGTGAGGGGAGAAAAGGTGGGGTTCATTGTGGAAGACCTCATCGGACAGCAGGAGATAGTCATAAAATCATTGAGCAGTATTGTCGGTGATGTCAAAGGGGTTGCCGGTGCAACCGTGCTAGGAAATGGCAGAATAGCCCTGATCATCGACAATAGTACGCTAATCGGATAGGAGTTGAGCATATGGCCAAGACGGTTTTGATTACTGATGATACTGCCTTTATGCGCATGACGTTGCGGAATGTCATTGAAAAGAACGGGTACGAAGTGGTGGGCGAGGCCGCCAATGGAGAAGAGGCCATCACCTTGTACCAAGAGCTGAAACCGGATTTGGTGACCATGGACATCACCATGCCAAAAGTAGACGGTATCACGGCGATCAAGGAGATTATGAAAATCGACCCTCAGGCCAAGATCATTGTCTGCAGTGCCATGGGGCAAAAGCCCATGGTCATTGAGGCGCTCAGCGCAGGAGCCAAGGATTTTCTGGTAAAACCCTTTGACGCGGAACGGGTCGTGGAATCCCTGCGCAAGATCGGCTCTTAGGGGGTGGCAAATATTGTGAATGAGATGAAGCTGGATTTCCTCAGGGAACTAGCCAACATCGGAACCGGGCATGCCACCACGGCGCTGTCCCAAATGCTCGATGGTAAGCTGTTTCAGCTAGTAGTTCCCGATGCCCAGATGCTGCCCTTTACTGAAGCTGCCGATTATATGGGCGGGCTCGAAAAGGTTGTGGTGGGCATCTTTGTTGTGATCTCGGGAGACGTGCAGGGCCACATGGCCTGCTTGCATCCACTAGAGAGCGCGCGAACGCTGATCAGGCTGTTGACCGGGGAGGACAAGCCTGAGATCGACGAAATGGGCCGCTCTGCCCTGCAGGAGCTGGGCAATATCATGGTTACCTCTTTCCTCAATGCCCTTTCCAAAATGACCAATTTACTCATGATGCCCAGCGTTCCTGGATTGGCCATTGATATGGCCGGCGCGGTGTGGGAGAGCATTTTGGCGGGGGCGGAAGTGGCAGGCGAAGTTACAGTAATTCGCACCAGGTTTTCCGCGGAAGGCGAGGCAATTGAGGGGCACATCATCTTCCTCCCTGACGAAGATGATTTCAACAAAATCGCCCGGCAGTTTGGTTTGGAGGAGCACTAATGTCAGAGGTCTTCGTGAATATGGGAGAAATCAGCTCCGCCAAAAGTCAGGGCATTCTCACCACCGTGGGCCTTGGGTCTTGCATAGGTGTCACATTGTACGATGAGAGGGCCAAGGTGGGAGTGATGGGCCATATCTTCCTCCCCCGCAGTAGACCGAATGATCATGGAGCGCCGCCTGGGAAATACGCCGATACGGGCATTCCTGCCATGATTGATGAGGCAGTCCGCCTAGGTGCAAGCAAAGGCAGGCTCCAGGCCAAACTGGCCGGAGGTGCCAATTTGTTCCCCAACTTAAACCTAAGAAGCATCAGCATTGGGCAGCAGAATATCGATGCAGTCGTTCAACTCCTGAAGCAGCATGGAATTCCCATCATAGGCCAAGATGTGGCTGGCAGTCACGGGCGCAAGATGCGCTTTTTTGTTGAAAATGGAGTAGTGACTGTTACCGCGATTGGCAAAGAACCTGTACAGATTTGAGGTGAAAACGATGCCTATACGGGTTCTAGTAGTAGACGACAGTGCCTTCATGCGCAAACTGATCATAGAAATCATCAATGCAGAACGGGATCTACAGGTAGTGGGATACGCGCGCAATGGGGAAGACGCCCTGAAGAAGCTGGGCCGGTTGCAGGTTGATGTGATCACCCTTGATGTGGAAATGCCGGTCATGGACGGCCTGGAAACCCTGAAGAGGATTATGAGCGAAAAGCCTCTTCCTGTGGTCATGCTCTCCAGTCGTACCCGCAAAGGGTCGGAAACGACCATGCAAGCACTATCCTTGGGTGCGGTGGATTTCGTTTCCAAGCCGGCTGGTTCAGCAGCGCCTGAACTAGACAGCATCGCTCAAGAACTGGTGGATAAAATCCGCTGCGCGGCCATGGCGCAGCTGCCTTCCAAGAGAAGGGCGCCAGTGGCCGTGGAAAAGCGCCCTCTGCCTTCTCTTCCCCCCGTACCTCCCGGTGCCGCCAGCAGGATTGTGATCATCGGCTCGTCCACCGGGGGCCCCAAGGCCATTGAAGAAGTTTTTGCCCACATCCCGGAGAACCTGCCCGCGGGCATCGTGGTCGTGCAGCACATGCCCAAGGAGTTCACCAGGAGTTTCGCCGAGCGGCTCAACTCCCTGTTTCCTTTTCCCGTGAAAGAAGCGCAAACGGGCGATGTAGTGGAAAACGGCAAGGTGCTCATAGCTCCGGGAGACTACCATCTGATCATTTCTGCTGAGCGGAGAGTTCAGCTCAACCAAGAGGATCGGGTGATGTTCCTGCGTCCAGCCATAGACGTAACCATGGAAAGACTGCCTGAAGTGTACGGGAAGAACATCATTGGAGTGATTCTAACCGGTATGGGCCGAGATGGTGCTAAGGGCATGGCCGGAATCAAGCGGGCGGGGGGAATCACCATCGCCCAGGATCGGGCGACATCCACCATCTACAGTATGCCTAAGGCGGTGGCGGACGAAGGGAACGCCGATTACGTTCTCCCCCTAGATAAAATCGGCGGTGTGATCACTGATCTGGTTTCAGCTCTAGACTCAGGTGAGGTCAGACATGAGAGACTACGCTAAGCTGCAAAAAGACATCAATAAGACACTGGGCATTGATCTCACGGCCTACAAAGAGCAGCAGATGCGCAGAAGGATCAACCAGTGGCTGGACAGGCACAAGCTTTCGTCCTACGAGGATCTGATCCGCACCATTACAAGCGATAGAGAACACCGGGAGAAGTTCGTAGAGTACCTAACCATCAACACGTCCAGCTTTTTTAGGGATGCACGGGTTTTTGACGTTATCGAAGATGTGGTGCTGCCCGCCGTCAGCAAGCGGGGCCGCCCCCGCATCTGGAGCGCCGGGGCCTCCATTGGCGCCGAGATCTACTCCATCGCCATCCTCATGAAGGAAGCCCGG
>FIZK01000040.1:289-19622 GCA_900018335.1 uncultured Clostridia bacterium | reverse complement strand
ACAAACTCCTCGTAAAGCGCTTGGGCCCGATCGGGAGCCGCCGCCCCGCTGAAGCTCGGCCTGCGCCCACGCCGGCAGTCGCCGTAGAGAGTGAACTGCGACACAGCCAGGATCTCCCCGCCCACTTCCTGTACATCCAAATTCATCTTGCCCTGCGCATCGGAGAAAATCCGCAGCCCCGCAATTTTACTGGCCAAATACTGGGCATCGGCGCTGGTGTCTCCACTGCCCACCCCGAGAAAAACCAAAAGCCCGGGGCCGATTTCGCCCACTAGAGCTCCGTCCACCGTGACGCTGGCCCTTTTCACACGCTGTACAACCGCCCGCACGAAAACACCATCCTTTGTTCTCAAGTGGGATTGGCCCGGTGCACGCCCAGAACGCCGCTGATCTGCCGCAGGGCGCTCATCACTGTGTCCAAGTGGTGCACATCGTGGATCTCCACCGTCAGCTGCACGACGACCGAGTCATCCTTGCTGGTCCTGGCCGTTACTGCATCCACGTTGGTTTTGCGCTCAGACAAGGCGTGAATAATGTTTGCTAGGAAATGAGGCCGGTCTATCCCCTCAATCTCAATATCCACCGGATAGGCGTCGTCCTTGTTCACATTCCAGACTACCTCAATCTGGCGTCCCGATTCACCGCCAAAGCTCGCCACATTGGGGCAATCGGCACGGTGCACGGAGATCCCCCTGCCCCTGGTGATGTAACCAGTGATGGCATCGCCAGGTACGGGACTGCAGCATTTGGCAAAACGCACCAGGAGATTGTCGGCACCCCGCACCTCCACACCCCGGGCCGTATCCCGGCGGCGCTTTTTCGTCGTCTCCGGCAGTTTCTTGCGTTCAGTAGACTCCTGGCCGGTGAGCTTTTGGACGACCTGAGCAGCGTTAACCCTCCCCGAACCCACGCTGGCCATGAGCTCTTCCGGGTTGCTCACCCCGTACTTGCGGGCCAGCTGCTGCAGATCCGCATCGTTGAGCACGGTTTTGGCATCTGCTCCGATCTTCTTGCATTCCCGTTCCAGCAACTCCCGGCCCCGGGCTAGGTTCTCTTCCCGCTGTTCTTCCCTTAGCCACGCACGGATCTTGCTGCGGGCCTTGGACGTCTTGACATAGTTCAACCAGTCCTGGGACGGGCTCGCGGTTTTGCTGGTGAGGATCTCCACAAAATCTCCGTTCTTCAGAACGTAGCTCAGGGGGACAATTCTGCCGTTTACCTTGGCCCCAAAACAGCGCAAGCCGACGTCGGTATGCACATCGAAGGCGAAGTCCACCGGTGTCGCCCCGTTGGGCAGCGACTTCACATCTCCCTTAGGAGTGAAAACGAAGACTTCGTCTTCAAAGAGATCGATCTTCAGAGTATCCATGAACTCCTGGGGATCCTTCATCTCGCGCAGCCACTCCACCGCTTCCCGCAGCCAGCCGATTTTGGCTGCTTCGTCGCCGGGTTTGCGTGTCTGGCCTTCCTTGTACATCCAGTGAGCGGCTACGCCCTTCTCAGCTATGCGGTGCATCTCCCAGGTGCGGATCTGGATCTCGTACGGTTCACCCCGGGGTCCCACCACGGTGGTGTGCAGGGACTGGTAGAGATTGGACTTGGGAACTGCAATATAATCCTTAAACCTACCTGGTATGGGCTTCCACAAGGCATGGATCACACCTAGGACAGCGTAGCAGTCGCGCACCGTCTCCACGATAATGCGAATGGCCATCAAATCGTAAATCTCATCCAGGCTCTTGTTCTGCTTCTGCATCTTTTGGTAGATGCTGTAAAGGTGTTTCGGGCGGCCCTGGATATCGCAGGCCATATCCATCTCCGCCAAGCGCTCAATGATGATGTTCATGGCTTCCTGGAGATCGCCTTCCCGCTCCTGGCGCTTACGGTCAATCTCCGCAACTAAGCGGTAGTACTCCTCGGGATTGAGATGGCGGAAAGCCAGGTCCTCCATTTCAAACTTGATCCGCCAAATACCCATGCGGTGGGCCAGCGGTGCAAAGATGTCCAGGGTCTCCTGGGAAATGAGCACCTGCTTCTCCGGGGGCATGTGCCGCAGAGTCCGCATGTTATGCAGCCGATCCGCCAGTTTGATTAGGATCACCCGTACGTCTTCCGCCATGGCGAAAATCATCTTGCGCATATTCTCAGCCTGCTGCTCAAAGCGGTTGTGCACGGGGAGTTTTTCCAGCTTGGTAACGCCTTCCACCAGCATCAAAACGGTGGGGCCAAAGGCTTTATCCAGCTCCTCCCTGGTTACCGGAGTGTCTTCCAGCACATCGTGGAGCAGGCCGGCGGCGATGGTTTCCATATCCAGCTCCAAATCAGCAAGGATCAGGGCAACCTCATAGGGGTGCTCAAAGTAAGGGGCGCCGGATTCCCGGTACTGTCCATCGTGGGCGCGCTGAGAAAAATGGTAGGCCTTGTCAATCAGATCCACGTTTGCTTTCGGATAATAGGCTAGAATGCGGTCAATGAGATACTGCAGCTTCACAGCGCCCCCCTCCTCCCTAATGGGCTACTCCTTGTAATCTACCAGTGAAAGGATGTGGTAGTCTTCGAGTCTTTCCCGGCCGTGCAGATAGCTGAGCTCGATCAAAAATGCCAAGCCCACTACTTGTCCACCGAGCTTCTTGATGAGCTCGATGGCGGCGGCTATTGTACCGCCCGTGGCCAGGAGATCGTCCACCACCAGCACCCGGGTTCCAGGCGGAAAGGCATCGGCATGGATTTCCATCCGGTCCGTTCCGTACTCCAGGTCATACTCCACGGAAAGAACCTCCCCGGGAAGCTTACCGGGCTTGCGGATGAGGGTAAATCCCAAACCCATCTCGTAGGCCAGGGGCGCTCCTAGAATAAAGCCTCTGGACTCAACCCCCACAACCATATCAATCTCGGCATCGGCAAAGTGACTGGCAATGCGCTTAATGGCTTCCCTAAGGGCCTCCCCGTCTTTGAGCAGGGTGGTAATGTCCTTGAAACTGATACCAGGCTGCGGGAAATCTGGTATCACCCTAATTTTCTCTTTTAAGTCCATCCTGGAAAAATCCCCTTTCCAAACAACGCTTAAGGTAAAGTGCAGCCTGATCGCGTATCTTTGTTATCTTATTATACAAAACTGCTTGCTCCAAGTCTAGTTTCCGGTCGGGCGCCGGCAGGTAGATGATGACCCCCTCCTCCACTGCCCACAGGCCCAGCTCAGAAAAGACACCCATGGCCGCCGGAAGAGCGCCAACAAGCCCCGCTTTTTCCAGTTTGTCCGCGGCCTGGGCCAGGGAGAGGCGGCCGCCGCCCTCCCGCAGGAGCAGGTAGATGCGGGCTAGGGCATTGCGATCGGGATACTCCCGCTGTAGGTGCATCTGGAGCTCCCTCACGTCCTTTGGCCCGTACACCGCGGTCATCTCTCCACCTTCCTCCACCAGGGACGCCCACTGCGCGTGGATGTCCGGCGTGAGGGGCGGTTCCCAAAGCCAAACAGCGGGCCAGCTGGATTCCGTCAGACGCAGGCCCGTGGAAACAAGCCAGGTGAACCGGGAGCGCCCCAACTCAGCCCGTTCCTCTGAGGAAAGCCACTCATGTTCAAAGCCGATGAACTCACTGCCTCCAGCAACGCCGATGCGCAGCGCCCGGCAGACTTCCAGGACGGAAACAGCCCTGTTCACAAGGATGAGAGTAGGCGCCCCTTGACGCCTCTGCCGCACAGCGGCGATCTTATCATAGGTCCCCCTGAGATCCACCAAGCGGTGCGGCTTGACCGGACCCCGAGGCGTGTCCGGGGCCTGCAGGGCGCTGCTTTGGTAATAGGATGGACCCAGCTTCCAAGGGTGGGCCTCCACCATCCAGCGGCGCACGTAGTTGTCAACGCCAGGAGCCGCCTGCCATTCCCTCACCTGGAGCTGGAGGGTCCTACAGCCCTTCCACTCATTGATGGTGGGCACAAACGCCAAATCTACTGCTTCTGCCAGTCTCTCCAGTTCTCGTTGGTCCGCACCAGCCCCAAAGGCTATAGCGGGCATCTCCTGCACCGTCCCATCTTGCACTGTCAGCTGGAGGTGCTGGTTCTCAGCACCAACTTTTCTAGTGCGCAGGACGGACACTTCTGCCTGGAGCAGGGGATAGGGATTGCCAACGCCATGGGGCTCCAGCATGTTCAGTTCTGCCACTAACTCAGAGGTGATCTGGGCCAGCTGTGCCTTGGCATCAATGCGCACCTTGGGGAGGTAATCCACTGGTGTGAGCCTGGCTGCACACAGCTCCTCGAACAGCTTCTGAAAGCCGGTCAGATTTTCCCTGGGCAGGCTCAATCCGGCTGCCATGGCATGTCCGCCGAACTTGGTAAGCAGGTGGGCGCATGCACTGAGCGTGTCAAAGAGGTGCAGCCCGGCAATACTGCGGGCCGAAGCCACACCCTCCCCCTCAACCACACTGATCACCACCGTGGGCCGATAGTACAGCTCCACCAGGCGGGAAGCCACTATGCCCACCACTCCCTGGTGCCAGTTTTCACCCCACACTACCAGGGCGGGACGCTTGTCCAGCCCGTACTTCTCCACGGCTCGGACCGCCTCCTCCAAGATGGACATCTCCACCTGTTGCCGCCTGGTATTCTCTTGGCTTAGTTCGGCAGCCAGCTCCCTGGCTTCGGACCCGTCTTCGGTGAGGAGCAGGCGCACGCCCCGGGCAGAATCGCCTAAACGCCCCCCCGCGTTTAAGCGGGGTCCAAGGCGGAAACCCAGATCGTAGGCCGTGGGAACCTCCACACCAGAGGCCTCCATAAGGGCCCGCAGTCCCACGTTTTTGGTGTCCCTCATGCGCTCCAGACCCCGCTTGACGATGGTGCGGTTCTCTCCTCGCAGAGGTACCAAGTCGGCCACGGTACCCAAGGCGGCCAGTTCCAGGTACTCTTCCCAACCTGGCACTCCCAATCCCTGCACCAACTTGAGGGCGATTCCCACTCCCGCCAAATCCTTGCAGGGATAGGCACACCCCTTCTGTTTGGGGTTGAGCACCGCCAGGGCCGGTGGCAGTTCGGGTCCGGGCTCGTGGTGATCGGTGACGATCACATCCAAGCCGCGACTGTGGGCCTCTATGATCTCGCGGTGGGATACGATGCCGCAGTCCACGGATATGAGCAGGTCAGCTTCGTCGCTGAGCGCGACCACGGCCTGTGAGTTGAGGCCGTAGCCTTCATCAAAGCGATCAGGTAGATAGTAGCTCACCGTGCCAGGGTCAGCGGCCAGCCTGCGCAGGGCCCGCACCAAAAGGGCGGTGGCAGTCTGGCCATCGGCGTCGTAATCGCCGTACACGACGATCTGCTCACCGCCATCTAAAGCCCTTTGGATGCGGTTCACCGCCTGGTCCATTCCTGACATTAAAAAAGGATCCGGAGTCTCAGCCAGATCACACTGCAAAAACCGCCTCCCAGCCTCCACCGTCGTGATCCCTCGGTTGATGAGAATCTGGGCCACAAGCGGCGTGATGCTCAGCCCCGCAGCCAGTTCTTGAGCGAGCTGGCTGTGCTGTTCATGCAGAATCCATTGTTTTTTCCCCATAAGCAGTCCTCCGTTGCCAGTGATTTCTTCTACGCCTACTGGAGAACTCCTGCTCCCACGTCTCCCGTGGACCCCCTTGACCGCCTTTTACCATAATAGTATCATTAATAGAAAACGAATGGCGGTGGAACAGTGGACATAGTTGATCGCATCATCATCAGTGAAGAAGAGATCCAAGCGCGGGTCCGCGAACTGGGCGAGGCCATCTCCCGGGATTACGCAGGCAAGACCATTACCCTGCTCTGTGTGCTGAAAGGCGGACTGATGTTCCTGTGTGACCTGGCTAAACATATCACTCAGCCCGTGGCCTACGACTTCATGTCTGTTTCCAGCTACGGCGATGCCACCGAAACCTCGGGCGTAGTGCGCATCGTCAAGGACTTGGAGGAAAGCATCGAAGGCAAGCATGTACTGATCGTGGAGGACATCATCGACACGGGATTGACCCTCAGCTACCTCCTGAACAACCTGCACAGCAGAAACCCTGCTTCCCTCCGCATCTGCACCTTGTTGAACAAACCAGAAAACCGCCGCGTGGAAATCCCCATCGACTACGTGGGGTTCGAGGTGCCCAATGCGTTTTTGGTGGGCTATGGGCTTGATTTCAAACAGCTGTACCGCAATATTCCCTTCGTATTCGTCCCCAAAAAGGAGCTAATAGAGAACCTATAAGCAAAACTGGCGCTCCAGATTCCCGAGGCGCCAGTTTTCTTCTTAAGTATGCTCCGGCAAGTCCTAGAGCAGGAGCACGTCGTTGATCTTCAGTTTGAACTGGCAGCCCAAATAGGCAGCTGCCCGGCGGCACATGAGCATGCGGTCCAGGAAGATCTCGAAATAGTCCATGATGGGAGTATACTCCGTTTCAATGGAGATGTTCAGGGTAATCAGGCGCTGTTTTTCGTCCACGTCCAAAAAGGACTTGTTCACCGCGTAGTTCACCCGATCGTGAATGTCAAAGGTGGAGATCTCGGGGTTGCGCACCCTGGTACGGTGCACATCGGATTTATCAGCCAAAATCAGCGCTGCCGCCACCGCGTTCACCGGCTCCCCCACTTCCTCCTCGTGATTCCCCACGGCGCTCAGCACCAGGGCTGTCTCTTCCGGCGGCATGCCCAGCTCCCGCAGGACAGGCTCCACTAGCAGAGCTCCCGCGGCCCCGTGGTTAACACGCCCCACGCAGTTCCCCACATCATGCACGTAACCTGCAATGGCCGCCAGTTCTGCTTGGCGCTCAGCGTGGCCCAGGCGCAGAAGAATATTGCGGGCAATGGAAGAGACCAAGGAAATGTGTCGAAAACCATGCTCGGTGAAGCCCATGGCCGCCAGGTTGGCATCGGCCTGCTGCACATAAGCTCTGATGGTTGGATGCTTTTCCAGATCAGCTAGTTTAACCGCCATCTTCAGACCCCCCTATCCCCAATTCTCGTAGACGCCTGTGTACATAATCCACCAGCTGCCCAGGGGAAAACCCGTCCGTCCTCACAACAAGGTCAGCGTAGGCCCGGGCATTGGAAAGTAGGGCCAGCTGCCGCCGGTAGCGGTCCCTACCCCACGAGATCCGCTTCCTGCGCCTGATCGTCTCATAGCTGCACTCCAAAACAATGAGCAAGTCCGGATCCAGGCGCTGCCACAGGCGTCTGCTTACTGAGTGCTCCTGAGCGAACGTCCGGACCTGGTAACCCAGCTCCCGGAGTCCCCTAGCCAATGTGGTCTTGCCCGAAGCACACACCCCCACGATCACAATCAAAGGATCCTGCTGCATGCGCTCCCCTCCCTCACAAAGGATAGGAGGCAGACACGCGCCTGATCCCCAACTTACTTCCTCGACCCACGACCTTCATCACGGCCACAACCATATCGTCCCGAGGTTTCCCTTCCTCCAGTTCCAGGGCGTAGCGCAAGACACTGTTGGCCAGCTCCCGGGCGGGCTGGTCCTGGGCCATGAGCTGGCAGGCCCTCTCCAAGGAAAACATCCCGCGCCTGCCGCGCCCCGCATGGATCACCCCGTCGGTGAAGCCCATGAGCACCATCCCCTCAACCAATTCCAAGTGGGTAAGTGATGGCTTCAGCAGGCGCCGGACGCCGATGGGCTCCACCGGAGCGTCCAAGCTGCGGGCTTTGCCCTGAGCGGCCACCAAAACGGGTGTGTTGGAGTTGCGGGAAACCACCAAACAGCGGTGGGCCACGTCCGCGGAGAGGATGGTGGCCGTGGCGGAAACCTGTCCATCCCGGAAGGCATAGAGATGATCGTTGATCACGCGCATAACCGCACCATCCCTGGCCCCGTCTTCAATGAGCCGGGCCGCCTGGTTGGCGATCATGTGGCTCATGCGCTTGGCAGCCCTGCCGTGGCCCTGGCCATCGATGATCACAATGGAGATCCCGCCGCAGGGCCTTTCCACTACCTCCACCGAATCACCGCTTACCCCCACTGCGTACTTACCAACCTTGGCAACATCAACATGCACTTCCATGGTGATCAGCCTAGTTCCACTCGAAGCCGTTTACGGCTCTGATCCAGTATTCCCGGGTATCATCCCGAAACTGAGCGGATTCTAAGAAATAGGTGAGATAAACCACATAATCACCCCTCTGGAAAAACACTGCCCGGAGCATAACCTTCTTCCCGTTCGCCCCGGTGGCTTCGTAGGCATAGAAGTGACACTTCAGGTTATTGGACGTGGTGATTTCCTGGTTGGACAGAATGGTAACATCCTTGACCAGTGGCTTATAGCGCGCCTCCAGGCTGCTGCGCACCGCTTCCACGTCTGTCCCGGGCTGCGCGTTAACTTCCATGCTGATGGTTCCATCCTGGAAGGTTATGAGCAGGCTGTCCAGGCCAAAGATGGATCGCTCGATGTAATTCTGGCCTGTTGACGGGACAATGACGCTGAAAGCGGGATTGTCCACCACATACCACCAATAACTGGGATGATCGTGCAGGTAGAAGGTGCCAGCGTGAACCGCCTGCACTGCACAAAAGAAGATTAAGATGAGTGCACCTAAGCTCAGTGCTCTACGCACGGCGCTCCCCTCCCTCTAGGATATTTAGAAGAAAACCACCTGAACGGTGGTTTAACCTTTCCGGCGCAAACCGCCATGCAGCTCGCCGCGTACGGTCTTCTTCTTATTTCACTACATGGCTGATACCGCTGCGAGAAAGCTTCATCTCCACTTTATCAGCCACCTTAATGGTTACATAGTCTTCTTTCAAACTTGTGAGCTCGCCGTGAATCCCGCCGATGGTGACGATCTTATCACCCTTCTTCAAGGAATCAAGCATAGCTTTTCTTTCCTTCTGCTGCTTCTGCTGGGGCCGCCAGATCATGAAATAAAACAGAACCGCCAGCAAAACAAAGGGCAGGAAGAGACTGATCAGGCTTCCGGAACCCGCAGGAACTTCAGGAACGTCCGTCTGCAAGAACATGAACATGAGTTTCACCTCCCACTAAAGGCAATTACCCCACTAGATTTCTACTTACAGTCCCAGGTTCCTCTATTTTTCTCCCGCAAAGCCAGCGAGGAATTCCCTGGCAAATTCGGGGAGCATGTCAGCTGCAATCGCTGCCCGAATGTCCCGCATCAGGCTGGTGAGGAAGAAGAGGTTATGTATGGTTGTGAGCCTAATACCCAAAACCTCATTAGCCTTGATCAGATGCCGGATGTAGGCCCTGGAGAAGTTCTGGCAGGTGTAGCACTGACAGCCCTCTTCTATGGGAGCAAAATCCCGGGCATAGGGCAGATTGCGGATGGGCAGGTTGCCCCGGCGCGTAATCACCATGCCGTGCCTGGCCAAACGCGTTGGCCAGACGCAGTCAAACATATCCACTCCCCTAAGTACACCTTCCACCAGGCAGTCTGGGGAGCCCACTCCCATGAGGTAGCGCGGTTTATCTTTGGGCAGCTCGGGCACTAGATCGTCTAGGACCTCGTACATCAGCTCTTTGGGCTCACCTACACTCAAGCCGCCGATCCCGTAACCGGGGAAGTCCAAATCCATGAGCTCCAAGGCACTTTCCCGGCGCAGATCTTTGTACACGCCTCCCTGGACGATGCCAAAGAGGGCTTGATCCTCTCTAGTATGGGCGGCCTTGCAGCGCTGGGCCCAGCGGGTCGTCAGTTCTTTCGACCGCTTTACATAGTCCCGGTCTGCAGGGTAGGGAGGGCATTCATCAAAAGCCATGATAATATCGGCTCCCAGATCCATTTGAATGGCCATGGATTTCTCGGGACTGAAAAAGTGCTTCGAGCCATCGAGGTGGCTGCGGAACTCCACGCCTTCTTCGGAAATGGTTCTCAAGGGAGCCAGGCTGAAGACCTGAAAGCCGCCGCTGTCGGTGAGGATGGGGCGACGCCAGCCCATGAACTGATGCAGGCCCCCCGCCTCCGCCACAATTTCACTGCCCGGACGCAGGTACAGATGGTAAGTATTGCCAAGGATGATCTCCACACCCAGCTCCTCAAGCTCGTGGGGGGTCATGGTTTTCACCGTGGCTTGGGTGCCCACGGGCATAAAAACTGGCGTTTCAACTACGCCGTGGGTTGTCTCGAGGCGGCCTAGGCGCGCCCTGCTCCTGCCGCACTCTTTGGAAACTGCGAATTTAAGTGCCACCAGCCTACTCCCTTCACAACAACAGCATGCCGTCGCCGAAACTAAAAAACCGATAGCGCTGGGCAATGGCATGCTCATAGGCACGCATTATAGTCTCTCGATCCGCAAAGGCAGATACCAGCATCAGCAAACTGGATTTCGGCAGATGGAAGTTGGTCACCAGCGCATCCACTGCCCTAAACTGATAGCCTGGATAGATGAAAATATCGGTCCAACCTGCCCCCGCTCGCACAGTTCCATCATCATGGGCCAGAGTTTCCAGCACCCTCACGGAAGTGGTACCCACGGCCACCACTCTGCCGCCGGCCTGACGCCGGGCGTTGATCAATGCTGCACTTTCTGCACTGAGCTCAAAGAACTCCTCGTGCATCACATGATCCTCCACCCTTTCGGTCTGCACGGGCCTAAACGTTCCTAAGCCCACGTGGAGGGTGAGGGGAACCACTGCCACCCCCATCTGATCAATGGCGGCCAGCAGCTGCGGCGTAAAGTGCAGCCCAGCGGTGGGAGCAGCCACCGAACCGGAATGCTTGGCGTAAATGGTCTGGTAACGCTCCGGATCATCCAGCTTCTCGTGAATATAAGGGGGCAGAGGGGTCTCGCCAAGCTCCGCCAACACGGCCTCAAAGTCTCCCGAGAAGCTAAACTGTACCACCCGGCTCCCGCTGTCGGTTATCTCCAAGACTTCACAGGACAGGCGCGGTGCAAACTCGATTACCGCGCCTACACGAGCCTTTTTCCCGGGCCGCACCAAGACCTCCCACTGCCCTTCTCCGCGGGGCCGCAGCAGCAAGACCTCAATAACGCCTGACCGCTGCTTGTTCCTTCCCCACAGACGGGCCGGGAGTACCCGGGAATCATTGATGACTAAGACATCGGAGGGGTGTAGGTATTCCACCAGATCAGTAAACTGCCGATCTTCGAGCTGTCCTGTATTCCTGTGCACCACCAGCAGGCGTGAAGCATCTCTGACCGCCAGAGGCCTTTGGGCTATGAGTTCTTGGGGCAAGTTAAAATCAAAATCATCTACTCGCATGGACGGGATTAATAGTCTCCTTTAACTGCTGCAATGGGAAAACTCACGTTATAAATGCTTTCCGGCGCCGCCTCCGTGGACTGCCTGGTCCATCTTGTGGGGGTCAATGCCGGCTTGATGGGCTCCACCACCCTCTGGGTCACAGAGGTACTTGCCAGTTGACTTACGGTTTCCTCCATCTCCGGCGGGTCGGACATGGTCAATCTAGTCTCCATTTTCAGCGGCACAACGGGCGATGAGGGATTTTGAATGGCCAGGTATCTGCTGGGGACAATACCAGCGAGTTTGGCCTCTGTTTGGAAGGAACGGGGCACTTCCCAAACCCGTACATCAGCTAGTTTTGCCGCCCTCAGGGCGCTCACAATTTCGCGCTCCAGATCCGTATACAGCCCGTCGCTCTTCTCCCTGATAGCGGCTCCCCCGTCCTGCTGCGCAGCCACGGTCACCACTGCCGCCCTGCTGCTATCAGCCCTGGAGGCGATGGCCTGCAGCGCAGTGCTGAGGTTAGTTCCCACCACGTCCAAGTTCTGCACCAGCTCCCGTCCGTTGCGGTTGAGCCCTTCCACAGACAGAACCCTGCGATCCGCACTGACGGTCAGCTCAACACTCTGATCCAAGTCAAGGGTGACGATGAAGGCGGGCACAGCCGGTTGGGGTACCAAATGTTCACTGATCATGGGCCAGCCGCCCATGAGGGCCAGGAACAACACCGCAGCAGCAGCCAGCTGCCAGGCGTTGAGGCGTTCCTTACGGGGAGTATAACGAATCTCCTGCCCCACTTGAACGTGTTTACGGAAAGGGACCTTGAGAAACTCCCCTTGAGGCGTCATGATAATCACCTTGTTCTTAGGAGCGATCTCCACAACAATCCCTTTATGTTTCACCTTCTGTCCACCTCCTTCTCACACCGGTCGGTTCAGGTATTCCCGTAGATGGTAGAAATCGCCAATTAAAATTAGGGCCAGGGTAATTATGTATTTCCTCTGCCGCTCGAGCGTCTTGCGGCTTACTTTGACCTTGGCTTCCAGATCTTTGAGTGGAAGCGACTTCTTGCGAGTCAAATAGCCCAAGAGCTCAGGATCGCTGATCAGGGTCCTGGCCACCTGCAGGGCCCGGTCTCTAGCATCTTGATGCTTCGGGGATATCTTAACCAGTTCTGAGAATCGAATGCCGTAGTGACTGAGCAGCTGATCAAGCCGGAAGATCTCTTCCCTGCGCTGCTCAGTTTCTTCTTGGATCTGCAGCACGGTGTGGGCTTCCTTGGACTCGATTTTCTGCAGAACACCATCTTCGTTATCATCGGTTTCAAAGCTGGAAAGGGGAATCTCCTCAGACTGCCTGCTCTGCCGCCTGAAGTAGTCCACCATGCGCCGTTTGACCACAATTTCTGCAAAACTGAGGAAAGACGCTCCCCCGTTGCTGTTGAAGGAGTCTATGGCCTCGTTAAAGGCAATCATGGCAATGCTGGCTTCATCATCGCGGCCGAGTACGAGGTACTTGCGGCAGCAGTTTGACGCCACGCGCAGATAAAAAGGGCGATAGTCCTGCAGAAGCTGCTCGCGGGCAACCCCATCGCCTGCCTGGGCCCTGGCCACCAACTCGGTGAGCTGACTGCGTTCATCTGATTTATGGGCATGCGTCGTGGTCATATCTGAACCTCCCTTGACAAATTTCGCTAAATGGAAACTAGGTATGAGGGTTCGCTTCCGCCCGCTCTATTGATAACCTAGTTCCCTCAGGGCCCCCGGCTTGTTACGCCAATCCTTCTTCACCTTCACCCAGAGTTCTAGGTGGACGCGCGCACCCAAGAGGCGCTCCATCTGCAAACGGGCGTTGGTGCCCACTTCCTTGAGCATCCTGCCGCCCTGACCTATAACAATTCCCTTTTGGCTGTCCCGCTCCACATAGATGGTAGCCCTAATCCTCAGCAGGTTCTTCTCCGCATCTTCCTTTATTTCATCCACATCCACGGCTATGGAGTGGGGAACCTCCTGCTCTGTGCGGAGAAACAGCTCCTCCCGGATAAACTCAGCAACAATAAAGCGCTCGGGCTGATCGGAAAGCCAGTCATCCGGGTAGTATTTGGGTCCTTCCTCCAGGCGCTCTACAATCAGATCAATCAACTCGTCCAAATTGGTGCCTTCCAGGGCAGAAACCGCTAGGGAAGCGGCAAAGCTGCGCTTCTCAGCCACCTGCTCCAAAAAGGCCTCCTGTTCCGCGCTGGAAACCTGGTCTGCCTTGTTGGCTACCAAAATGACCGGCTGCTGCACCCCTGAAAGTTCTTCCAGAATGTGGTTGTCTGCCGTCGTCCACTTCCCCGCTTCCACCAGCCAAAGCACTAAGTCAACATCCTCCAGTGCCTGGAAGGCGCTTTTCACCATGTACTCGCCCAGCTTGTGCAGGGGTTTGTGCAGGCCGGGAGTGTCCAGGAAGACTATCTGGGCGTGCTCTAGGGTTAATACTCCCCTGATGGTGTTGCGGGTGGTCTGGGGTTTGTCCGATACGATGGCCACTTTTTGACCCAGCAGGGCGTTCATTAGAGTGGACTTGCCCACATTGGGGCGCCCAACCACGGCCACAAAACCGGACTTATACGCTTCAGTCATGGCCTTCACCAGTCCCCAGTGCCCTAGCGGTAAAGGAAGCGGGCAGAAGCTCCTGCAGGGTTGTCTTCACTATTTCCCCCTGCAGGTTGCCGAGATAGATGGGCATTTGCGGATCAAAAAACTCAGCCATCACTTGGCGGCAGACTCCGCAGGGAGTAACGGGCTCCTGGGTGTCCGCTGCCACAGCCAAAGCTGTAAACTCCCTCACCCCTTCGGAGACAGCCTTAAAGATCGCCGTCCTCTCCGCGCAATTGGTGGGGCTGAAGGCAGCGTTCTCAATATTGCAGCCTAAAAAGACCTGCCCCTTTGCGTCCAGCAAAGCGGCTCCCACCTTGAAGTGCGAATAGGGCACATAGGCCCTTTCCCTAGCCTTGATGGCCAGTTCCATTAACTCCCTATCTGTCATGTCCCCGCACACCTTTCCCCTAGGCTATTAGTCGCAAAAAGAGTAGGGCCAAGCAGGATCCCACCAAGGCACCCGCTCCCACGTCCCACCAGTTGTCCTTCTTGCCCTCGGTCCGGCTCTGGGCCACCAAAAGCGCCAGGACGAAACCGGCTAGAGCAGCAAATCGCCCGCCAGTTTCCCTGATGGCCACTGCTAGAGCAAAAGCAGCCGCGGTATGCAGGGACGGCCTGCTCCGGGCTAAACCGGCCTTCCACCCCGTGATCACCAATACCACAGCGGCCGCAATCAGAACCATCAAGTACGAGGGAGGGAGCTGCCTGCGCAGCAGCAGATCATCCAGGTGCAAGATGTAATCGATGAAGACCAAATAGCCAACGCCAGCGGCTGTAAGCGCTGACACTAGAACTCCTCCAGCCGCGATGTTCTTGATCACACCTGCCAGGGGGTGAAAATCGGGGGTGACTAAGTCCACCATTTCCTCAACTGCGGTGTTAAAAAGCTCTGCGGTAAACACCAAGCCCATGGCCAGGATCAGTGCCACCAGCTCCAGACGGGTTACGCCCAGGGCGGCAGCGAACACTACAACCAGCAGGGCTAACAGAAGGTGGATGCGCATGTTTCTCTCCATGCGCACCGCATAGGCAACGCCCTGCATGGCATCGCTGAAGCTCATGTAGACCCTACGCCGCTTCACCGTCAATCTCTCCCCAAGTCCAGCTCCTCCAGGACCCGTTCTTCCAGAGCTCGCATGACCTGCTCTTCCTCCGCGGTCTCGTGGTCGTGGCCCAGGAGATGAAAGAACCCGTGCACTGCCAGGAACACAACTTCCCGGGCCAGGGAGTGGCCGTACTGTTCAGCCTGTTCCTCGGCCCGTTCCAGGGAAATCACAACATCACCGAGCATGCGGGGCAGCCCCTCCACTGGAGCGAACTCCTCTTCCCCTGCTTGGGGAAAGGACAGCACGTCAGTGGGAGCATTGATCCCGCGGTAGTGGCCGTTCAGGGAGGCAATGGTCGCGTCATCCACAAAGGAGACACTCACCTCCCATGGTTCGTTCAAACCTTTGAGACGGGCCGCAATTCTATACCCCTCTGTGATCAGTCCTTCGAAGCTGGAGGTATCTTCCTGGGGCACATCGCTGTTAAACAGAACTTCCATTTCTCGCTTTCTTCCCTTCGATCTCTTCTTTGGTGATCTTCTCGGGATACTCGACGCGGGTGTGGAACATGCCCATGATTACTTTCACAAATGCATTGGCAATTCTGTCCATATCCTGGAAGGTCAAGTCGCTCTCATCGAGCTGGCCCGAGTTTAGGCGATCCTTGATAATCTTGCGCACCAGACCTTCGATTTTGCCAGGGGTGGGTTTGGACAGAGATCGCACCGCCGCCTCCACTGCATCGGCCAGGGAGACGATGGCCACTTCTTTGCCGTGGGGCTTTGGCCCAGGATAGCGGAAGTCCTTTTCTTCCACGGTGTTGTCCTCGCTGGCTTCAGTGGCCCTGTGGTAGAAAAAGCGGACTAGGTCAGTGCCGTGGTGCTGAGCGATGAACTGGGTAACCACATCGGGAAGTTTATACTCCCCAGCAAGCTCCAGGCCGTCCTTGACATGGGAAGTGACGATTAAGGTGGACAGCGATGGCGCGATCTTATCGTGGGGATTATCCTTGCCCACCTGGTTCTCCACGAAAAAATACGGACGTTTCAGTTTGCCAATGTCGTGGTAATGCGCCCCTACCCTGGCCAGCAAGCCGTCTGCGCCCACTGCCTCCGCCGCCGCCTCTGCCAAGTTACCCACGAGAATGCTGTGGTGGTAGGTTCCTGGAGCCTCCAACATCAGCCGCCTCAGAAGCGGGTGATTGGGATTGGACAGCTCCAGCAGGCGGATGGACGAAGTGATTTTAAAGGCGCTCTCCAAATAGGGCAGAACCCCTATGGCCACGATGGAAGCAAGCACACCGCTGATCAGTCCTAGGTAACTGTTGACAATCAGCCCAGTGTCCTTGCTTGCCAGGCCTAAGGCCATCATGAGCAGGACATTCGCGCCGCCAACGATAAACCCTGCCCGCATCAGGTCGCCCCGCTGGCTCACTTTGGTCACACTCAATACGGCGGTGAGCCCGCCCACCAGGGCCAGGGTGCCCACCGGCCAGCTGAAGCCACTGATCACTCCCAGGAGCACTGCGGTGACCACAGCAGCCATGCTGGCCACTTTGGCATCGATGAGCAGAGTAAGCAGAAGCCCCACCAGAGCCGAAGGATTGAGGTAGACCGCTTCGGGCCAAGCGGGCATACTGAACAGTCTCCCCAACAGCAGCACTGTCAACACCACAGAGCCCAGTAAGCCCAAGAGCGCGTTGTTTTCCAGGATGCGCAGGCGGTTCTGGTGCAGGTAGACTATCATGAGGGCCGCCATGGCCAAAACCAGCAGGGTGCGCCCGGCTAAGGCCGCATAGTCGCGCCCCGTCTTCAGCAGCCCCACATCCCGCATGAGGTTGATATGTTCGGTCCTGACCACATCGCCTTTGCGGATGATGATCTCGCCCTGCATAATCTGCACGGGCTCCACGTTCTGAACAGCTTGATCCCTGGCCTCGTTCACCTTTTCAGTGTTGAGCACCAAGTTGGGTTGGATGAGCTGTCTGCCCAAAAGCACTGCTGTTTGCTGCAGATTATCGCGGAAGCCGCTCCTGCGCACGCTCTCTTCAAAGGCATCCCTAGCATCCCTGAGGCCATCCTGGCTGATAGGTTCCTCCATGACCGCCAAGACCAAGTCCGCGGTGGTTTGGGCAAACTGATCGAACTCAGTTAAAGACAAAGAAACGACCGCTTCCAGATTCCTCTGGGGAATCTCGATCTGCCAATCTCTGATCAGGCGGCGGTCAATTTCTGAAATGGTCAAATGCTCAGGCTGGACATCCTGCTCCTCCCCTTCCGGGGCAATACCCTGCCGCAGAAGATTGAGCACACCTGTGACATTCTCTTCAACCCGCATCACTGCAGCGGGGTTGATCTGGTAATAACTAGGGTCATCAGTGGCTTCCAGCAGCGCCTGCCGCGCCGCCTCCTCCTTCAACCGCTCCGTCTCACTGGTGTTGATGGCGGTGATGGGCGCAACGATGTCCTGCTTAGCAACCTCCCCCACCTCAATCTGGACACCGGCGGGCAGGGCGTCCACCAGCAGGATGGCCAACATGGCGGCGATGATCAGTCCGCCCAATACCCACCTGCTTAAGGCCGTCCTCTGCAGAGTCTCCAGCCAGGCCTTCCCGAACCCGCCTTTGCTCTTCCGTTTCACGATAAGCCTCCTAGGATTGCGATTTGCCAGCGTCTCCGTGGTGTGCTTCATAGGCTTGGATGATCCGCTGCACTAAAGGATGCCGGACCACATCCGTTTCGTCCAGAACACAGAAGCTGATGCCGTCCACGCTCCTGAGGATGCTCTGAACTTCAATCAGCCCCGACCGCTTGTCCTTGGGCAGATCCACCTGGGTAATATCCCCGGTGATCACCGCCTTGGAGCCGAAGCCGAGGCGGGTTAGGAACATCTTCATCTGCTCCGGTGTGCAGTTCTGCGCCTCATCCAGGATAATAAAGCTGGCATCCAGCGTCCGCCCGCGCATGTAGGCGAGGGGCGCTATTTCAATAATTCCCTTTTCCCGGTATTTCGAGTAGGTTTCATGTCCTAAAATATCAAACAGAGCATCATAGAGGGGGCGCAGATAGGGATCGACCTTGTCCTGCAGATCCCCAGGCAAAAACCCCAGATGCTCTCCTGCTTCCACCGCTGGGCGCGTCAAAATGAGCCGCTCCACTTCTTTCCTCTTTAAGCTGGCCACCGCGTGGGCCATGGCCAGGTAGGTTTTCCCCGTGCCGGCCGGCCCGATGCTGAAAACGACGTCGTGGTCTGCCATTGCAGCAACGTAGCGTTTCTGTCCAGCTGTCTTCGGGCGGATCTTATGTCCGCGGTGTGTCACCACCACCAGGCCCGCATTGAGATCCTGCAGAGCAGCAGCGCCTCCGTTGTCACTCATCTTTATGGCATAATAAACGTCGTGGTTAGTGAGGCTGGAGCCGAGCCCGGCCATGCTCTCCAGTGCGTTCTTGGTTTTGGCAATGGCTTCATCGGAACCGCTGATGATCAGTTCCAGCCCCCGGGCCACAATCTTTACGCCGAAAGCCTCCTCCAACAGCCGCAGGTACTCATCGCGCTTTCCGCTCAGGGCTTGGGCCTGATCATTGTCTCGAAGCCGCAGTATCTGACTCAATACATCAACCATCCTTTTTGCATCTCTGTATGCACTTATTATAAGCAAAACAGCGCAAAAGTGCAAACTATTGACCTAAGAACTGGCCGATGTCCTCCAGCACCTCTACCTGCACAGTAACTCTGATTCCATCGGCGTCTGTGAGCGGCTCCACGGTCCGTTTTTCCTCAAGGATCTTGTCTCTCTCCACGCCCTGGCGGGCCAGGCTCTCCCAGGCAAGCTCATAGGCGGTGCGTTCGGCCTCGGAAGCCGGTATGCCCTCTGCTGTCCACTCCACCTCTTCGTAGTCCAACCTGGTCCAGCTTAAAGGCGCCATGGCGCTGCCCAGGTAAAGCTGCCAGCTTCGTTTTATGATCTGGTGCGTTTCCCGGGGATAGGAACGGCCCAGGGGAATACTGAACGGACCGATGGTGAGAACGTACTGCCGATGGCGTATCCCCGTTTTGCGCGCCTCCCAGCGTACCAAGCTCGCTTCCCCCACCGCCTGGTACCACACCCTGGCCTTCACAATCCCCCGGGCAGCCCCAAACTGCCTGCGGCCCTGGCGATCATAGTACATACCGGAAATGAGCAGATCGTCTTTGCGGACAGTATCCCCTTCCCGGATCTGGGCAGTTCCCTGCAGGACCAGCAGTTCCGTGACCAATCCGTCACGCTTCGCATAGACGTGCCCTGCTCCCTGCGCACTAGTTTCCTCCACATCCCGCTCCATGACCTGGATTTCCACCTTGATGCCTCTGTTTTTCACCTGCACCCAGGCCAGATCTGGCAGCTGCTCCAAGAGCTGCCGCTCAATGCTGCGGGTGTCCATGGAGCGCCTGGGAATACCCGCTCGCAGCCCCGTATCCTCCACCGC
>FIZK01000040.1:0-231 GCA_900018335.1 uncultured Clostridia bacterium | reverse complement strand
ATGCCTATCCAAGATGGACGCACTCACCCGCGGCCCATTGGCAGACTCCCTGAGCAGGGGCCGCAGACGGCGGAAGTCTTCAGCGGCCATCCTGGCCAGCACCGCATCGGAAGTAACCCGCTCCACCTTGACCATGGCCACTCCCGCTTGAGCGGCGCGGTTGAGCACGCGCTCGATGCCCGCTCCCCGCAGGCACACAGTCACATACCCCTGCCACCAGAGCCACATGAA
>FIZK01000039.1 GCA_900018335.1 uncultured Clostridia bacterium | reverse complement strand
CCTCCCCGCAGATCTGCCTCACGATCCAACTCGCCATGATCAAACCCGCCGCGCCTGGAACAAAGGCGGTGCTGCCGGGCGTGGATCCCCTCTTGATGACCGCGACCTTTTCATCGGAAAAGACCACAGGGACTCCCCGTTCTATCCCCCGCTTGCGCAGGGCGAGCCGCACAGCCCTGGCCAGGGCGCAGGTGTGGGTCTGGGAAATGTCTGTGATCCTCAAGCGCGTCGGATCCAACCGATTACCCGCACCAAGAGAGGAAATGATGGGAATGCCCTGGCTGAGGCAGGCTTCAATCAGATCCGCCTTGGCACCCACGCTGTCAATGGCATCGGCCACGAAGTGGGGCGCCTCCTGCAGGAGATGGTTGTGGCTCTCCCTGCTGTAAAAGGCCTGGTGCGTTAGGACCTGACAATCCGGGTTGATTTGGGCGATCCTTTCCGCCATCACGTCCACTTTAGGCCTGCCCAAGGTGGACTCCAGAGCTACGACTTGCCTGTTCAGATTGGAAACAGCCACCACATCGTGGTCAATGAGAATAAGTCTGCCCACCCCTGAACGGGCCAGGGCTTCTGCGGCATGCCCTCCCACGCCTCCCAGGCCAACTACGGCAACTGTAGCGTCCCGCAGCCTCCTGAGGTTATCAGCCCCAAGGATCAGTTCCGTGCGCATAAACCGATGCTCCATGGCGTTCCTCCAAGAAAAAATACCCCGCAAGGGGTATCTAAATCCGCCCCCCACCGTACCGCTAGTGCTGACCCGAATGAACCTGCCTTGGCAGGTGGGTACCCTCCGCTGTAGTTCGAACGTCCCCTCCGGGGGCATGTTCTAGCCGCAGCGAGTCCAGGTTCCCGATGTGTTGGTGTTGGCTCATAACAAGGCCAGATTGATCGCGAGCACAGCAGGGGTGCATCATCTAGCTAAATCATAACACAGTCTTTGCGGCGATTCAAGTACCCCGCTTGTACCGGTTTTTCCCGGTTCTACTGTGCTTTGGATAGACATACATCTTAGCAGAGGGGGGATATTCAGATGGATCAGCTCTTAGGTAAAGTGCTGGCTATTGCCTTCGTAATCGAGGTGCTCACCAACACCATTAAGACGCTCCTTCCCGACCTGAACCGCCGTCACCTGCCGTTTATCTCCGGGGTACTCGGTGTCTGCCTGGCCTGGATGAGCGGCGTCGGCCTGCTCAGTACCTTGGACATACCAGTGCGCCATGTAATCCTTGATTACCTCGTTACCGGCATCGTTACGTCGAGGGGAGCAAACATCGTCCACGATCTAGCCAAGACTCTCAGTTCCTCAAGTTGATCTTCAGCTCTCGCAGCTGCGCCTCGCTGATGGGGGCGGGAGCCTCAATCATTAAATCGGACGCACTCACAGTCTTGGGGAAGGCAATGACATCACGGATGGACTGCCGCTTGGCCAGCAGCATCACCAAGCGGTCAAGACCAAAGGCGATACCACCATGGGGAGGAGCTCCATACTCGAAGGCTTCCAGAAAATAGCCGAACTGTCTGCGAGCTTCTTCCATGGTGAAGCCCAGGGCGGCAAACATCCTCTCCTGGAGACGCCGGTTGGTGATGCGGATGCTTCCTCCTCCCAGCTCCACGCCGTTGAGTACCATATCGTAAGCCTTAGCCCGTACGCGTCCAGGCTCCGTTTCCAACAGGTGCTCATCCTCATCCAAGGGCGCGGTAAATGGATGGTGGGCAGCCACATAACGCCCTGCGTCTTCGTCGTAGACAAGCAGCGGCCAATCCACGACCCAGAGCAGGTTGTAGGCTTCCTCATCAATGAGTCCCAGCTGCTTACCTAAGGAGAGCCTCAGCCTCCCCAGCACATCACAGACCAGCTCATAGCCTCCCGCCACCATGAGGATCAGATCCCCCGCTTCCGCGTTAAAGGTCTTGGCGATTACTTCCAGCTCTTCTTCCTTTAGGAACTTGGCGATTGGAGAGCGCACCTGTCCTTCCTCCAAAGCCAACCAGATCAACCCCTTGGCTCCGAAGCCCTGGGCCTGTTCGCTGAGGAGGTCGATCTGCCTGCGCGTAAAGCTGGCCCCTCCTTTGACATTGATCCCCCTGATTACTCCCTGTGCAGCCGCGGTCTCGGAAAACACGCGAAATTCGCTGCCGCTGAGCTCGGTGGTTACATCGCAGATCTCCATGGCAAAACGGGTGTCGGGCTTGTCGGAGCCGAACCGGTCCATGGCCTCCTGATAGGACAGGCGAGGAATGGGCGATGTTATCTCAATCCCCTTCACTTCCTTCAGGACGTGGACAATCATGGCTTCCATCATGTTCATTACATCTTCCCGATCCACAAAGGACATCTCCACGTCGATTTGGGTAAACTCGGGCTGACGCTCAGATCTGAGATCCTCATCCCGGAAGCAGCGGGCAATCTGGTAGTAGCGCTCCAGACCACCGATCATGAGCAGCTGCTTGAACAGCTGGGGCGATTGGGGCAGTGCGTAAAAGGAACCAGGATGGACTCGGCTGGGCACCACGTAGTCCCTGGCCCCCTCCGGGGTGGAACGGATCAGCATGGGGGTCTCTACCTCTAGGAAGCCCTGACCATTCAGGAAAGAGCGCACCGCAGCGGTGATGCGATGGCGCAGAGCAAGGGCCTCCTGGAGCTCCCTGCTGCGCAGGTGCAGATAGCGGTACTTCAAGCGCACCGTTTCATCCACCTCTTCCGCCTTGTCAATGGGGAAGGGTGGTGTTTTCGCTTCAGCCAAAACCACCAGCCGCTCAACCTGCACTTCCACCTCACCCGTGGCCAGATTGGGATTCTCCAGGCCTTCGGGACGGGCCAAGACCTTCCCCTGTACCGAGATGACATACTCGCTGCGCAGGCTTGCCGCCTCCTGGAACTGTTCGGCGCCCAAGACTTCCGGGTCGAACACGATCTGCACCAACCCCGACCGGTCCCGCAGATCCACAAAGATCAGCTGGCCGAAATCGCGCCGTCGGTTCACCCAACCGTTGAGGGTAACGGTACTTCCCACATCTTCTTTCCGCAGCTCACCACAGTTTTTGGTTCTCTTCCAGTCCGTCATTGCCCACACTCTCCTATGATCTTCGCTAACTGTTCTAGTTCCTGCAGGTCCATTTCCTGCTCATGTCCGTCCCGCATATTGCGGAGGATAACCCGGTTGCGGCCCAGTTCTTCCTCGCCAAAGATCATGGCATATTTGCTGGACAGCCTGTTTGCCGCCTTCATCTGAGCCTTGATGCTGCGGTCAAGGTAATCCAGCTCTGCCCACAGCCCCTGGCTGCGCAGAAAGTAGGCCACCTCAGCTGCCCGCCGTTTGGTTGAGCCCCCAAAATGGATCAGATAGGCGTGGGGCCCGGCCGCCTCCGCCTTGAGCTTGTCCTGTCCCTGAAGGGCCAAGAGCAGCCTTTCCACGCCCACTGCAAACCCCACTGCAGGGGTGGGCTTGCCACCCAGTTCTTCCACGAGCCCGTCATAACGCCCCCCCGCTCCGATAGCGTTCTGGGCGCCCAGCTCTGAACTGGTCACTTCAAAGACGGTTTTGGTGTAATAATCAAAGCCCCGCACTAGACGGTGGTTGAGCTTGTAATCAACTCCCAGGGCATCAAGATAGTCCACAACCTGGGCAAAATGCTCAGAGCATTCCTCGCAGAGATGCCTGGTAATCTGCGGGGCACCCGACAAGACCTCCTGACAGCTTTCCACTTTGCAGTCCAGCAGGCGCATGGGATTGCGGTGCAGCCTGTCTCTACAGCTTGCACAAAGTTTATCCACCTGAGGCTCAAAGTACTCCACCAGCTCCTGCCGGTAGCTTGGACGGCACGCGGGGCAGCCTATGGTGTTAATCTGCACTTCAAAGCCACTTAGTCCGCAGGATTTATAAAGCTCCAAGGGCAGCATGATCGCTTCCACATCCAAGAGTGGATCCTGGGAGCCGAAGACTTCAAAGCCGAATTGAGTGAACTGCCTGTAGCGTCCCGCCTGCGGACGTTCATAGCGGAACATGGGACCGTAATAGTAGAGCTTCACCGGTAAGGAACCCGCGCCCAGTTTGCCTTCGACGAAAGCGCGCACCACCGGCGCTGTGCCTTCCGGCCGCAGAGTCAGGCTGCGTTTTCCCTTGTCCAGGAAGGTGTACATTTCCTTTTCCACTATATCGGTGGCCTCACCGATGCCGCGCTGAAACAACTCAGTATGTTCAAAGATGGGTGTGCGCAGTTCTTGATAGCCGTAGGCAGAAGTAACCTGCCTGATCTTTTCCTCCAGCTTGTGCCACAGCTCAATCTGTCCCGGGCCGATGTCATTGGTGCCCCGGGGCCTTGTCGTCAAGGTCATCTGTGCTCCCCCCTAGGTATTTGCAAAAAGCGAGTGATGGTAACCACCACTCGCCTGAGTTCTAGTCTTCCGGAACAGATTCAGCTGCGCTTTCCGCTGGTTCCTCCTCAGGCAGTTCCTCTGCCTCCTCCACCAGCTCCGGCAGCTCCTCTGCCTCCCCTTCAGCGCTTTCCGTGGCAGCCTGCTCTTGCAGGAAGGCATTCTGCCGCTCTTGAAACTCCTCGATGAGCTTCTCGATGGCTTTGGCGTCCTCCCAGCGCTCCAAGGCAGTCACGTTGTAATACAGTGTGAGCAGGGTAAAGATGTCGTTGGGAACAAGTTCCGCTGCCTTAATATACTGCGCCACGGCTTGATCGATGTCTTCAGCTTCCTCGTACAGCTGACCCAGGCTGTAGAGGAGCGTATAGTCGGTGGCCTCCTTCTCGGCAGCCAACTCATATTGGGCTATGGCTTCTGCCAAGTCACCAAGCCCGTGGTAGGCATCTCCCAAGAAGGAAAGCAGATAGCCGTTCTCTGGATCCTCTTCCAAAGCGAGCTTGTAGTAGTGTACCGCATCCTCGAAGTTGCCAGCCTGCATCTGGGCAAAGGCATTGAGTCGATGCTCCATGAGTACGATCTCCGAGGCTTCCCGCATATCTGCCAGCCAAGACTCCATATCTTCTTGACCCTTCTCCAAACGGATCTCCTTTTCAAGATCTGCCCGAGCCCGCTCAAACTCATCGCCTTCCGGCAGAATGCGATCGGTGACCGTGATAATGTGGTAACCGTACGTGGAGCGGACAGGTTCGCTGATCTGGCCCACATCTAGGGCAAACGCAGCTGCCTCAAATTCAGGAACGGTTTTGCCTCGGTAAAGGTAGCCCAGTTCGCCTCCTGTGGAAGCTGTGGAGTCGTCGGAGTAAGCCTGTGCCAGCTCTCCGAAGTTCTCCGTGGTCGCCTGGTTGAAGATCTCCCAGGCCTCTGCTTCAGCGGCAGCCCAGTCCTCATCGGAGGATCCGGCAGGACTGATGAGAATATGGCTGGCCCTCACCCGTTCATACGCTTGGCGGATCTCTTCCTCGCTCACAGGTACATGGGCCAGGAGCTGATCCTGCAGCTTCTCCACCTTGATCTGGTGCTCAAGCTGCCGGCGCAGCGAATCTTCAGTGATGCCAGCAAGCTTCATCTGCTCCTGGAAATCCGCTTTGCTGTCAAAGAGATCGATAATCTCCTGCAGCTCGGCATCCACCTCCGCTTTCGAAGCGGAAATCTTGCGCTTATCAATCTCTTGATGCACTAAAACACTGTCGATTAGAGCCTCCAGAGCCTGATAACGCAGGGCTTCGTGCATACGTCCCGTGAGGGGACCCTGCTGTTGCTCTACCTGCTGCGCAAAACGGAGGTGAGTCAGGTAGAGATCGTAGAGGGAAATGGACTGGCCATTAACTTTGGCCACGGCCATGGTGGCTTCAGCCGGGAGGGTTTGGGAACCGCCGAAGAGCGAGACGCCTGCTGCCCACAGCCCGCCACCTACCATTGCTGCTAAAACGATAATTATGACAAATTTCATTTTGTTCCGCATCTTGCCGAACATCGCCAACCAACCCTTTCCATTGAAGAGAGACCAACAAAGTAATTGTACTTGAAATGCCACTGCGTGTCAAACGAGCAAGCTCTGCTTAACCAGTCAATTACTGCTAGCGAAATGGCTCCTGAGCAGGTTCAACCTATCCTCCAGATGCTCTCTGATGCGGGCAGCGTAAGAGGCCGGGCATTTGGGGTTCGCATGGCGAGTCAGGGTCAAATCGGAGCTGACCAGCTTCGTAACGCCTCCCCCGCCCAGGGCAAGGATGCTCTGGCGCTCTTCCATCATCTGGATGTTGTAAACCGAACTCGCCTGGGGAACAGCGTAGCCGATGTTCTCCAGATCGCCCAATATGTGGCGCTGACGATAGAGGTAATAGGGGCTCATCCCCCAGCTCAGGGCGTATTCCCTGGCCAGATCCACCATGGCTTCACCCTGTTCCTGCGCGATCTGCACCTGATCCAAGTCCTTCCTCAAGCGAGATGCCCGTTTCAGCGCCAGGCTGTGCACAGTGAGATTGTCAGGCCCCAGGGTCCCGATCTCCTCCAAAGTGCGCCTCACGTGGGAGAGCTCTTCCCCGGGCAGGCCGAGAATAATGTCCATGTTAATCAGGGGAATGCCTACCTTGCGGGCTCGCGCAAAGGCGGTGCGCACATCGTCCACGCCGTGCCTGCGCCCAATGGATCTTAGGGTGGCCGCGTGCATGGTCTGGGGATTGATGCAGATCCGCTGCGTCCCCCCTGCCTTGAGGATGTTCAGAGTTTCCTTGGAAAGGGTCTCCGGCCGGCCTGCCTCCACCGTGAACTCCCGGGTACCGGCGGTAAACAGATGCTCACGCATGAGGCTGAGCAGCCGCTCTAAATCCTCACCCTGCACCGTGGTGGGAGTTCCTCCACCTAAGTAGACAGCTTCCACCTCCAGCTGCAGCTCCCGAAGGAGACTGCCCACGGCCGCAATTTCCAGGTGCAGTGCCTGTAAGAAACCCTTGAGCAGATGGCCGTGTGTCTCCAGGGGATAGGCAGCAAAAGAGCAGTAGCTGCAGCGGGTGGGGCAGAAAGGTATCCCCACATAAATACTGATTGGATTGTTGGGATCACTGTGAAAATAGGGGCGCTGCAGGGCGGCTATCTCCAACAAAAGGTCAGCTTTCTTGGAGTTGAGGGCATACACCTCCAGCAGGATGCTCTTGAGCTCCTCCGGGGGAAAACCCCGATCCAGCATGGAGTGGACCATCTTCATGGGCCTCACCCCGCTCAAAATCCCCCAGGGGCTCGGGGCCAAACCGTAGACCCGTTCAAACACACGCCGGATACCCAAGCGTACCCGCTCCTTGACTCTGCGCTCCCGGTCAACCTCGGTATATCGGGGATCACAGATTTCGGTATCCCGGAAGGTCCACTCTTCTCCATCCAAACACACCGACACACACAGCACATGGTCCTCCCAGGCATAACTGCCCCGGAGGACCCTCCCCTGCCCAAAACTGGCATTGGGTGCCAGAGACTTCACGGCCACTTCCATGGAAGGAGCCAGGAAATCATCGGCCCTGATATCATAGCTTTCACGGCCAAAATAAAAAGGAACAGCTATCGCACTTCACATCCCTACAGAGATCTCAAAAACGGGTTGAGCTCCAGCTCCCGGGCCACAGTGGTGCTGAAACCGTGTCCCGGATACACCTTGGTTCCCGGCGGAAGCTCAGTTAAGCGCTTCAGACTTTTGAGTAGAGCCTGTTCATCGGAGCCCGGGAAGTCCCAGCGCCCCACCGATGATTTGAACAGAGTGTCACCACTGATCAAAATCCCGTGCCCGTACAGGCAGATGCCTCCCGGGGTATGCCCTGGTGTATGGATCACCTGTAGGCTGCCGGAGCCAACGGCAATCTCGTCTCCGTCCTTCAGCAGCCGGTCTGCTTCGCTCACCGCGACTTCCAGGCGGACCTGGGTTCCCAGGTTCAGGCGGGAATCAACAAGAAAGGCGGCATCATCTTCATGAATACACAGTGGAGCCCCGGTCTTCTCTTTGAACCAGGCATTGCCGAAAATATGGTCGCAGTGGCCGTGGGTATTGACAATGGCCACAGCACGCAGCCCTTCCTGTTCCAGAAAAGCCAGCACCTTTTCGGAGTTGTCCCCTGGATCCACGATTACCGCTTCACCTTGATCATAGATGACATAGCAGTTGGTTGAGTAGGCATTGAACACAAAACGCTCGATCTGCACGGCTATTCTCCTTCACT
>FIZK01000038.1 GCA_900018335.1 uncultured Clostridia bacterium | reverse complement strand
AGTTGGATGAACTGCACCCCGACACCATCGAAGGGGCAGAGCTCTTGGCGCAGTTTATACCCGAGGAATGGGGCGGCGCCAATGAAGTCCATCTGCTGGAGGACGGCCAGTTAGGGGTGCTGGGGCACATTGCCTGTTTCGACCAGGTTGGAGACCGCCACTACTACGCCATGACCTTTGTCTTTGATCCGGTAACCAGGAAGCCTGGGGCCATGCGCATCATCGCCGCCCGCACGGACTTCCCCAGCGGGGTGAGTAAACGTCCTGATCTCCAGGATGTGATCTTCAGCGGAGGCTTACAGAGGGTAGAAAACGACCGGGCTTGGCTTTACGCAGGCTTAAGTGATGCGGAGGCGGGCCGGATACTCATAGCAGATCCCTTCAGCCCTAAACTCAGGGGTCAGGTACGTTGGAGGAGGCAGGGGCAGTGAGCGTCACCTTAAGGGACATTGCAGAAGCATTGGGAATATCCGTCACCACCGTCTCCCGGGCCCTCACCGGGCAGGGGCGGGTGAGCAGTGAAACCCGGGAAAGGGTGATCGCCAAGGCCCTGGAAATGGGCTATGATTTCAAGCCCAACCCCGGCAGCCTCAATGACCACAAACACATCTGCATCGTCTTCAACTCCCGTCTGCAGTCCCTCTCTGGGGACCCCTTCTACGGAAGCGTTTTGGTGGGTGTGGAAAATGAGTGTCAGAAATATGGATACAAGGTGTTTTTGCAGACCATCAGCAGACCCGATGACCGCGCCATTTGGGAAATGCACCAGGCTGTGCGCCTGGACGGCCTAATCTTTGTGGGCGCCGATGTCTACCCCAATATCGTGCAGCAGGCCAGGCAGCAGGGGATCCCTGCGGTACTCATTGATAACTGGATCCCGGAGATGAATGTGGACGCGGTGGTGACAGACAACTGCGGGGGCATCATGCGTCTAGTAAACTTCCTGGTCAGCCAAGGCCATGAGCGCATCGGCTTCATCGGCGGACCCCTTTCCCACCGTTCCCTCCAGGAGCGTTACGACGGCTACCGCACAGCCCTGAGGGAACACGGCATCAGCCGCCAGCAGGAATGGGACTGGATCCATTCCCAGCCGGGCCCCCAGGTGGATCAGGGCCGGCAGGGGATGGAAGCGCTGCTGGCCAGGGGCATGCCCGTGACTGCGGTGGTCACGGACAACGACAGCACAGCCTACGGGGTGCTCCAGGCCTGTGCCCAAGCAGGGGTGAAGGTGCCGGAGGACCTTTCCCTGGTGGGCTTTGACAACGTGGAGCTCAGCCAGTTTGTGAATCCTCCCCTGACCACGGTGCACATTCCCAAACAGCGCATGGGGGCCATCGCCGCCCGCAGGCTGCACGAGCTCATAGAAGGACAGGATGCAGATGTGGCCTTGAGGATAGTCCTGGGCACGGAGCTGATCATCCGCCATTCGGTTCAACCGCCGCAGTAGTATAGGAATCAGGAGGAGAATAGATGTTCAAACTGCACCGCCTATCGGACCAGCCGGTTCTTGCACCCATCCCAGAACACCCTTGGGAGCAAGCGGCAGTGTTCAACTGTGCTGTAACCCTGCATGGGGGGAAAATCCACATGTTTTACAGGGCATCGGATCGGGACTTCGCTGTTCTGAACCGCCCCACGCCTGAAGAAGAGATCAAATTCACTTCCTCCTTTGG
>FIZK01000037.1 GCA_900018335.1 uncultured Clostridia bacterium | reverse complement strand
TGGCCAATGGTACCCACGTTAACGTGCGGTTTAGTCCTCTCAAACTTTTGCTTAGCCATTTTGTCTTTTCCACTCCTCCCGGAAAACATTGCTAATTTTAAGGATTACGGTTAGATTCGCCAAGCCCCAAAAAAGTCCTCCTACTGCACAAGGAAAAGGACAAGGCCCCAGCACGCAGCTAACCATGATCCCATCACAACCGCCAGGATTTGTCCGTCAGTGAGCTCCTGCCCTTTCCGCCTCAGGTTTAGTGTCACCAGATACAAGGAAGCCAAAACGCCGGCGGGCCAGACCAGCCACAGTGGGACTAGCCACAAAAGAGTATATGTAATTGCCAAAGCAATTATGAATGCCCGCATCTTCCCGAGCCCTCCCCCTAGAATTCATAGTATGGGAGTTCTCGGTACTGGCAACAAAAAACCACCAGAATCTCTCTGACGGTTGGGAAATCTGGTTGCGGGGGCCGGATTTGAACCGACAACCTTCGGGTTATGAGCCCGACGAGCTACCAGACTGCTCCACCCCGCGTTGTTTATGAATGGTGGAGGGAGCAGGATTCGAACCTGCGAAGGCACTGCCAGCAGATTTACAGTCTGCCCCCTTTGGCCAGCTTGGGTATCCCTCCACGCTGTATCAATGGAGCCGGTGGAGGAACTCGAATCCACAACCTCTCGATTACAAGTCGAGTGCTCTACCAATTGAGCTACACCGGCTTAGCCACTTAAGAGTATAGCAACCAAAAATGGTTCTGTCAACAGGCAATCTTACCTGTCAGAAAGCGTAAGTTCAGTGCACGCTTTCCCGCTTTTCCAAATAACGCTCTAGTTTACGCTTCACCCGCTGCAGAGCATTGTCAATGGACTTCACATGGCGCCCCAGTTCATCGGCGATCTCTTGATAGCTCTTACCTTCCAGGTAGAACATGAGTACCTGCCATTCCAGCTCACTCAAAAACTCCACCATCTTGGTCTCAATATCTGAGAACTCCTCACGGCTGATCACCAGTTCCTCAGGATCTGTCACCTTGGAGCCGGAAATGACATCCAGCAGCGTGCGATCGGATTCCTCATCGTAGATGGGTTTGTTCAAGGAAACGTAGGAGTTGAGAGGAATGTGTTTCTGGCGGGTTGCTGTTTTGATGGCAGTGATGATCTGGCGAGTGATGCACAGTTCCGCGAAGGCACGGAACGAAGCTAATTTGTCAGGACGAAAGTCTCTAATGGCCTTGTACAGGCCGATCATACCCTCTTGGATGATATCTTCCCGGTCGGCCCCAATCAAGAAATAGGAACGGGCTTTGGCCCGAACGAAGTTCTTGTACTTGTTGATCAGGTGTTCCAGGGCCTCATCGTTGGTGTCCCGGGCGAGTTGGACAATTTCCTCGTCGCTGAGACTCTCGTACATGTCAAAACACTTCTTTGGTGCATTCGCACTCACCATCCATCGCCTCCACCCCACGTGTCGCAAGACACGGTTGTCCACACGGCACAGGTTTATTATACACCAAGCCCTAGCGGGGGTCAAGGTTGGCCCAGCTCCTCTGCCGGACCACCTCCAGCATGAGCAGGGAAGCTGCCACCGATGCGTTCAAGGAGTTAACCCTCCCCCGCATGGGGATGGAGGAGAGGAAGTCGCACTTATCCCGCACCAAACGGCTCAGCCCAAAGCCTTCGCTGCCGATGACCAGGGCGATGGGGCCGGTGAGATCCTGCCGGAAGCAGGGTTCTCCAGCTGCATCTGCACCGAAAACCCAGTAGCCCTCCTGCTTAAGGGCATCAATAGTCGCGGCCAAATTGGTCACGCGGCAGACTGGAAGATGGTTAGCCGCTCCCGCGGATGCCTTCATCACAGCTTCAGTCACTGCGGCAACCCGGCGTTTGGGGATGATCACGCCGTGGGCTCCCAGCGCTTCCGCGCTGCGGATGATCGCCCCCAAATTATGGGGGTCCTGAATCCCGTCTAGAATGATCAGCAGCGGCGCCCAGCTGGAATGGGCAGCCTTGGCCAGAAGCTCAGGAAGCTCCCAATAGCGCACTTCAGCCATCTGAGCCACAACTCCCTGATGGTTCACTGAGGGGCTCAGCCGGTCCAAAACACTGCGATCCACCTCTTGGACCACTATACCCCGCTGCTTGGCCAGGGCCACGATCTCCCGGAGCGCACCCTGCTTTGTACCCCTGGCCACCAGCAGTTTGTTGATCTCCTGCCCGGAGCGCAGGGCTTCCAACACGGGCTGACGCCCGGCCACATCAACCACCGCGCTTTAATACCTCCCTTTCAAACTCGCCAAAGGAAATGGGGGCAGCTTCCTTCACGAGCTCCAGAATGGCATCGGCGTAGGCCCTAATCTCATACTGGGCGTCTTTAGCCGTGCGCAGCATCAGGAAGTTCATGAGGGAACTCCCGTTCACAGTCCAGAAAAAGTTGGTGTAGATGCCCACGGGAAGTACGCTGCGCGCCTGTTCCCTGGGGAGTTTGTAGGTGTTCACCAGCTCGTAGTAAAAATCAAAGGCCGCTTCGCTGTGCTGCTTCCAGGCGTCCAGCAGATCCCCCTCCAGCTGCTCAGGGATATAATACTCCCGCTGTGCCACGCAGTAGCGCAGCGACTCTTCGTTGTAAGAAGCCATGCGGTGCCGGAACCACTGCCTGGCCACAAAGAGAGGGGCCTTGACATCGAACGTAAACACCATGGCTTCAAAGGGGGTCTTGTGCCCCTTTTTGATCAAGTGCCTGAGCAGCTGACGATCGGCGTCCTCTGATTTTGATTCGCTGCGCCAGCAGCGCCTGGCATTGCGGATCACTGCCGCATCCCCGCCCATATGTTCCACCAAACGCACAAATCCTTTGTTCAATACCTGCATAGCAATCCTCCTTGCCTTAAGCATCCAGGGTGGGAGTGACCTTGCTCAACAGCTGCAGCAGCCGCTCCTGTTGGCCGCTCAGGTACAAATACCCCAGCAGGGCCTCCATGCCAGTGCTGTAGCGGTACTCCACTGCATCGCTCCTGCGCGGTACCCCACTCTTAGCATTTCTGCCCCGGCGGACTACTTCCCTTTCTTGTTCTGTCAAATCCGGCTCCCAGGCGTGGATAATCTCCGCCTGCCGGGAGGCCTGCACGTACTTCACAGCACTGCGGTGCAGATCATGCACCCTAGCCGGAAAGGCCACAAGCCTGGTGCGGACGTAGAGTTCGAAAACGGCATCACCCACGTAGGCCAAGGCCAGGGGTGATAACTCCTGCACATTCACTTCTCCATGGACAAACACCACTTACACCTTCCATCTGGGGCCCTGGGGCGTATCCTCAACCACGACGCCCAGCTCAGCCAGTCCATCGCGAATCCGATCGGCCAGCGCGAAGTTCCTCTCCCGGCGCAGCTCTTCCCGTAAGGAAAGGAGCAGCTCCATGAGGCCATCGGTCAAGCCGTCAAGCCGTCCCTGTTCCAACTGGAGTATGCCCAAGATATCTCCGGCCCAAAGTTTAAGCACATCCCAGGCCTTCTGGAGCACCTGGCTGTGGACTCCGCCCTTGTGCCTGTAGGCATTGATTTCCCGCACCAAGTCAAATAGGACTCCCATGGCCATGGCGGTGTTGAAATCATCGCTGAGGGCCTCCACGATCTCCCCCTCCAGGCGGGCCAAGTTTTCCAGGACCTCTTGATCAAAGCCCGTCAGTTCGCCGTTCTGGCCCTGGGCCAGATCCTCCTGTAGTTTCCGGGCAGAATCGTTCAGGCGCGACCAGCCTTTGGCCATCTCCTCCAGTTTGCCCTGGAAATACTCCAGCTCAGAGCGGTAGTGGGTGGACAAAAGGTAAAAGCGCAGCAGCCCCCTGGGGTACTCCTGCAAAAGCCGCTGCAGGGAAACGATGTTGCCCAAGGATTTGGACATCTTCGCATCCTTGAGGGTAATCATCCCGCTGTGCACCCAGTGGCGGGCCAAAGGCCTGCCCGTCGCCGCTTCCGACTGGGCTATCTCATTCTCATGATGGGGAAAGATGAGATCGCTGCCGCCGCCATGGAAATCAAACTCTTCGCCTAAATACTTCAAACTCATGGCCGAGCATTCAATATGCCAGCCCGGACGGCCCCTGCCCCACGGACTGTCCCAGGCAGGTTCGCCGGGTTTGGCAGCCTTCCAAAGGGCAAAATCCGCGGCGTCCCGCTTTTTCGGATCCACCTCGAAACGGGTGCCTTCCCGCAGCTCTTCCAACTTTTGCTTACTCAGCTTGCCGTATTCCTCAAAGGAGGCAACGCTGAAAAACACATCGCCGTCTACGGCATAGGCATGCCCCTCATCGATCAGGCGCTGGACCAGTGCAATGATCTCCTCAATATGCTGGCTCACCCGGGGATAGTGGTCAGCCCGCCTCACTCCCAAGGCGTCCATGCTCTCCAGATACTCAGCAATGTAGCGCTTGGAAATCTCCAAGGCGGGTACCCCTTCACTGAGGGCCCTTTGAATGATCTTGTCGTCCACGTCAGTGAAGTTCTGCACAAGCAGGGTTTCATAGCCCAACCACTGGAAGAAGCGGACGATCACATCCCAAACAACGCTGGGCCTGGCATGCCCCAGGTGCGTATCGGAATAGGGCGTGACGCCGCAGACGTAGATGCTCACCCGCCCAGGCTCTCTGGGCACAAAAACTTCCTTCTCCTGGGTGAGGGTATTGTACACCCTTACCTCCTGCTTCATCCCTCTTCCCTCCTGCTTCCTATCTCCTATCTTTTGATCAAACAAGCCCTCTTCTCTTACAGAGACGAGGGCCGCGGTTCCACTCTGTTTCCGGCATGCGGCGCCCTGCGCCTCATTGCCAGCACTTCACGCACGATAACGGGTGCAGCCGTCCAAGCCTACTCTCGCCCCGCGATTTCGGTTGGAGGATCCGGGGTGCATTTCATCGAGCTGACTGCAGGATGCTCACACCAAGCACATCCCTCTCTGAGCAGCTCACTCAACTACTCTCCCCATCATGTCCGTTCCTTGATAATAACCTTATTATATGCAAGCTCTACGCGCAAGTCAACTCCGCCTGGAGTCCAGCAAAACCGCAGCTTGCGCCGCTATTCCCTCTCCTCTGCCGATGAAACCCAGGCCCTCGCTTGTGGATGCTTTGACATTGACCCGTCTTTCATCTACGCCCATTGCCCGGGCCAAACTGGCCCTGATGGCCCCTTTCCAGGGGGACAGCTTAGGCTTTTGGGCGAGGACGACCGCATCCACATTGCGGATTGCCAAATGCCTTTCCCGCAGCAGTTCCATGACCTGACTCAGCAGTACAAGGCTGGAGATCCCAGCATAGCGCGGATCAGTGTCGGGAAAATGCTCCCCGATGTCGCCCTCGCCCATGGCACCCAAGAGGGCATCCATGATCGCATGGGTGAGGACATCGGCATCGGAGTGCCCCAACAGGCCCTGATCATGGGGGATGGTCACCCCTCCGAGAATCAGGGGCCTTCCCGCGACCAGGCGGTGCACATCATAGCCGAAGCCAACGAAGGACTCCTGGGCCCCAGGCAGATCTTCCGGTGTGGTCACCTTGATGTTTCCGTACTCCCCCGGCACGATCTGCACTGGATGGCCCAGTTCCTCCACCAGGGCACAGTCATCCGTGGCTGTTATGCCCTGCTCCTCGGCCCTTTCATGGGCTGCCACAATCAGCTCATAGCTGAAGATCTGGGGCGTCTGCACGGCCCAGAGCTCCGAGCGGGGAGGCGTGTCCACCACCTGAAACTCACGCACCCGCTTAATGGTATCCTTGACAGGTACGGCAATGGCAACCGCCCGGTGTTCCCGTACCGCCTCCAATCCCCGGCGCACCAGATCCGCGGTGAGAAAAGGACGGGCCCCATCATGGATGATCACCCATTCCGTATCCGCCGGCAGGGCCTTGAGCCCCAGAAACACGCTCTGTTGCCTTACCGCTCCCCCGGGAACCACCTGCACAGGCTTGACGGGCTCCAGCCGTTTGATCAGGTCCTGCACAGGCTCCAGATCAACTTCCCTGGTCACAACCACCACGTTGGTTACGTCCTCCATGGCGTCAAAGCACTCTATACTGTACTGCAGCATGGGCTTGCCGTGTATGGGCAGCAGCACCTTATTGCCTTCCGCGCCCATGCGCCGCCCGGATCCAGCTGCAGCGATCACCACTCCTAGCTTCATGCCTCCAGCCTCCTGCTTCCAGCCTCTTGAACAAAAAAGGCCCGATGTCCTCGCATCAGGCCTTGTTGAGCATAACAACCTATAATGCCCGTTCCATCGACTTGGGTTTCGCAAAAATCATGCGGCCTGCCGCAGTCTGGAGAACACTGGTCACCAAAACTGCAATCGTCTGGCCGATGTACCGTCGTCCGCCGTCCACCACAATCATGGTCCCGTCATCCAAGTAGCCGACACCCTGGCCCTGTTCTTTACCATCTTTAATCACGTGTACTTTCAGTTCTTCACCGGGTAAAACCACGGGCTTCACTGAATTGGCCAGTTCATTGATGTTGAGCACCGGGACACCGTGCAGTTCACAGACCTTGTTTAGGTTGAAATCGTTGGTCACCACTTTACCGTTGATGTCCTTGGCCAGCCTCACCAGCTTGGTATCCACCTCGCTGAGATCACTGTACGTGTCCTCGACGATGCGCACTGTGCAATAGGGTTCTTTCTGGATTCGGTTGAGGATATCCAGCCCACGCCGGCCGCGGTTGCGCTTGAGTACATCGGATGAATCGGCAATGTGCTGCAGTTCTTCCAGGACAAACCCGGGAACGACCAAATCTCCTTCCAGGAAACCCGATCTGGTGATATCGGCAATCCTGCCATCAATAATCACGCTGGTGTCCAGTATCTTTGGGCTTGCTTCCGAACTAGTCTTCAAACCGCGGCGGACCCGATCCGAACGGGAAAACACGCCGGTGAAGTCGTCCGTCTTCCGCAGACCTACCACTGCTCCCAAGTATCCCAGTAGAACACCTAGGACAATAGGTGCATAGTCACCCAAAGTCGGAATGCGCAGCAGAGGAATGGAAATAACCAAAGCAATAATCCAGCCACTGACAAGACCAATGATCCCGCCCACTAACTCATGAGTTGGGGTTTTCAGTATGAACTGGGTTGCCGCCTTAGTACCGATCATCAACCCTCGCAGCAGTGGTGGGCCGATCAGCAGACCAACTAAAACACCCGAAAAAGCAAACAAGCCAACTAAGTAACCGCTTTCAATGACTCCATTCAAAACGCCCGCATCCAGAAGCATTAACGATCCCGAATAACCTAAGAGCGCTCCTATAAATGCAAAAACGACCCTAGCAACCAGGACCAAACTTCGCTTCACCTCCCGCTTCGCAAAATGCTCGCGATAGCTTGCTCGTTCAAGGCATAGTATTTCCTATTTCTTGGCGAGTATTCTCTCCCGGCCCAAAATGTCCCGTTTCACCCCCTATTGCTGGAAAATCTCCTGAATAGCCTCTTCAACCTCCTCTTTCGTGGAATTCTGGGCAATGACTAACTCACTGACCAGAATCTGCCTGGCCGTATCCAGCATTTTTCTCTCGCCAGTGGACAAACCCTTCTCGGCATCCCTAATCGTGAGGTTGCGCACAACCTCCGCTACTTCGAAGATATCACCGCTTTTTATCTTCTCCATGTTGGCGCGGTAGCGGCGATTCCAATTAGACGACATGGCCGTCTCTTCGCCCTGCAGCACCTTGTAGACGCTCTCCACTTCCTCTTCGCTGATCACTTGGCGAAGGCCGAGGTCTTCCACGGCGTTCAAGGGTATCATCACTTTCATATCACCAATGGGAAGCTGCATGATATAGTATTTCTGCGTTTCACCCAGCACTTCCCGCTCCTCTATGGCCACGATGACGCCCGCGCCGTGCATGGGGTAGACTACGTGATCTCCCACGTTATACAAGGCAACACCCCCCTTTTACAAACCAACTGGCTCCTTACAATAAATTTACCACTCTAGGCGAACAAAGTCAAACGAGGGCGCAATTGGTACGGTATTCGCCGCGGCGCCCCGAACTTGACAATCGTTTTTCACAAGCCTTATAATTGAACCAGAATTGACCCCAGAAGGTGGCGAGAGGACGTGACCGAAGTGACGAAGCCAACGAACACGTGTCATGACTTTCAGAAGAACGTAGAAGAAAACCTGGTCAGGCACTTTAGCGTTTTGGACATCGTTTCCAAGTTTCAGGAAACCAATGCACGGGTAAACAGGGCGCTCTTTCGAGCGGTAACAGATTGCGGATGCATCCAAATTGATGCCTCCAAGCAAGTTCTGCCCGATGATTGCTCCTTTGAAGATATTAGGAACCACGTCCAGTCACACTTAGAGGGGCAGCTCTGCGAAAACTGCAGGGACGTCCTTGAAGCGGAAATCGGTCAAAATCTGTTCTACCTCGCGGGAATGTGCAATGCGCTGAAGCTGGATTTGGAAGAAATTATCCACAAGGAAAGCCAGCGCGTGGCCACACTGGGAATCTTTCATCTCCGCTGAGCTAGATATGGCTGTCGACCAGGACCTGTTCACGTAAACGCCGCAAACCGTCGCGTATGGCCTTCGCCCGCACTTCTCCAATTCCCTCCACATCGTCCAGTTCTTCTATGGTGGCGTCCATTATGGCCGCAAGACTGCCGAACGTATCTACCAGATTCTCGATGACAGGCATGGGTAAACGGGGTATCTTGGCTAAGATGCGGTAGCCCCTGACAGCGGCCGGCTGTTCCAGGCTGCTCACGCTGCTGCCGTAGCCTAGTGCTTTGGAGAGCATGCCCACATTGAGGAAGTCCTCGGAATCCCACTCTTCCATCTGGCTCCAGGCCTCAGCCGGATCTTCTCCCACGTAATAATCCTTAAACACCAAGAGACCCTGGTCCTTTATGTCCGCCATCAGTTCTTCCAGCTGCATCCTCACCAAACGCCCTTCAGACCCCAATTGGATTACATACCTCTCGATTTCTTTGGCGATGGTGTTCACCATTTGGCTGCGCTGGAGCACAGTGGTGACATCTGATAGGGTAACCAGATCTTCGAATTCTAAAGCGCTGAGGTTAATCAGAGACTGCTGAAACACACTGCGGTACTTCTCCAGCGTGGAGAGGGCCTGATTGGCTTTGGATAGAATCACGCTCACTTCCCGGACAGCGTGTTTCCAGTTGTCCTTGTAAACCGTGATCACATTGCGGCGCTGGGAAATCGATATGACGATCTGGCCGGTCTGCTTAGCCACGCGCTCCGCGGTCTTGTGCCGCGTTCCCGTTTCCTGGGTGGGTATCATGGGATCGGGGGTCAGGTGGGTATTGGCATAGAGGATCCGCTTGGCGTCACTGGAAAGGACTATGGCGCCGTCCATTTTGGCCAGTTCGTAGAGTGCCGCCGGATGCATCTCCGCATCGATGTTGAACCCCCCGTTGACCAAAGCCATTACTTCAGGAGTATCACCGATGACGATCAGCGCGCCTGTTCTGGCCTTTAAGATGCTTTCCAGGCCTTCGTAGAGCTGGGTACCTGGTGCTATCATCTGCAGATGTTTGTAAATGGCTTCCTCGCGCATCGACTCACCTTCTCTTTTCCAAGGCAATTTCTAGAGCTTCTTGAATCGTCCTTACGCCATGAACCCGAAGTGGCTCATTCCCCTGCACATTGCTTTGGGGGATGATGCACCGTTTAAAGCCCAAGCGGTGAAGCTCCTTCAGACGCTGATCCACACCCCGCACTGCCCTGATTTCTCCAGCAAGCCCCACTTCCCCCAGCACTGCGCAGAGGGGATCAACGCTGACATTGGATACGCTGCTGGCCACGGCCACAGCCATCCCCAAATCCAAGGCAGGTTCCTGCAGCTTCAGCCCGCCCGCAACGTTGAGAAACACATCTTGAGACTGCAGGGGATAGCCCTGCCTCTTTTCCAGTACAGCCAACACCATGGAGAACCTTTGATAGTCCACCCCCGTGGTCTGCCTGCGGGGATTGCCCCCGTAGGGGGTGGGTGTTGCCAGGGCCTGAACTTCAACCAGGAGGGGGCGGGTACCTTCCATGTAAGGAACCACCACGGAACCGGGACTGTCCGCAGGCCTCTGGGATAGGAGGAATTCAGAAGGGTTGGCCACAGGGATCAAGCCCTGCCCGCTCATTTCAAAGATGCCCACTTCGTTAGTGGAGCCGAATCTGTTCTTCACGGACCTGATGATGCGGAACGATGTATGTACATCGCCTTCGAAATACAGGACAAAATCCACGGCATGTTCCAGCACCTTCGGACCGGCCAAACTGCCGCCCTTGGTCACGTGGCCCACAAGCAAAATGGCGATGTTGCCGCCCTTGGCGATCTGCAAAAACCGGCCCGCAGCTTCCCTAACCTGCCCCACACTCCCCGGCGGCGAAGCTACCTCCGGCACGTACATGGTCTGGATAGAATCCACGATGACCAGCAGGGGCCTTTCTTCCCCGATAATCCTGCTGATCTGTTCAGCATCGGCCTCGCTCACGGCAACGAGTCTTTCTTCCAGGGCCCCAAGGCGCATGGCCCTCAGCTTCAACTGGGCCAGCGACTCTTCGCCAGTGACGTAGAGCACTTTTCCTTCCCGCCGGGCCACGCTGCTGGCCACCTGCAGCAGCAGCGTTGACTTGCCTATGCCGGGATCGCCACCGATCAAGCCCAAGCACCCCGGGACCAACCCGCCTCCCAGAACCCGATCCAGCTCGTCGCTGCCTGAGCTGAAGCGGACGTGGCTGCTGTCCTCCACCTGGGTCAAAGGCACGGGTTTACTGGGGGACACCCAGCTGGGCTGCGCAGCCCAGCCGCGAGCTTTACTACCTTGTTCCACCGTTTCTTCCACCAAGGTATTCCACTCTGAGCAAACAGGGCACTTCCCCATCCAGCGGGGGCTTTCGGCACCGCACGACTGACAGACAAAGACCACAGTTTTTCTTGCCACGAACTGTCCTTTCTAAAATCCCAAATTTTTACTTCTTTTTTCTATTATACCATCAGGAAAGGGAGTACACAACTGCTTCTCGCCAGTGCGTACTCCCTTTCCAGCTGTGAAAACGCAGGCCTGCGCTGCTTAGTAGAACACAAATTCCCCTTCTTTGGTATCCACGGTAATGGTACCCTTTTCCGCGAAGGTCCCCTTGAGGATCTCCTCCGCCAGCGGGTTCTCGATGTAGCGCTGGATGGCCCGGCGCAGGGGCCTGGCCCCGAAGTCGGGGTCAAATCCCTTGTTGGCCAGCAGTTCCTTGGCTTGGTCGGTTACCACTAACTCAATATCCATCTCGCCCAGCTGCTGACGCAGTTCCTTGAGCATGATCTCGGCGATCTGGGTAATGTGCACCTTATTCAGGGCGTGGAAGACCACAATTTCATCGATGCGGTTGAGGAACTCCGGACGGAAGGTGCGCTTGAGCTGCTCCGTCACTTTGTCCTTCATGGCCAAGTAGTCGCTGCGCTCATCCACAACGGTGCGGAAACCGATCCCCGACTCCCGCCGAATCTGCTCCGCCCCCACGTTGGAGGTCATGACAATTACCGTGTTGCGGAAGTCCACAACCCTGCCCTTGGAATCGGTGAGCCTGCCGTCTTCCAGAACCTGCAGTAGGATGTTGAAGACCTCGGGATGAGCCTTTTCAATCTCATCAAAGAGCACTATGGAATAGGGCTTCCTGCGCACCTGCTCCGTGAGCTGGCCGCCTTCATCATAGCCCACATACCCAGGGGGCGAACCGATGAGGCGGGCTACGGCGTGGCGCTCCATGTATTCAGACATATCTAGGCGGATCACGGCATCCTCATCGCCAAAAAGCGCCTCAGCCAGAGCCCTGGCCAGTTCGGTCTTTCCGACCCCTGTGGGCCCCAGGAAAATAAAGGAACCGATGGGCCGCTTAGGATCCTTGAGCCCGGCATGGGCCCTGCGCACGGCTTGGGAAATGGCGCTGATGGCCTCATCCTGACCCACTACCCTTTTGTGGAGCACTTGCTCCAAGTTGAGCAGGCGAACTGCATCTTCCTCGGCGATCTCTGTTACCGGTATCCCTGTCCAGCTGGCCACAATCGCGGCGATGTCTTCGGGGGTAACCACAGCTTCCTGCCTGCCCTGATCCTTGCGCCATTCCTGACGCTTTTCTTCCAGTTCGGCCTGGAGTTTTTGCTCCAAGTCCCTAAGGCTCGCGGCCTGCTCAAACTGCTCGTTCTTAATGGCCGCCTCCTTCTCGATGATGGTCTCTTCGATCTTCGCTTCCAGTTCCTTGAGTGCAGGGGGTGGAACCAAGCCCCGCAGGCGCACTTGGGAGCCCGCTTCGTCCATGAGGTCGATGGCCTTGTCCGGCAGGAAACGATCGCTGATGTAGCGATCGGCCAGGCGGGCCGCGGCCACGATGGACTCATCCATGATCTTCACTCTGTGGTGGGCTTCATAGCGATCCCGGAGGCCCTGCAGAATCTCAATGGTCTCCTCCACGGTGGGCTCATCCACCATCACGGGCTGGAAGCGCCGCTCCAAGGCCGCATCGCGTTCCACGTACTTCTGGTATTCATCCAGGGTGGTGGCGCCGATGGCCTGCAGCTCACCCCGGGCTAAAGCGGGTTTGAGGATGTTGGCCGCATCAATGGCTCCCTCCGCGGCCCCTGCCCCAATAATGGTATGCATCTCATCGATGAACAAAATCACATCACCGGCGGCGCGGATCTCCTCAATCACCTTCTTCAGGCGCTCTTCAAACTCTCCCCGGAACTTGGAGCCCGCGACTAAGCTGCCCAAATCCAGGGAAACAACCCGTTTGTTGGTTAAGGTCTCGGGCACATCGCTGCTGTTGATCTTCAGGGCCAGGCCCTCGGCAATGGCCGTCTTGCCCACCCCCGGCTCGCCGATTAGTACCGGATTGTTCTTGGTCCTTCTGCTCAGGATTTGAATTACCCTTTGAATCTCCTTCTCGCGGCCGATCACCGGATCAAGCTTACCTTCCCGAGCCATGGCGGTCAAATCACGGCCGTACTGATCCAATGTGGGGGTCTTGCCTGATCTGGGTTTTTGGGCCTTAGCCTGCCCGCTTCCCCCGATCTGGCTGGTCACCTGGGTACGTACCTTCTCCAAATCTGCCCCCAGGTTATGGAGCACCTGGGCCGCAACCCCTTCCCCTTCCCGGATCAGGCCCAGGAGCAGATGCTCCGTGCCGATATAGGTGTGGCCTAAGCGGCGCGCCTCGTCGAAGGCCAGCTCCAGCACGCGCTTGGAGCGGGGGGTAAACCCGATGGGGCCCTCCGTGGGTTTCTCGCCCCGGCCAATAATGCGCTCCACTTCAGCGCGCACTTGATCAATACTGATGCCCAGGGACAGAAGGGCCCGGGCCGCTACGTCCTCGCCTTCGGCAATTAAGCCTAAGAGGATATGCTCTGTGCCTACTACGCTGTGTCCCAGCCTCCGTGCTTCTTCCTGGGACAGCACCATCACTCGCTGCGCTCGCTCGGTAAAACGTCCGAACATTATGTCACCTACTCTCCTTGAGTTTTGCCCATTTGCTTCTGTAGTGTATCCCTGATCAAGCTAGCCCTCAGGCGATCCCGTTCTTGGGCCGGCAGCGGCTGGCCCATGAGGCTCTGCAGATGTGCGGCGCGGATCTGCACCATCAGCTGCTTTAAAAGCTCCGGGTCGCCGTGGGGGATAACGCCTAAGTCAATGCCCAGCTTCAAATCGGAAAGCAGCTCCATGGCCTCTTGGCTGGCAATGATGCGGGCGTTCTGCAGAATACCGTAAGAACGATAAAGCCAATCTTCTGTTGTCAGGCGGCGTTCTTTTTCCAAGAGATATTCCCGGGCCTGCCGCTCGCTGTGGAGAATCTGTGCCGTGAAGCGTGCCAGGTGTTCCAGGGTTTCGTCTTCACTTTGGCCCAAAGTGATCTGATTGGAAAGCTGGTAAACATTTCCCCAGGCATCACTGCCTTCCCCGTACAAACCCCGCACGGTTAAGCCGAACTTGGCCACCGCCCCTAAAACCTCCTGCACCTTCTGAACCCGCCGCAGGGCAGGCAGGTGCAGCATGACCGAAGCCCGCAGGGCAGTGCCCACATTTGTGGGGCAGGAAGTGAGATAACCTGCCTGCAGGTCAAAGGCAAAGTCCAAGTGCTCTTCTAGAAGGTCGTCAATGGAATTGGCCCTCTGCCAGGCTTGCTCCAGCTGCAGGCCTGGTTTGAGCACTTGAATGCGGAAATGATCTTCCTCATTGACCATGATGCTGATGTTGCGCTCAGCGTTGAGAATCACGGCCTTATGCGCGGGATTCTGCATGTGGCTTGGGCTGATCAGGTGTTCCTCCACCAGGATCTCCCGCTCCAAGGCGTCCATGGTGGCCATTTCCCGGAAGGCGAACGGCCCCATTTCACTCAAGTGTGGAGTAACTCCGGCCGCCTTGCTTAAGACCTCCCGCAGCTGTTCGCGGCTGGCTGCCTCTGGAAAAGGGATATCCTGCAAATTTCTGGCCAGCCGGCAGCGGGTGCCCAGCACGATATCCCCTTGTGGTCCGCGCTCTCTCATCCAGGAAGCCAGTTCCCTCATTGGGCTTCACCTCCCGCCAGCTGCTTTTCCAACAGCCTCAGTTCATCGCGGTACTTAGCCGCTTCTTCATATTTCTCCAAGCGTACACATTCCTCCAGACGCCTGCGCAGTTCCTCGATTTGACGGGCCGCGTGCACCTTGGGAAACGCCCGCGCCGGGACCTTGCCCGTATGGTTCCCTGAACCATGCAGTCTGCGCAGAACAGGGTTCAACTCCTCCTGGAACACCTGGTAGCAGCTGCCGCAGCCCAACCTTCCGGTCTTTTGGATATCCGCGATGCTCCGCCCGCAGGTGGGGCAGCGCTTCGCCGCCACGCTGGGGGCCGATTTCTGCCCCAGGAAAGCGGACTGGAACAGGCTGGAGAGGAGCTGCTGCAGGTCAAATCCCGGGGTAAAGCTGGGATATCCCTGGGCGCAGTCTCGGCACAGGTGCAGCTCGGTCTTTTTATTGTTCTCGATCTGCACGAACTTGACCGTGGCCTCATTCTGCCCGCATTTATCGCACAGCATCAATCACCACTCCTCATGCTTCGGACTTAATGATATAGAACAGCAGGGCACGCACTAGACTAGCCCGCAGAACATCCTTGCCTTGACTGATCGTGCCCGTTTCCTGCTGCACAATTCCCCGGATCAAGTTGCACTGGGCCGGCGAAATGAGGCCAATGTCCCTCAGGCGGGCCAAGATGTTTTCCATGCGCCTTTCCGACAGCTGGGAGCCGATGCTCTTCAAGAGATTTACGGCATGGGTTAGATCATCTTCAACCTGCACGTGGGCTACGCGGATGTACCCGCCGCCTCCGCGCCGGCTTTCCACGACATAGCCCCGTTCCAGGGTAAAGCGGGTAGCCAAAACGTAGTTAATCTGCGATGGAACGCAGGAAAAGTCGCTGGCCAGCTGGGCCCGGCTCAGTTCCACACTGTTGTCTTCGCTTCTTCTCAGCATCTGCTTGATGTATGCTTCTATGTGATCTGCCAGCGTACCCAATCGCTCACCAACTTTCTTTGACTATTACTGACCTTAACTGTATTATAGCACAAAATCAGCGCCGGCATGCAAGCCTCAAGATATTGGTCAGGAAACGTCAAGGGAGTCCCTTAGGCGCGCTTGGGAAAATAATCCGGTCCGCCTGCGCAATTCCTCTTATTTTCTCCCCTTTACGCATAAGGTTGTGGGGGAGGGGTACCATGATCAATTACATCTGGTTTTTCATGATCCTGGCAGGAGTGATTACTGCTGCCAGCAAAGGGCAGATCCATCTGGTCACCGAGGGGGTGCTCAAAGGAAGCGAGCAAGCGGTGGTGGTTGCCGCGGGCCTGATCGGGATCGTCTCCTTCTGGTCCGGCGTTATGAGGATTGCGCAGGAAGGCGGGCTCACGCGGGCGCTGGCCCGCCTTCTTGGCCCCCTAGCCCGCCGCCTCTTTCCCAAGGTTCCAGCCGAGCATCCCGCCATGGGTGCCCTGCTGGCAGCCATGAGCGCCAACATTCTGGGCCTAGGCAACGCCTGCACTCCCCTGGGACTTAAGGCCATGGGGCAGCTGCAGGCACTGAACCGGGACAAAGACACCGCCTCCGATGCCATGTGCACCTTTATGGCCATCACCGCCTCTAGCCTCACCGTGATTCCCACCACCATTATTGCCCTCCGCCTCACCCACGGTTCGCTTGTCCCCACAGACATTATCGGGCCCATTGCAGTAACCACTTTCTGCTCTACGGTAGTGGCCCTGGTCCTCGATGCTGTTCTGCGCAGGCTTTCCCGAAGGAGGGTGCTGCCATGGCTGTAGCTGTCCACGGTCTATCGCGCTGGGCCATTCCGCTTCTGCTCTTGGGCGTCACCACGTGGGGATTGAGCCGCAAGGTACCCGTTTACGAGAGTTTCGTGGAGGGGGCTAAGGAAGGCTGGCAGACCGCGGTGCGCGTCCTGCCCTATCTTGTGGGTATGCTCGTGGCCATTCAGGTCTTCCAGCATTCCGGCGCCCTTGCTCAGCTGATCCGGCTGCTCTCGCCCTTGGTGAATCGTTTGGGCTTTCCCCCTGAGGCGCTGCCCCTGGCCCTGGTCCGTCCCATTTCAGGATCAGGTTCCCTGGCCCTTTTGGCCCAGGTATTTGAAACCTACGGCGCCGACTCCTTCATCGGACGCTTGGCCTCAACCATCATGGGCAGCACCGAAACCAGCCTCTATGTTCTGACCGTCTACGCTGGTGCGGTGGGAATCAAACGCACCCGGCACACCCTGGCCACAGTCCTGCTCACCGATCTGGTCGCGGTGATCACGGCTTTTTACGTAACCCTGTATTTTTTTGCATAACTTGGCGGCAGTTGGACATACTATAGGGTAATCATGCCCAGGGAGGGACAGCCCATGGCTAAACTGAGCAAAAAAGAGAGAGCCGAAATGATCGCCGCGGCCATGAAGACCATCAGCCAGCAGAAAGGACTCAGTCCCGAAGCCCGCCAGCGCGGCCTGGAAATACTCCAGCAGGCCTATTCTAAACACTCCGATTCCCACCGATGAAAAGGGTTGCCCGCCGCCTTTGTCGTATAATGGAGGTAAACAGACGACAAGGGAGAGAGCTAGATGTCCAACCCCTTCAGGCAGTTACCCGCCGTTGACAAGCTCCTGGAAGCACCGGAAATAAAGCAGGCCGCCGGGGACCTTTCCCGCCCGGAGATAGCCGCAGTCATCCGGCGGGAGCTGGAGGAAATCCGGAGGGAGTTGGCCCAAGGCCAGCGGGGGCTGAATCCGGAAGAGATTATCGCGCGTGTAACCCGCCAGCTGAAAAGGCGCAACTTAAGCAGGTTTCAGCCCGTGATCAACGCCACCGGGGTAATGATCCATACCAATGTGGGACGAGCCCCCCTCCCCGAGCATGCGCTCCAGCGCCTGCAGGATCTGGGACGGGGCTATTTCAACTTGGAACTGGATCTGGCTTCAGGAAGCAGAGGCAGCCGCTATGCGGGGGTGTCCCAGCTCTTCAGCGCGCTGCTGGGCGATGAAGGGGAAAGAAACGACACCGTAGTTGTGAACAACAACGCGGGGGCGGTTTTGCTGGTTCTCAAGGCGCTTACGGCGGGAAGTGAGGTCATCGTTTCCCGAGGCCAGCTTGTTGAGATCGGAGGCGGCTTCCGCGTCCCGGAAGTGATGGCGGCCAGCGGCTGCCAGTTAGTGGAAGTGGGGACCACCAACCGCACCAGGCTCAGCGATTATGCCCAGGCCATCACTGCGCAGACCAAGGCCATCCTCCTGGTGCATCCCAGCAATTATACCATCGTGGGGTTTACCGAAGCGGTCCCCAGGGAACAGCTAGCCCAGCTCGCAGAGGAGCATGGGCTTTACTTGATCGAAGATTTGGGCAGTGGATCGTTTACACCCTTCCCCGAACCCCGGGTGAGCACGGCCCTGGCCCACAGCCACATCGTCACCTACAGCGGCGACAAACTTCTGGGAGGGCCCCAAGCGGGCATCATCAGCGGCCGCAGGGAGCTCATGGCCCAAATCAAAAAAGATCCCCTCCTCAGGGCGCTGCGCATCGATAAGCTGTCCCTGATTGCGTTAGAAGCGGTGCTGGAACTTTATCTCAAGAAAGAGTACGCCAGCCTGCCCCTCTGGGCTTTAGCCAATCTTCCGGCGGAGAAAGTCAAGGCCCGGGCAGAAAAATGGCTGCACGCTCTGGGGCCTGGTCTCCAGGGCGAAGTGGTAGCAAGCTCCGCCACCATGGGCGGAGGATCGCTGCCAGGTGAAGAACTTCCCTCCTGGGCCCTGGCGCTTGCCAGCCCCAACCTCTCTGCCCAGGAACTCCTGGCCCATCTGCGGAGCAGCAGGCCTCCAATACTGGCCCGCATTGTCCAGGATCGAGTGCTGCTGGACCCCCGGACGGTACTGCCTGAGCAGGACCAGGAAGTAGCTGCACTGCTGCAAAAAGGAGTGAGACCATGTTCATAATGGGCACGGCAGGCCATATAGATCACGGCAAGACCACGCTGATTACAGCCCTTACCGGCATCAACCCCGATCGCCTCCAGGAAGAACAGACCCGGGGTATGACGGTGGATCTGGGCTTTGCCTGGCTTTCCCTTCCCCAGGGCACGGTGGGTATCGTGGACGTTCCCGGCCATCACCGCCTGGTGAAAAACATGCTGGCCGGCGTGGGGCTGGTGGATTTTGTGCTGTTGGTCATCGCTGCAGATGACGGCTGGATGCCCCAGACCCAGGAGCACATGGATATCATCGATCTCTACGGAATCAAGCGGGGCATCGTGGCCCTGACTAAGGCTGATCTCGTGGATCCAGAGTGGCTGGAACTGGTACAGGCAGATATCGCGGAGCGTCTGGCTTCCACGTCCCTGGCGGACGCCCCCATCATCCCCGTCTCGGGCGTGACCGGGCTTAATCTGGAAGTGCTCAAAGGAGCCATCGGCGATCTTGTGGGCAGCCTGGCCCAGGAAACCCAGGGGGACGATCCCCTGCTCTGGATTGACCGGGTGTTCACCATCAAGGGAGCGGGCACCGTGGTCACCGGCACCCTGCTCGGGGGCTGTCTGGAGGTGGGCATGGAAGTTGCTGTGCAGCCCGGGGGGCTGCAGGCCAGGATCCGCGGCCTGCAAACCCATACCAAAGCGGTGGAAAAGGGTGTCCCCCACTCGAGGCTGGCCGTGAACCTGACCGGACTAGAAAAGGCCGATCTGGTCAGGGGCATGTATCTGAGCCTTCCGGGCAAGCGCCCCCATTTTTCCCTGATCAACGCCTTTGTCCAGGTTCTGCCTGGGGCACCCGCGCCACTGGCCACGGGCCAGGTGGTTAAGCTCTACGTGGGCACCCTGGAAACCCTGGCCAAGGTGAGAATCCTCGGTGGCGAGCAGCTTGCTCCAGGAACGGAGGGGTTCGTCCAGCTCGAGCTGGAACTCCCCGGCCATTTTCAGTTCCAAGACCGCTTCATTCTCCGCCACAGCGAACTCCAGGAAAACCTAGGGGGCGGAGCGTTCATCGAAGCAGGAATCCCCGTGCGGGGCCAGAACCTGCGCCTAGTGGGGCCCGAGCGGCGGCGCCATCTCTTCCCCTTTGAACAGCCCCAGGCACACCTGGATCTGGAGAATTTAAAGGCCAAATACTCCGCGGATCCCCTGGGCTACAGCCTGCTCAAGGCGGAGGACCGCACTTACTGGACGCTGCAGCAGTTCAAGCGGGAGGGACTGAGCCTGCATCCGGATCTGCATGAGCTCGGGGAGTTCATTATGGCGCCCCGGCAGTTTGCAAAAATCCAGGGTTATCTGCGCAGTGCAGTGGAGGCATTTCACGCAGCCAACCCCTTGAGCCCCGGCCCCAGCAAGGAAACCCTGCGTGCCGCCACGGGGCTTCCCGCCAGGCTCTTCGACCAGATCCTGAAAGAAGTCCCAGAGCTGGAAGAAGTAGGGGGATGCATCAGCGGCAAAGGCCATCAGCTGGCCCTTACCCCCAAGGAAGAGAGCCAGCTCCAGGAGCTTCGGCGTAAAATCGCGGAAAACCCCTATGAACCCCCAGTTACAAGCGCCCTTTTGGAGTTGGGCTACTCCAAGGAGCTGCTCTATGCCGGTGCCCACTTAGGGCTCTTGGTCCAGCTGGCCAATGAACACTGGACCACGCCGGAAATCGTGCAGCAGGCCGCTGCCATTCTTTTTGAGGAAGAAGCATTCCAAAACGGTTTCCAGCTGGCAGCCTTCCGGGACCGGGTGGGCACGAGCCGCAAGTTTGCCCTAGCCTTTTTGGAGTACTTCGATGCCCAGGGTGTGACCATAAGAAAAGGAGACGTCCGCACCCTCGGCAAACGTCCCCTCAATGTCTAAGTGGCGGGAGAATATGGGAATCGAACCCACCGGGGATAACCCTAGTTACCCCCCAAACAGGTTTGAAGCCTGCGGAGCCCACCAGGAACTCAAATTCTCCCATATACTATTGTACCACATCTAACAATGTTTTCAACGAAGAACCAAGCTGATTTCCTCCGGCAGCGCCGCCCGGCGCCCCCGGCCGTCTTCCAACAGCAGGCGGCCGTCGGGGAGGACATCAGCGGCCTGTGCCGGGAAGGTGCGTCCGCCTTCCCGTACTATTAATGGGCGATCCAGGAAGTTGCCGTGCTCGCGCAGGAGGCGGGAAAGATCGCAGCCGGCATAGGCCAGTTGAAAGCCGGACTCCATCCCCTGGAGGGCCCGGTGGAGCACCCCCAAGCGGGGCCACACAATGCCCGAGGCTTCCGCCAGGGAGGTTCGGGCACCATCTTTGGCACCGGGTATGGAGTTGACATTGAGGCCAACGCCTAAAACCACCCACCAAGCCCCGGCGTGGCGCAGGGTTTCTGTGAGTATGCCCCCCAGCTTCCCCTCTCCCACCCACAGATCGTTAGGCCACTTCACCTTCAGTCCAGGCGCCAGAGGGCCAAGCTCCAGTACCAAACCCAAGCCCACGGTGATGGTCAGGGCAGCAGGCGGAGCCCCTTCTGGGCAGCGCCAAACCAGGCTAAAGGTGAGGGAACTCTGGTCGCTCTCCCAAACCCTTCCCCGGCGCCCCTTCCCCGACGTCTGCTGCAGTGCCCAGATCACAGTTCCGGAGAGAATACCCCCATTTTTGACCCGCCTTTTTCCGAATTCGTTTGTCGAACCCAAGGTGTGGTGGATCTCGATCTGGCGTACTATTTCTTCCCCCCACTGGATACACTTAACACAATTCTGCACAGGTCCACTCCCTTGTAAGGCCAAAATAGGAAGGCTATAATTTAATTAGAAACACAGGAGGAGGATTATTATGCGTAAACGTATCATCAAGGTCATGATCGTTGTGGCTGTTCTTTTGGCTGTAAGCGGCGTGATAGTCCACCTGTGGCCTCAAACGACCATGGTGGCTCAAGAACTGCCGCAGACGGGAGTCGAAGCTCCCAGCGTTGCACAGAGCAGGGCCCTGCCCATATTGGTTGATAACCCGTATATTATCGCGGATATTGCCGAAGTGGCAAGTCCCGCCACGGTGTATATCTCCGTAACCTGGCCAGCGCAGACGGTGGACACGTACAGAAGGCCGTCCTCCAATTGGGATCCCTTTGGTTCCTTCTTCGATTTCTGGTTCAACGATCCGTTCTTCACTCAACCTCAGCAGAGGGAGGTTACCAGTGCCGGGTCTGGGTTCATCATTGACGAGTCCGGCATCGTCCTCACTAACCAGCATGTGGTGGGCAACAAAGGCGAGGGGCAGACCATCACAGTGGTGGTGGATGCGCTTGGGCTGGAAAGGGAATACGAGGCGGAGATAATCGGCTCCGACTACTCCTTGGACCTGGCGGTCCTGCGCATTATCAATGAAAATGGCGACGTCTTCCCCACTCTGCCCCTGGGCGATTCCGATGCCAGCCGCGTTGGCGAGTGGACCATTGCCATCGGCAACCCCTATGGAAGGAACTTTGAGCACACGGTGACGGTGGGCGTGCTCAGCGCCAAGGGCAGGGAAATCAGCGTCTACGATTCAGAAACCAACTCCCCGAAAATCTATCGCAACCTTATGCAGACTGACGCAGCCATCAACCGCGGCAATTCCGGCGGCCCACTGTTGAACATTAAGGGCGAAGTGATCGGCATCAACACCGCCGTCCACGCACAGGCCCAGGGCATTGGCTTCGCCATCCCCATCAATGTGGCCAAAGAGGTCCTGGACGAGCTGATCACCACCGGCGGCGTGAGCATGCCCTGGCTGGGCATCTGGTACCAAAACATCACTGAGGGCATCGCCAAGCAGCTGCGCCTGCCCGATGACAAAGGCGTAGTAGTCATGGATGTGGTCAAGGGCTCTCCCGCAGAAGAAGCTGGGCTCAAGCCCTGGGACGTCATCCGCCGCATCGGCGACCGGGATGTGTACACAACGGATGATGTGGCTGAAGAGATTGGCAAGCGGAAGACCGGTGATGAAGTGCTCATCACCGTCCTGAGGAGCGGACGGATGATGATGTTCACAGTAACCCTGGGCAACAAACCTGCTGCCCTCCGCTAAATAGAGCATAGGTCCAAGAACGGGTCCGGCAGTAAGCCGGGCCCGTTCTTTTTCAAACAAAAAGTGCACCCCAGTAAATACCTGCATCAGGGGTGCACTTCCCTTTCCTCCTGCTCTATGCCTCTCCAATCACCGGATCAGGGCCGGGCCGCCTCAGCTCGCCCCGCACCTTCACCGTCTCCTTCTTCTTCTCATCCTGGAAAGCGGCAACGGTCTCATGCACCGACGGCTCTTCAGGCTGCGGCTCAGGCAGTTCCCGGCCCTCCATGAGGGCTAAGAACTCTTCCCTGGTCAGGGTTTCCCGCTCCAGGAGCGCTTCCGCCAGCAGATCCAGCTTGTCGCGGTGCTGCTCCAGCAGCATCGTGGCCCGCTCATAACTGGACTCCACCAGTTGCCGCACTTCCTCATCGATGAGGGCAGCCACTTCTTCACTGTAATTGCGCTCCCGGGAAATATCCCGGCCTAAGAACACCAGATCCTCGCCGTTGGGGCGCCCAAAGGTCAAGGGCCCTAGTTTTTCGCTCATACCCCACTCCATGACCATCTTGCGGGCAATTCGGGTTACCCGCTCTAGATCGTTGTGGGCTCCGGTGCTGATCTCGCCCAGGGCCAGCTCTTCGGCGGCCCTTCCTCCCAGGAGGTTTACCAAATCGTCCAGGAGTTTGGAACGCGTAGACACATAACGCTCTTCCTCAGGCAGCATCATGGTGTAACCACCTGCGCTGCCCCGGCCCACAATAGTCACCTTGTGCACGGGATCCCCGTGCTCGGAGTAGTGAGCCACAACGGCGTGGCCCGCTTCGTGGTAGGCAAACACCTTGCGGTCCATGTCGCTCATGACCCGGTTCTTCTTCTCCGGACCCATGAGCACCCGGTCAATGGACTCTTCACAATCTTCCATGGTGATAATCTTGCGGTTGGCCCGGGCCGCCAGGATAGCAGCTTCGTTGAGCAAGCTTTCCAAGTCTGCTCCGGAGAACCCCGGGGTCCTGCGGGCTAGTACAGCCAGGTCCACTTCTGGCGCCAGGGGTTTGTTGCGGGCGTGGATCTTCAGGATGGCAATGCGTCCCTGGAGATCCGGGCGATCTACCACAACCTTGCGGTCAAATCGGCCCGGCCGCAGCAGCGCCGGATCCAAAACGTCGGCGCGGTTGGTGGCCGCCATGACGATGATGCCGGTGTTGGTCTCAAATCCATCCATTTCCACCAGCAGTTGGTTCAAAGTCTGTTCCCTTTCATCATGGCCGCCGCCCAGGCCAGCTCCCCTTTGTCGGCCCACGGCATCCAACTCATCGATGAACACCAGGCAGGGAGCGTTCTTTTTGGCGTTTTCAAACAGATCACGCACCCTGGAGGCGCCTACGCCCACGAACATTTCCACAAACTCAGAGCCGGAAATGCTGAAGAACGGGACTCCCGCTTCGCCGGCAACAGCTCTAGCTAAGAGAGTTTTACCTGTTCCCGGAGGCCCCACCAGCAGTACGCCCTTGGGAATCTTGGCGCCCAGCTCGTTGAACTTCTTGGGGTACTTCAAAAACTCCACGATTTCAACTAATTCCTGCTTGGCCTCGTCTACACCTGCCACATTGTCGAAGGTGACCTTGGGCTTGTCTTCATGGTGCAGCCTGGCCCGGCTCTTACCGAAGGACAGCGCGCGATTATTGCCGCCCTGCATCTGGTTCATGATGAACAGCCAGACCAGGGCCAGCAGGACTACGAACAGCAAGTTCGGCAGCAAAGCCATCCACCAGGGCGGCTGCGGCGGCAGATCAGCTTCCAGCTGAACGTTTTTGGATTCCAAGCGATCGGCAATGTCAGGCATTTTGCCCACGGGAATGGTGGCCACAAAGCTGGTCCCATCCTTGAGGGTGCCCTCCACATGCTGATCCCCCACCAAACGGGCGGAAGCAACCCTGTCTTCATCAATGTATCGCAACAACTCAGAGTAGTAGAGCTCTTTGGCCACACTACCCGGTGAATAAAGATTGCTGACTATGGAGATGGCAATGATGGCGATCAGTAAATATAACCCGATTCCACGGAGAAGTCTGTTCAAATTCTGCCCTCCCTTTTCCAATACCAAGGCAATAGCAGTACGTCAACCAATTATACCATAAGGGCAGGGGAGTGACAACAAATTAAGAATCACTCACATTAGTCAGGCGCAGCACCTTTTCCGTGGTTTCTGAAAGGGCTGCCCGGTCACTTCTGCGCACGGTGGGAATCCAGAGAATACCCGCCTGATCGCAGATGACCGGCAGGAAATCCCGTATCTGCACAGGGATGCGGGCGTCAATGAGCAGATCCTTTACTTTCTTCGTTCCCTTTCCCCCAAAGGGACGCATGCGGTCGCCCGCCCGCCTGGTCCTGACCACTAGGGGCAGCTGAAGCTCGGCAAGGTCAAAGTCCTCACTGCCTTCGGTCCTGGGCGGGAGATCACCGCTATCCCACAGCTCGGCCCTGAGGGCAAAACCGCCCACTTTGATCTGCCCGGGTATGTCAAGTTCAACGGGTTCCCATTTCTCAGCAGAAAAGGTCCCTACAAAGATATGATCTACGTTGCCTGACACCCAAACCTGAGGGAGAGCTAGCTGAAAAACGGTGTTCTCCAAGATGTGCTTGCGCCAGTCCTCGATATGCACAAAACCAATCTGACGCAGATGCCCCCGGTAAATCTCCAAAAGCCTGCGCAGCACCCGGCGCTGCATGGCCGTGGACAGCTCCGCAAAGCGGTTTCTAGGGAAGAGCAGCTGGCCCCGCTGCCAGCGCAGATGCTTCCTGCAGATTTCTTCGGCCGTGGCCTGCAGTTCTGATTCATCCTCCCGGGCCAGTTCCGCCAGCTGCACCAGCTGCGGTACTATTTCGGGATTGTACTCCCGCGCCAAAAGGGGCAGCAGTTCCTGGCGCACCTTGTTGCGCAGGTAGATGGGTTCCAGGTTGGTTTCATCCTGGATGTAGGGCACTCCAAACTCCTGACAGTAGCGGATAATCTGCTCCTTGTACACCGTGAGGAGCGGCCGGATAAAGGCGCCCCGCTGCATGGGAATGCCCCCCAAGCCGTGCAGCCCCGCGCCGCGCAGAATGCGCATCAACACCGTCTCTGCCTGGTCATCTCCGTGGTGCCCCAGCGCGATGCGGTGATAGCCGCCCGTTTCAGCGAAGTTCTTCAGGAGCTGGTAGCGGATCTTGCGAGCGCCCTGCTGCTTAGATTCTCCGCTGGCAGCTAAGTAGCGGTTGATGTCGTACTCCTGGATCTCCACGGGTACATTCAGCTTTTGGCAGTAGTCGCGCACAAAGAAGGCGTCCCGGGCCGCGGTCTGGCGAAAACCGTGGTTGAGGTGGAAGACGCCAATTTTCCCCATATTCCAGCGGGAAAACAGGTGCAATAGCGCCATAGAATCGGGTCCTCCGCTCACGGCAATGAGGACCCGCTCCTGCTTGGATACGCACATGGCTGCTAGGTTTTCAGCAAAAGCAGGGAACAGATCACAGTCCACTAGGCTGCACCCTCCTATAGGCCTCAATCTCCTGTTGCGCGGGCACTAACCGCGCCGCTACCACCATCATATCATCATCCACCCTTCCTCCAGCCCTTTCAATGCTGTCGTAGAGAAGCGTTTCGGCTAGGGAAGCGGGGTCTTCGACTTCCTTCAGGCGCCGCAGGTACCAGCACATCCACTCTTCTTTGCGGGCCAGATGGCGCTGGGCTTCCAGCACCCCATCGGTAACCATGATCAACAATTCGCCTTCCTTCAGCGTTCTCCTATCTGCTTCCACCTCAACCTGATCCAGCACGCCCACGGGCAGGGTGTGGTTGTGCACGATCTCCACTTCCCGCCCCCGTTTGATGAAGCTCGGGGCGGCTCCCACCTTGACAAATTCCAACTGCCCGGTGAAAAGGTCCACCACCACCAGATCGATGGTGACGAACATCTCCTCCCGGTTGCGCAAAAGCAGCAGGCGGTTGATGAAGCCAACGGCGGTGCTCAGATCATAACCTGCTTTGATCATCCGCTCCAAAAGCCTGAGAGCCATACTGCTTTCAGTTTGGGCCTTGGGCCCCACCCCCATACCGTCACTCAACACGATGGCCACTTTACTGAAGGAAATCTCGAAAGTGATCTGGCTGTCGCCTGAGATACCGCTGCTGGCTACGGCGGCTTTGCCGATCTCCACCCGATGGGCGGGGCAGGGTGAGATCTGAAAACCACAAGTCCCCGTTGAACAGTTGGTGCTCACCACCGCGTAGCGCTGGGAGGCGATGGTCCCGCTGCAGTAGGAGGCCACCTCTTGACAAAAACAGCGATTGGAACAGGGATTGCGCCTGGCGCCGTAGATGTCAAAACCGTCCAGGCACTGCACCGCGGTAATATAGGCCAGATCCGCTCCGGCAAAATGGCTAAGCAGTCGGTCCTCGAGCTCTCGCGTAAAGTGAGCCTCTGGCGCAAAGGAGGTTTTCATGGTCTTGAGCAGCTCGGCCATCCCCTGCATCTGCTTGCGGAAGAGCGGGTTTTCGCTGTCCTCCAAAGTGTTTTCCAGCTCCTCAAAGACGGTGAGATAACCGTCGATCTTTCTGTCCAGCACCATCTTCAAGTGTTCATCATAGGCCTTATCCTGCTGCACAAAGGGCTCCGTTCCCGGGACCAGGCGCGCCAAAACATCCAGACGTTCCCGGGGTACCCGGTTGGCCAGCCAGGCCGCTGCCAGCAGTACCAACAGCCACTGTAGGACGATCTCTTCCGCCGGGCCGGGGACAGAAAACACCAAGGCCAGAAGCATCCCGGCATAGGAACCCCAAGAAAACCTGTGCAGGAAACCCGTGAGCAAACTGGCGGTGACAATGAGCAGCACCATGGCCGTGGGCTCTCCCAGCAGCAGGAGCAGTAGGGCCAGGGATGGCCCCAAGATGCACGAAACGCCCAAACCTCCGAGTCTGGCACCCAGCGCCAGCAGCCAGCAGGCCAAGAACAAACGGGGGGAAAACCCGCCCCAGGACCAGCTAAGGGACAAGATCAGGGTTAAGGCCAGGAAAAATCCGAACAGCTCTTCATGGGCCAACTGCTTCTGTAGGCAGCGCTCCACCAAGGGCTTGAGCAGGTTAAAAGTGAACACTGCGAAGGCGCATTCGGTTATGGCCACAATGAACACAATGGGCATGGCCCGGAGCATAAAATGCACCGCAGCCTTGAGTACCAGGGAACCGCAGATCACCCAGCTGCCTCTTTTGCTGTCCTTCGCAGGCAGCAGGCTGATCAGGGCCAGCGCGGCGTAGTAGGGCAGGGCTTCACGTACTCCCAGGGCCGCGGTGATCCCCAAGGCAGCCCCCAAAACCGGCGGGATTACCCTGCTGCGCTTTTCGCCCCGCCAGACCGCGGCGTAGGCCAAACCAAAGGGCCAGACTTCACCAAAAATGGCGCTCTTGCCCAGCAGAAAACCTAAGAAAGCCCAGACAGGCGGAGCGTAGGCCCAGCGGGCAGCCAACTGCCCCAGCCCCAAACCATTTTCGTTGAAGCGAGAAAACGTTGACACAGTTCTGGACACGCCATCATCTCCATCCTGTTACTCCTTAAAGGATAGCAGGGCGAAGACAGGGCTTCTGTCGAAGGCAGTTGGACCCACATTCAACTTATCTAAATAATTCGAAGGAAACAGAAAAACCCTACAGGAAATTGTAGGGTTTTGTCAACTTATTTTGGTAGCGGCGGCTGGATTCGAACCAGCGACTCTACGGGTATGAACCGTATGCTCTGACCAACTGAGCTACGCCGCCATGACAATGCTTATTATACAAACACCCAGCCGGGATGTCAACCCCCGCTAGTTTTACGACTGTGTCAAGTAGTGTCGGGTTTTTTCTTGGTTCCCAAAGTGGTTTCGCGATGAAAGACACTGAAAAGCGATTCAAAACTCGGTTTTCTCATCAAAGAGCTGTTGCAGACATCTAGGATGTTCGTTTTGCCATAAAATGGGAGTCGAGATGCGCAAAGGCTCTGTTAGGCCCGCATGCATCGGTTAACTCAGAAAACGTCTACGAAGTTCAGGCGGTTGAATAGCTTCGAGAACCCCCGGGTCCCATGGCTGCTGGCAGGAAACGTGCCTCTTCTGATACCGGTGCTGCCGCTTTCAACGGGCTTCACCATGCGGCCCACACCGGTTGTTACTCTATCCAAGAGCCACTCCTCTTTTTCGCTCAGAGTACGGCAGATGTTCTCGTGCAGCGTTCCTTCGAACAGGTGAATTTGAGTCGTTAGGATGGCTTCTACG